>DAOSEM010000007.1 GCA_035363115.1 Syntrophales bacterium | reverse complement strand
TCTGGACCGTGTCTCAGTTCCAGTGTGGCTGATCATCCTCTCAGACCAGCTACCCATCGTCGCCTTGGTAGGCCGTTACCCTACCAACAAGCTAATGGGACGCGGGCTCATCCTTCAGCGAAAGCTTGCAAGCAGAGGCTATCTTTGACGACCGAACCGCAGCCCGGCCGTATTATTCGGTATTAGCCCACCTTTCGATGGGTTATTCCCAGCTGAAGGGTAGATTACCCACGCGTTACTCACCCGTGCGCCACTCTACTCAGGTCCCGAAGGACCCTTTCTCGTTCGACTTGCATGTGTTAGGCACGCCGCCAGCGTTAGTTCTGAGCCAGGATCAAACTCTCCAGTTTGAATCCTTATAGGGAGATTGCTCTCCCCTGTTGTTTCTCAAAGCAGAGAACCCGCAAATCAATTACCCCACTATTCAATTGCCAAAGAACATCTTGGAAACGAGCCACGCTATTTACTTCAGAGACCGTTTCCTGTCAAGAACTTTTTAGAACTTTTTTCCAGCGATCAAAAACTGAAATCGCAGTGCGCTTTTGGAATTTGAAGAACGGGTTCAGCGATCACTTCTTGAGTCCGTCATGCTGAGGACGCTTGAAAAATCCGGAAGCCCTTCAACAACCTTTCCCGCGAACAGGAGCAGGATAGTACGCGATCACTTCCGTGCAGTCAAGAGAAATTTTGTCGAGAATCAAAGAATCCTGATGACCGCGTGGCTCTTCTTCCCCTTTCTCAGCCTGATTTCGCCACGTTCGTTAGCATCACCGAGGCCAATTTTCTCCTCTGGAGACCGAATCGGTCGATCGTTCACATATCCTCCTCCCTGCGACAGGACACGCTTGGCTTCGCCTTTGGAGGCGCAGAGTCCCGACTCATGAAAGAGGTCGAAGGCGCTGATTCCGGCCTCCAGGGCAGTACGTTCCTTTCCGATCGTGGGAATCGCCGCAAGGTCCTCCCCCGAAGCCGTTCGCGGGATCCCGCTGGACGGGAAAAGCTCCGGATCGACCGGTTTCAGCCGGAAGGCGGCGGCGGATGCGCTCCAGGCCGCCACCGCCTCTTCCGTCCCGTGGGTGATCTTCGTGGCCTCGAAAGCCAGCACGGTCTTGGCCATATTGAGTTGCGCGTCCGTCAGAGATTCGGCGTGCCGAACCTCCTCCATGGGCAGGAATGTAAAGAGTGCAAGAAAGCGCGTGACATCCGCATCGTCCGTATTGATCCAGTACTGGAAATACTCGTAGGGCGACGTCATGGCTCCGTCGAGCCAGACGGTTCCCTTTTCCGTCTTCCCCATCTTGTGCCCCTGGGCCGTCGCCAGAAGCGGAAACGTAAGGCTGTGAGCCTGCCGGCTCTCCACGCGCCGGATCAGGTCAACCCCGGCCAGCATGTTTCCCCACTGGTCGTTGCCGCCGAACTGGATCTCGCATCCTAAATTCTTGAATAAATACAGAAAATCGTACGCCTGAAGGAGCATGTAATTGAATTCGATAAAGCTCAGCCCCTTCTCCAGGCGGAGCCGGTAGCTCTCTGCCGACAGCATCTTGTTGACGCTGAAGTGGCGGCCGATGTCCCGCAGGAATGCAATGTAGTTCAGCTCCGTCAGCCAATCCGCATTGTTGACCAGAAGGGCCCTGCCCTCCCCGAAGTCCAGGTACCGGGACAACTGCTTCCGCAGGCATCCCGCATTGAAATCAATCTCTTCCCGTGTAAGGACCCTGCGCATTTCCGTCTTGCCGCTCGGGTCGCCGATCAACCCCGTTCCGCCACCGACCAGGGCGATGGGACGGTGGCCGCACTGCTGCAGATGAACCAGGGCCATGATGGGTACGAGGCTGCCCACGTGAAGGCTTGTCGCCGTGGGATCGAACCCGATGTAGCCCGCGACGGGGCCGCTGCCGAGCAGTTCCCTCACCTGCCCTTCATCCGTCACCTGCTCCAGAAAGCCCCGTTCCGCGAACACGTCGAACACATTCTTCATGATCTGACTCCCAACCGTCTCAACCTTCCAGTCGAAGGCTGATCCTCTCGATCTTCAAAGCCCGGCCGCTCGTTTCGTCAACCTCCATGAGCACACCCTGGAGCCGAATATCACCTTTCGCCACGTCGAACCGGTTCGGCACCTGCCGGAGAAACCGCTCCAGAATGGCCTCCTTCCGGGTCCCGATGACGGAATCGAAAGGCCCCGTCATCCCGGCGTCGCTGATATAGGCCGAGCCGCCGGGCCGGATACCCTCGTCCGCCGTCTGCACGTGGGTGTGAGTCCCGATCACCGCCGTGACCCGACCGTCGAGGAACCAGCTCAAGGCCTGTTTCTCCGACGTCGCCTCGGCATGAAAGTCGACAATGACAATGGGTGTTTTGCGTCTGATTTTCTCGAGTTCCCGTTCCGCCGTCCGGAAAGGACAGTCGACAGCGGGCATGAAAACCCTGCCCAGGAGGTTCAGGACGCCGACGTACACCCCTCCGGAAACGGGCATGACCACGGACCCGTGCCCCGGCACCCCGTCGGGATAATTGGCGGGACGGAGGAGTGTTTCGTAGTCGTCGATGAAATCGTCCACTTCCCGCTTGTCCCAGACATGATTTCCCGATGTGAGGACATCGACCCGGTACCCGTACAGGTCCTCAACGATCTCCCTGGTGACCCCGAAACCGGCAGCGGCGTTTTCGCAGTTGGCAATGACGAAGTCCACCGCCCGCCCGGCCACGAGCTGCGGGAGAAGCTCCCGGACAGCCCGGCGGCCCGGCTTGCCGATGATGTCCCCGATGAACAGGATATTCATGGACCGGCGTTACCTCGCGTAATCCGAAACCCTGGTCTCCCGGATCACCGTCACCTTGATCTGCCCCGGATAGGTCAGGTCCTTTTCGATCTTTTTGACGATGTCCCGGCAGAGCATCACCGCATCGTTGTCGGAGATCTTGTCGTTCTCCACGAGGATGCGGATCTCCCGTCCCGCCTGGATGGCGAAGCATCGGTCGACGCCGCTGAAGGAGTTGGCGATTCCCTCCAGCTCCTCGAGACGCTTGACGTATGTCTCCAGCATCTCCCGCCGGGCTCCCGGACGGGCCGCCGAGAGGGAATCCGCCACCTGGACCAGGGCCCCCAGCAATGTCGTCGTCCGGCTGTCGTCATGGTGAGTCGCGATGGCCTGAACGATGCCCGGCGATTCGCCGAACCTTCGCGCATAATCGGCCCCTATGGCGGCATGGGTGCCCTCGATCTTGTGGTCGATGGCCTTCCCGATGTCGTGGAGCAGTCCGGCCCGCTTGGCCTCCTTGACGTTCATCTTCAGCTCCGAAGCCATGATGCCCGTCAGGTACGCCACCTCAACGGAGTGCTGCAGGACGTTCTGGGAAAAACTCGTGCGATACTTGAGGCTTCCCAGAAGCGTGATGATCTCGGGATGCAGGTCGTGGACGCCAACGTCGAAGGAGACGTGCTCTCCCGTTTCCTGAACCACCTTGTCCACCTCCTGCGTCGCCTTTTTCACGATCTCCTCAATCCGTCCCGGGTGGATCCGGCCGTCCGTAATCAGCCGCTCCAGGGAAATGCGGGCCACCTCGCGGCGGATCGGGTCGAAGCTCGACAGGACAACCGCTTCCGGGGTGTCATCGACGATCAGGTCGATCCCGGTTGCCGCCTCGATGGCCCGGATATTCCTGCCCTCCCGGCCGATGATGCGGCCCTTCATCTCGTCGCTGGGGAGATTGACCACCGATACCGTGCTTTCCGCCACGAAATCGCTGGCATAACGCTGCATCGCGTACACCATGACTTCCCGGGAGGCCTTCTCGGCATTCCTTTTGGCCTCCTCCTCCACCTTCCGGATCAGGAGCGCTGCATCCCGCTTGGCCTCCGATTCCATCGCCTGGACGAGCTGCTCTTTGGCCTCCTCAGACGAAATCCCGGCGACCCGCTCGAGCTTCTGCCGCTCCTCCTCGATCATCCGGCTCAGTTTGTCCGTTTTCTCCTGGATCTGGCCTTCCTTCGACACCAGCGATTTCTCTCTTCCTTCCATCTGGCTTTCTTTCTGGGCCAGCGCATCGGAGCGCTTGTCGACGTGTTCCTCCCTGGCGCGGATCTTCCGCTCCATGGCGTCCATCTCCTGCCTGCGCTCCTTTCCTTCCCGCTCGGACTCGGCCTTCGCTTTGACCAGGGTCTCCCGGGCCTGCAGAACGCCCTCCTTCTTCAGGGTGTCCGCCTCTTTTTTCGCTTCTTCCACAATTCTCGAGGCCAGGCTCTCGGCCGACCTGATCCGCTTCCGGGAGAGGGCGGCCATCAGGCCGAAACCAACCCCGCCTCCCACCACAATCGACGCAATGATGATGAATATGGTCATGCCGCTCACGACAACTTCACCTCCTGTATATGGATACTCCGACGATGCGAGGACCTTGGACCTCCACGCCGGGAGAAACACAACTTCATGATATTAAATGGGAATTTGGAGAAAGCCCGGAATCCGGGAAAGATTTTTCACCGGGGGATCCGGGATGAACCCGATCCTCCCCGGGAAAAGTCGGGAATCACAGGTGGCGGATATATCCGGGATTCAGGATCCCGGGGGCAAGAGACGGGCCGGCTTGCCGGCGACAGTCACAGCACGGGTAAGAGGGTATCTGTTTCTTGTTTCTAAGCAACCTCGTCGATCAGCGAAATCAGTTTTTCCGACCGCTCATTCAGG
Organism: Syntrophales bacterium; assembly: GCA_035363115.1. Lineage (NCBI taxonomy): Bacteria > Pseudomonadati > Thermodesulfobacteriota > Syntrophia > Syntrophales > Syntrophales bacterium. Next base: position 193,919 of record DAOSEM010000007.1, on the reverse strand, counting down.
CTTATCGATAAATCCTTGCTGCTTTCCTCCAGTTTCACGTATTCGTCGGCGATATTCAGCGCAGCCAGGATGGCGATGTGGAGGGCCGGCATCTTGGGTGACCGGGTGCCGATCTGCTCGATCCGGTCATTCACCAAGGCAACCACACGTGTAACGTGTTCCTCCCCATCATCGCTGGTTACAGAAAATTCTTGCCCCAGTATCTTGACTTGAAATCGTTTTTTCAAATCCTGCCCCTTGAATGGCTACTGGTGGGCCGGTACGTCCCTGAGCAGTTCAAGAAGCGAATCCACCTTCGTGCGAATGAAGTCCCTCTCTTCCGTGAGCCCCCTGATATGGTTCTGTGCTTCCTCCAAATCCAGCGATTTTTTTTTGAGTTGCTCCTCCAATTCCCCGTATTGCTTTTTTAACAGCGCGTAATCGCTGATAACAATCCGGATCTTCTTGTCCAGTTCCTCGAAACTGGTCAGTTCCACCGGTTCCCCCTTATCCGCGCCGGTCATCAGGCTGCCCGGATGGCCGGAGTGGTTCTTTTTTGGCGGCGAGTATGGCAACAAACCCCTGGAAAGTCAAGGCGGACTTTCCCTTTCAAGGGCGTAGAACGACCGGAGAAGTTCCAGAAGCTCACGCTTCTCCGCAAGCCGGCCGGCAACATTCCGGATCTGAGCCCCTCCCCGTTCTCCCTTGGTATACCAGAGCGCATGCTTTCGGAAAGAGCGGATCCCGGCTTGCTCCCCCATAGCCGCGATCTCGAGCTCGAGGTGACGGACAATGACCCGCATCTTCTCCTCCGGATCCGGAATCGCGGGATCCCCCCCATCCTCTCTGTACGCGGCAATTCTCCCGAATATCCATGGATTTCCAAGACAGGCCCGTCCAACCATGACGGCATGACAACCCGTCCGGCGCATCATCTTCAGGGCGTCCGAAGGCCGCCGGATGTCCCCGTTTCCAATGACCGGAACCGCCACCGCTTCCCGGACGGCACCGATCAGGGTCCAGTCGGCGGAGCCCCCGTATCCCTGCACGGCGGTCCGGGGGTGGACCGTGATGCCGTCAACTCCGCAACTCTCTGCAATTTTTGCGATTTCTATCGCATTGACGGACCTGCTGTTCCAGCCGGCCCGGATCTTGACCGTCATGGGCAGCGGCGTCGCCTCACGGACCGCCGCCAGGACGGCCGCGACACGTGCGGGATCCTTCATCAGGGCCGCGCCGGATCCGGTCTTGACCACCTTCTTTACGGGACAGCCCATGTTGACATCCAGCAGGTCCGCCCCGGCGTCTGTCACAATCCGGGCCGCCCGGGCCATGACCTGCGGATCGGAGCCGAAGATCTGAACGCCCAGGGGCCGGTCCTCATCGGTTGAATCAAGATAATGGAGGGTCTTCCGGGTTGCCCGGATCAGGCCGTTGGCGCTCACCATTTCCGTGAAGGCCATCCCGCAGCCGCAGGAACGGGCGATCAACCGGAAAGGCAGGTTCGTCACCCCGGCCATGGGGGCCATCCATACCCGGCTGACCATGGCCAGGGACCCGATTTTCAGAATGTCCGGAATGCTCATGAGGTGCAGGAGCCGAGAAACCCGGATCGGACAAGCCGCTCCGCTTCCCCGAGATCTTCCGGTGTGTTGATGCCCATCACTTCCGGCGGAAAGTCCGCCACGACAGACCGGACCCGAAGTCCCCGGCCCCGGGCGATCTCCACAATGTCCGTCAGATAATACTCCTTCTGGGCGTTTTCGTTCCGGATCTCCCCGACCGCCTCGGCCAGGAAGCCTCCCCCGGCGCAGTAGATTCCGGCATTGATCTCCCGGACCCTTCTCTCCTCTTCACTGGCGTCCCGGGCCTCGACGATGCGCAGGACTTCCCCGTCTTCCCCCTTGATCACACGTCCGTAACTGCCGGGGTCTTCCAGAACGGTCGTGAGGACGGTCACCGCGGCCCCGCTGGCATGGTGTTCCAGCAGGAGCGACTCCAGCGTCTTCGGGGTCAGCAGGGGCACATCGCCGCAGAGGATCAGGATCGGCCCTTTCCAGTCCCGGAAGTTGTCCCGGGCGATGCGTACGGCATGGCCGGTTCCCAACTGCTCCTTCTGTTCCACGAATACCAGGTCTTCTCCCCGGACGCTCTCCCGGACCCGATCCGCCTGGTGACCGATAATGATCACCGTCCTGGCCGCACCGACCCGTCTGGCGGTATCCACGACATAGGCCAGGAGCGGCCGTCCGCAGAGGGAATGGAGCACCTTGGCCAGGTCCGACTTCATCCGCGTCCCCTTTCCCGCCGCCAGGACGAGACAAAGCAGATCGCCCTCTCCCTTCTTCCGTTCGATCATGTTTTCTCCACGGACCATGAACCACCTCCGCCTCCTCCATCGCCGGCCAACCGTTCCAGTTCCGGCGAGAACCGGGCCGCGACTTCCCGCACGGCCCGCTCCCCCGCATCCTCGACGATGAATATCACCGGGCCGATCGGGAACGTATCCCGCTTTTTCGGAATCCGTCCCATCCGGGCCAGGAGAAATCCCCCCAGGGTCTCGTAATCGCCCTCCGGGAACTCCATCGGCAGGATGGTCCGGATCCGCTCGATGCTGATCCTTGCATTGAAGAGATAGTGTCCCGGCCCCAGGCGCCTGAACAGCTTCTCGCCCGTATCGTACTCATCGTGGATCTCTCCCACGACCTCCTCCAGAATGTCTTCCAGGGTGACGATCCCGACGACTCCCCCGTACTCGTCGACCACGGCGGCCATCCGCTCCCCCCGGGTCTTCATCTCCAGAAGCAAATCCTTTGCGGGCATTGTATCCGGGATGTAAAGCACATCCGTCTTCAGGCAGCCCTGGACGGATTCGGCGGGCTCGTCCTGGTTCCGGCGATCCGGCTGCACGCAGGCCAGCAGGTCGAACGTGTCGAGAATCCCTACAATGTTCAGCACCTGGTCGCGGTAAACGGGGATCCGTAGAAAACCCTGCTCCCTGACGAGCCGGACGGCGTCTTCAAGCGTCGCCGTCACCGGAAGGGCCGTCATCGCCGACAGGGGCACCATGATTTCCCCGGCGGTGGTCCCTGAGAAATCAAACACCCGCCTGACCATGTCCTTCTCGGAACGAAGGATGTCCGTGTCTCCGTCGGACCCGCTGCTGATCAGCGACACCAGGGCATCCCGGGTGATGTACGGGGAATAGCTGAGGTCAGTCTTTCCCGTCAGGAGCAGAACCACGCGCAGGGTCAACCGGGAAACGACGAAAACGAGTGGAGCCAGGAGCCAGGAGGCTCCGCGGAAGAACCAGGACAGACGCTGTGCCGACTTTTCCGGACGGGCCTGGCAGATACTCTTGGGGATGACCTCGCCGAACAGGAGGAGGACCGGGATCATGATCCCCACGGCCAGCCATTCCCCCCGAAGGGGGCCGAACAGGGAGATGAAAAGCAGGGTGGCGCCGGTGCTCGCCGTGACCTCGCAGAGGTTGGTCCCGATGGGGGCCATGGAAAGGAACAGGTGGGGTTTTTCGCGCAGTTCCAGCACCATGCCGGCCGCCCGGGAACCCCTCCTCGCCTTCTGGCGGAGTTTGTGAATGTTCGATGATACCAGTGCGATTTCCCCTCCGGAGAACAAGCCCTGCAGGAGCACACAGGCCGCAATGATCGCCAGGATGAAGATCTGCTCAAGCGTCATGGTCTTCGCCTTTATCCCGTGCTTCCCGCGTGACCCAGATGTTGAGGATCCTGGCCGGTCCGACTTTCGTCACGAGGAAGCGATACCCGCCGAAGGATACCGCCTCCCCGCGATGCGGCAGCTTGCCGAACAGATGCAGCACGAATCCTCCCGCCGTGTCGAACTCCTCCGGCGACAGGGACAGGCCGAGCAGCTCATTCAGGTCCTCCGTCTCCATACGGCCCGAGACGACCCAGGCATTCTCACCCACCTTCTCCCAGAGGCCTTTCCGGATGCCGTGCTCGTCATAGAGGTCACGGAAGAGGTGTTCCAGGATATCCTCCAGGGTGATGAGCCCGGACACACCTCCGTATTCGTCCACCACGACGGCGGTCTGCAGGCGCCGCTTCTGGAACTCCCTCAGCAGCCTCCCCGCCGTCTTGCACTCTGGAACGAAATAGACCTTTCTCAGGTAGCTTTCAATGGAGGAGGCCTTTTTCTCTCCCTCGGGAATTTTCAGGAGGTCCGCCGCCAGGAGGAGCCCCCGGATGTCATCCCGATCCCGCCCGTAAATGGGGATCCGCGAGTGCCGTGCACGGATCACCTCCTGTTTCATCTCGGCGATGGGCATGGAGGAGGGGAGGCAGAATATATCCACCCGGGGTACCATCAGTTCCGAAACGGGACGGTCCTCCATCTCGAATACGGCATGGATCAGGGTCCGCTGGGTCTCTTCGAGGGCGCCTTCCTGGCGGCCCGCATCGATCATGGTCTTGAATTCGTCTTCCGTCAGGGCTGAGCGGCCTTGGGACTCCCGACCGGCGAACCGGACAACGACCCCCCGGGATACGGCTTCCAGAAGCCACACAAAAGGGCGGACGAAGCCCGAGACAAGGGAAAGGAAGGGCGACAGCAGGGAAGAATAGCGGATGGAATCGGTCATGCCCAGGGTCTTCGGCACGGCCTCACAGAAAATCAGGAGGATCGGGATCGTCACGGCGATGGACAGCCATCCCAGATCGGCCCCCAGCAGGCTGACAATCAGGGAGGTGGCCAGGACGGAGACGCCGATGTTGACCGATTCGTTGCTGAAAATAATCGTCACGAGGAGCCGGCGGCGATCCGCGAGTAGCCCCTGGACGGCCCGGAGGAAGGGAGTTCGCTCCTGGACCATCTTGTGGATATGCAGCGGGGTCAGGGAGAACAGAGCCGCCTCGGAGCAGGACAGGAGCGCCGACAGAAAGAACAGGAGCGCGATGAAGGCCAGTTTGAGGATGATCAAATTTTCCAAGAGTTCTCTTTCCGTGCCGGGAAACCGGCGGAATTCGTGATGGAGAAATGTACCAGATTCGCAGCGGAAAGGACAAACGGATTTCCCTCCATGACGCCGGAGGGATTTGTTTGACGGGCCGCCTTTTTTTCGATAATGGGTCAAGTCTATTCTGCGGGCTGGGTCCCCTCGGGGATCCGCCGTCCGCTCAATCTTGTCCGGAGCGTCCCAAGGGAGGAAAGAAATGTCCAGCGTCCTGTTGATCGGAAATGGCGCGCGGGAGCACGCCATGGCCGAAACCCTTATCCGGTCGGCCACCCGCCCCCGGCTTTTCGCCTGCATGAAGGCAAACAATCCCGGCATCGCCTCCCTATCGCAGGACGTTCTCCTCGGAAGCTACAGCGACCTGAATGCCATCACCTCCTTTGCCCGGTCCGCCAGGGTCGATCTGGCCCTCGTCGGGCCGGAGGATCCCCTGAATGAGGGCGTCGTGGACGCCCTGCGAGAGGCCGGTATCCCGGCGGTGGGACCGACGAAAGACCTGGCGCGGCTGGAGACGTCCAAGTCCTTCACCCGGGATCTTGTGGAAAAATACGGAATCCCCGGGAATCCCCGGTACCGGGTCTTCACCTCTCCGGACGGCCTGGAGACATTCCTGTCCGAACTGGAGGGGATCGTGATCAAGCCCGACGGCCTCACGGGGGGCAAGGGCGTCCTGGTCCAGGGAGACCATTTCGAGACCCGGGAGGAGGCCCTCGCCTACTGCCGGCAGGTCCTGGTGGAGCACCCTTCGGTGATCGTCGAGGAAAAGCTGGAGGGGGAGGAATTTTCCCTGCAGTGCTTCTGCGACGGGAAGACCGTCGTCGCAACACCGGCCGTGCAGGACCACAAGCGGCGCTTTGTCGGCGACCGGGGCCCCAACACGGGAGGCATGGGATCCTACTCCTGCGAGGATCACCTGCTGCCGTTCCTGACGGAGCGGGACGTGGCGGACGGCCTGGCGATCACGAGGCAGGTGGCGGACGCGATCACCCGGGAGACGGGCTCCCTGTACAAGGGCATCATGTACGGCGGCTTCATGGTCACGAAAAGCGGCGTGAAGCTCCTCGAGTACAATGCCCGCCTGGGAGACCCGGAGGCCATGAACATTCTCCCGCTCCTGAAGTCGGACTTCGTGGAGCTGTGCCGGGCCATCACCGACGGAACCCTGGACCGGTTCCCGGTCTGCTTCGAGCAGAAGGCGACCGTCTGCAAGTATATCGTCCCAAAAGGATACGGCCTCCCGAAGGACCACCCCGACGCTTCCTCCACCGCCGCCCGGATCACCATCGGCGACCCGGGGGCCGCGCGCCTTTACTATTCATCCGTGGACCAGCGGCCCGACGGCCTGTACATGAGCACGTCCAGGGCCATCGGCGTCGTGGGCATCGCCGCGACCCTGGCCGGGGCGGAGGCCGTGGCGGAGTGCGCCGCGAATGCCGTCAAGGGCCCCGTGGACCACCGGCCCGACATCGGCACGGCGGACCTGATCGGACGCCGCGTCGCCCTCATGAAACAGATCCGGGGACAGTAGTCCCCTTTTATGATTCCAGGAAAGGAACTCGGGAGAATCCTCATGACAGCCAACGTGATCAAGAGAGCCCTCATCAGCGTGACCGATAAGGGGGGAATCGTGGAATTTGCAAAGGGACTCGCCGCCGCCGGCGTGGAGATCCTGTCCACCGGCGGCACCGCCGCCCAGCTCCGCAAGAGCGGATTGACCGTGGTGGATGTATCCGACTACACCGGCTTTCCGGAAATGATGGACGGGCGGCTCAAGACCCTTCACCCCAAGATCCACGGCGGCCTCCTGGCCCTCCGGGACAACCCCGGGCACATCGCCGCGACCCGGGAGCACGGGATCGACCTGATCGACATGGTCGTCATCAACCTCTACCGGTTCGAAGACACCGTCGCCAAGCCGGGCTGCACACTCGAGGAGGCTGTCGAGAACATCGACATCGGCGGCCCGACGATGCTCCGGGCGGCGGCCAAGAACTGGCGATTCGTCAGCGTCGTCACGGATCCGGTGGATTACGCCCTCATCCTTCAGGAAATGCAGGAGACCGGCGGGAAGATATCCGAGGCCACGAACTACCTGCTGGCGACAAAGACCTTCCAGCTCACCGCCCGCTACGACGCCGCGATCTCGAATTACCTCGGTCGGATTCAGCCGGAAGGCGAGACGAAAGAGTTCCCCGACACCTACACGGTACAGTTCCAGCTCGCCCAGGGGCTCCGGTACGGAGAAAACCCGCACCAGAAGGCCGCCTTCTACCGGGAGCCGGCAGCGGCGTTCCCAGCCGTGGCGACGTCTCGCCAGCTCCAGGGCAAGGAGCTCTCCTACAACAACATCATGGACGCCGATGCGGCCTGGCAGATGGTCTCCGATTTCGACCGGCCGGCGGCGATCGTCATCAAGCATGCCAACCCATGCGGCGCCGCCACGTCCGGGGGGGACCTCGTGGAGGCCTACCTCAAGGCCCTCAAGACGGATCCCGTGTCGGCCTACGGGGGCATCGTGGCCCTGAACCGGCCGGTGGACACGAAGACAGCAGAGGAGCTGGCAAAGATCTTCCTGGAAGTGATCATCGCCCCGGGGTTCGACCCCAAGGCCCTGGAGATCCTCCAGCCCAAGAAAAATGTCCGTCTCCTGGAGATCCCCGCATCCGCCGGGGCAGGCTCTCCCGGCTTCGACTTCCGCCGGGTCGTGGGCGGGCTTCTCCTGCAGGAGCGGGACACCGACGCCTTCGACCTCCGGCAGGCAAAGGTCGTCACGAAGCGAGCCCCCACGGAGGAGGAGTACCAGGCCCTGGACTTTGCCTGGCGTGTGGTGAAGCACGTCAAGTCCAACGCCATCGTCCTGGCGACGAAGGACCAGCTCGTGGGGGTCGGCGCCGGGCAGATGAGCCGGGTGGACTCCGTCAAGATCGCCCGGATGAAGGCCAACCTGCCGACGCAGGGAACGGTCCTCGGCTCGGACGCCTTCTTCCCGTTCCGCGACAACGTGGACCTGGCGGCGGAGGCGGGTGTCACCGCCATCGTCCAGCCGGGAGGCTCCGTGCGGGACGATGAGGCTATCCAGGCGGCAGACGAGCACGGCATGGCCATGATCTTCACCGGCCGGCGGCATTTCAAGCACTGAGTGAATCATTTCCGGCTCCCCGGGAGAATTCCACACCCGCGGGGGTCCCCGACAGAACCTTCCACATTACGGCCGGGGGGCGGCGGGCAGACACCCGCCGCCCCGGCAGCCTCCTCTTCCCGGGCGATCCGCCCCCCTGGAGGTGAACCATGATCCGCACAACCAGCCCCAGCTACAGCATCCTCCTCCGCATGGAGATCCCGAACCGCCCCGGCATGCTGGCCCGCGTCCTGGCGGCCATCGGCCGGGCCGGGGGAAACATCGGCTCGGTGGACATCGCCGGATTCCGCGGCGAGGCGATCGTCCGGGACATCGTCGTGAACGCCGCGGATACGGCAATGCTGGACCGGGTCACGACGGCCGTCCGGAGAGTCCGGGACATCCGCCTACTCCACGTGACGGACCGGACCTTCATGCTCCACGCTGGGGGAAAGATCGAAATCCGGAGCAAGCTCCCCCTGAAAACGAGGGCGGACCTGAGCATGGCCTACACCCCCGGCGTGGCCCGCGTGTCGACGGCCATCCATGAGGAGCCGGACCGGGTCTTCGACCTGACCATGAAGAAGAACATGGTGGCCGTCGTGACCGACGGAACCGCGGTGCTCGGCCTCGGCGACATCGGTCCCCGGGCGGCCCTGCCGGTCATGGAGGGAAAGGCCCTGCTGTTCAAGGAGTTCGGGGGAGTGGACGCCTTCCCGATCTGCCTGGACACGAAAGATCCGGAGGAGATCGTCCAGGCGGTGAAGTGGATCGCCCCGGGATTCGGCGGCGTGAACCTGGAGGACATCTCGGCGCCCCGCTGTTTCGAGATCGAAGAGCGCCTGAAGGCGGAGCTGGACATCCCCGTCTTTCACGACGACCAGCACGGCACGGCCGTGGTCATCCTCGCGGGTCTCCTCAACGCCCTGAACATCGTCGGGAAGCGCCTGGAGGACATCGGAATCGTCATCAACGGCCTCGGTGCCGCCGGCATCGCCACGATCCGGCTGCTCATGGCGGCGGGTGCGGGGAACATCGTCGGCTGCGACCGCTCCGGCGCCCTGTACCGGGGTCGGAAGGAAAACATGAACCCGGTGAAGGAGGAGATTGCCGCCCTCACCAACCCGGAGCGGCGGAAAGGAAGCCTCCGGCACGCCATGGAGGGGGCCGACGTCTTCATCGGCGTCTCCCAGGGAAACATCCTGCCGCCTTCGGCGGTGAAACACATGGGGAAGGACCCGGTCGTCTTCGCCCTGGCCAACCCGGTGCCGGAAGTGGCGCCGGAGGCGATCCACAAGTATGCCCGGATCATCGCCACCGGCCGCTCGGACTATCCGAACCAGGTGAACAACGTCCTCTGCTTCCCGGGGCTGTTCCGGGGGGTCCTGGACTCCCGGGCCCGGTCCATCAGCCGGGAGATGCTCCTGGCCGCGGCCGACGCCATCGCGCGCTCCGTCGCCCCGCAGGAGCTGGGCGAGGACCACATCATCCCCGGCGTCTTCAACCGGAAGGTCCAGGAGGAGGTTGCAAAAGCCGTCTCCACGGCGGCCGCGGAGACCGGTTCCGCCCGCCCGCTGGAATTCTTCCTGGCCATATGACCGCGGGGCCTTTCAGGCCTCCGTGAGATCTCCCTGATCTTCGTTCTCGAGGCACGGCGCGCATTTCCTGAGCCGGAACGAGGCCCCTCGTCCGTTCGGCGGTTCCGGTCAGCCAACATCTCGATCCATCCGATTCCACTGTCATTATCTGTTGTCAAAAAGCGGACGAACCAGTCAGTTGACCGTCAAATTCCCGACGAAAAAAAACCGTTTAGCGACCTCTCTCCCATCCCCTGGGCAAACGGCGCAGCCCTCACGAACGCATCTTCCGCTTCCATCCCCCCGCCAACCGGCAAGCATCCGGATCTTCATGGCATCACAGCGCTCCAACCCTTGCCGGGAAAGACTTTCCTCGTTAACCTCCTGAACGGCATGCACCTTGCTAAAAAGCGCGTACTGCATCCATAAGCAGCCAACATTCACTCGCCGGGAGGGCGACGATGATGAAAATCACTTTATCGGGGAAAATCCTGGGCCTGGTGGCCCTGACCATCCTTCTTGCCGGAGGTGCCGTCTTTGCAACTTCCTACCTGCTGTTCAGTTCGGGACTGGACGACCAGGGACAGACGGAAACCAGGGCGATGGCGCACATCGTACAGAGGCATGTGGAGGAACAGAAGAGACTGGCAGTGGGTGCCGCCGCCAGTCTGGCATCTCATCCCAACCTGATCGCAGCCGTTGAAAGAAAGGACGGCGAGGCCGTCCGGAAAATCGGCAAGAGCGCCATGGAAAACCTCGGCATCGCCTTTGTCACCGTGGCGGACCGGGATGGCGTCGTGATTGGACGGGGACACTCCGACAAGAGCGGCGACAGTGTCATGGACCAGGTGAACGTGAAAAACGCCCTTTCCGGAAGAGCGTCCACCGGTGTCGAGCCGGGAACGGTAGTCAAGTTTTCTCTGCGGGCTGGACATCCCGTCCTCCAGGGGGGGCGGGTCATCGGATCGGTGACGGCGGGATTCGACCTCTCAACGGACGCCTTCGTGGACGACATCAAGAAGCGCTTCGGCGTGGAGTCGACGATTTTCCAGGGCGACACCCGGATCGCGACGACAATTATAAGGGACGGCAAGCGGGCTGTGGGAACGAAGATGGACAATCCCCGGGTACTGGAGGCCGTGCTTCAGAAATCGGGACAATATCTCGACAGGAACCGAATCCTGAGCAAGAACTTCCACACGGCCTACTGGCCCGTCACGAATGTGGACAACAAGACCGTCGGCATGTTCTTCATCGGCAAGGACCTCGACCTGATGAGCCGCGAACTGAACCGGATTCTGTTGTTTAATTTCCTCGCGCTCCTGGCCATCGGCGCACTCATGACATCCGCCAGTTTCTTCCTTGTCCGCTCCATCACCCGGCCCATCAATCGGGCCACCGCCGGGCTGACGGAGTCGTCGGACCAGGTGGCATCCGCATCGGCGCAGGTGTCGGCGACGGCACAGCAACTGGCGGAGGGAGCGAACGACCAGGCATCTTCCCTGCAGGAAACCTCCACCTCCCTGGAAAAGATGGCCTCCATGACCCGGCAGAACGCCGGCAGCGCCTCCCAGGCAGACGCCCTCATGAACCAGGCCAACACCGTCGTGAAGAAGGCGAATGATTCCATGGAACATCTGACCAGCTCCATGCGAGAGATCACCGCGGCGAGCGAGGAGACATCCAAGATCATCAGGACGATCGACGAGATCGCCTTCCAGACCAACCTCCTGGCCCTGAACGCGGCCGTGGAGGCGGCGCGGGCCGGGGAGGCCGGGGCGGGATTTGCCGTCGTGGCGGAAGAGGTCCGGAACCTGGCCATGCGGGCCGCCGAGGCCGCGAAGAACACTTCGGGCCTGATCGAGGGCACCGTCAAGAAGATCCGGGAAGGGTCCGATCTGGTGGGGAAAACAAGCGAGGCCTTCAGCGAGGTTGCCGTAAACTCCGCCAAGGTCGGGGAGCTGGTCGGGGAGATCGCCGCCGCCTCCAGCGAGCAGGCCCAGGGCATCGACCAGATCAACAAGGCCGTCGCGGAGATGGACAAGGTCACCCAGCAGACGGCGGCCAGCGCGGAAGAATCCGCTTCCGCCTCCGAAGAAATGACCGCCCAGGCACAGCAGATGAAGTCTTACGTAGCGGATCTCGCCGCCGTCATCGGCGACCGGAGCAGCCGGGAATAAGCGGAGCCTCCCGGCATCCGGCAGCGGTCCTTCAGAACAGGTGTTCGAGGAGCTCCCGGAGGTGGCTCACGGCGTGGATCTCAAGGTCTCCCCGGGAGCGCTTCCGGGTCTCCCGGGTTTTGGGCAGGATGCAGCGCCGGAAGCCCATCCGGGCGGCTTCCCGGATCCGCACGTCCGTCTGGGCGATCCCCCGGATCTCCCCGGTGAGCCCCACTTCTCCGAAAACGACGGTCCCCGACTCCACGGGCCGCTCCAGGAAACTGGAGGCCAGCGCCGAGACGATTCCCAGGTCCACCGCCGGCTCCGCTACCCGGAGCCCTCCCGTTACGTTCACGAAGATGTCGGAACTGCCCAGGTGGATTCCCCCGATCTTGTCGAGGACCGCCACCAGGAGGGACACCCGGTTCGGGTCCACACCGATGGCCGTCCTCCGGGGCATGCCGAAGGAGGTGGGACTGACGAGGGCCTGGATCTCCACCAGGATGGGCCGCGTCCCCTCGACGCTGGGCACCACCACCGATCCCGCCGCTTCCAGCGGGCGCTCCGCAAGGAAGGCCTCCGAGGGGTTGGTTACCTCTGCGAGGCCGCTGTCGCGCATCTCAAAGACGCCAATCTCGTTCGTCGGCCCGAACCGGTTCTTGATTCCGCGGATGACCCGGTAGGCGTAGCTGGAATCCCCCTCAAAATAGAGGACCGTGTCGACCATGTGCTCCAGGACCCGGGGCCCGGCGATGGAACCGTCCTTGGTGACGTGCCCCACCAGGAACAGCGGGATGCCCGTTTTCTTCGACAGCAGGATGAGCCGCTCCGAGGCCTCCCGGACCTGGCCGACGCTCCCCGGTGCCGATGACAGGACCGGCGAATAGACCGTCTGGATGGAGTCGACCACCACCGCCGCCGGCCGGACCTCCTGGATGTGCCGCAGAATGTTGTCCAGGCCGATCTCCACGAGAACCAGCAGGCTGGATGAGACGGCCCCCACCCGCTTTCCCCGCAGGCGGATCTGGCGAGCCGACTCCTCGCCGGTGACATAGAGCACCCGGCTCCCCCGGGCGGCGATTTTCTCCAGGACCTGGAGCAGAAGCGTGGATTTCCCGATCCCCGGGTCCCCGCCTACAAGGACCGCCGAGCCGGCCACCAGTCCGCCGCCCAGAACCCGGTCCATCTCCGCGATCCCCGTCGAGAGGCGCTCCCCGTCCTCCGCCTCGATAGCGTCGAGCGGCTGGGGACCGCCGCCATAGGCCGCCTCCCGTCCTGTCCCCGCCTGTGTGTCCCGGATCTCCTCCTCCACGAAGCTGTTCCAGGCATCGCAGGAGGGACACTTCCCGAGCCACTTGGGCGAGGAATGCCCGCAATTCTGGCAGAAGAATGCGCTCCGGATCTTTTTCACGGCACCTCCCGGATCTCGAGGATCCTGTCCACGTTGAACGTCCGTTTCTCATCCCGCATCAGGCAGTGGGCCTCCAGTCCCAGGAAGGGGCGACCGCTGAAGGTCATCTCGCCGACGAAGAGGGGGCGGACCGTCCGCCGGGATTTCTCGTCCTTTGCCTTCAGGTAGACGATCTCCAGCTTTTTCCGCTCCCGGACGGCTTCCTCCAGGATGGCGACCCGCTCCTCCCGGGGGCTCCGCCGGGCCGCCTCGCCATACTGAAAACGGGTGAGAAAGTTGACCACCTGCCAGTCCATGAGGATGTGGCTCCGCCGGACAGGCTTCCGGAGGACGAGGCCGTCGAGATCGGTGCACCGCGACAGGGCGACGTACATCTGGCCGTGGGCAAAGGTTCCCCGCCCCACATCGACGACGGCGTTCCGGAAGGTCTTTCCCTGGCTCTTGTGGATCGTCACGGCAAAGGCGAGCCGAACCGGGTACTGCATAAAGGAGCCCACCGCCTCGGAGGCGATCTCCCCGTCCTTGAGAAAGAACCGGAAGATTTCCCAGGTGTAGGGCGCGATCTCGACTTTCCTGCCGTTGTCCAGGCGGGCCAGGAGGAGCGGCGGCCCCTCCTCCTGCGGCTTCACCCCCTTCAGCTTCCCGATGGTGCCGTTGATCCAGCGCCCCAGCGAGTCGTTGTTGAGGAGCATGATCTGGGCGCCTTTTTTCAGTTTCAGGACCGGCGACGTCGGGAGGTACTGGTCCTCGAAGTCCCCGTCGACGGCGGCCACGGCCGTCCAGGGGTCCCCGGGCAGCCGGGAGAGCTGCTCCTCGTTGATGCGGTCCGCCAGGTCGTTGGTGCTGGTCAGGTTGATGTAGAAGCTCTTGGCGGGTGCCTCGAACGCCGGATCGACCCGGCGGTTCAGGAGCACCAGGTCTTCGTCCGTGATGGACCGGTTGCGGATGGCGTTCAGGAGACGGATGAATTCCGGGTCCTTCTGGCGGTAGACCGTCTCCAGCTCGACAAAGGCGAGTTCGAAGTCTTCGAAGGCCCGGGCGCTGAAAAAGAACGGCGTTGCATAATGGGACCGGAAGATCTCCTTTTCCCGGCTCGTCACCACCGGCGGGAGCTGGTAGAGATCCCCGATGAAGATCATCTGAACCCCGCCGAAAGGCCGGTCCGCCGCCGGCCCGTTGAGTCGCAGGAACCGGTCCATGCAGTCCAGCAGGTCCGCCCGGACCATGGAAACCTCGTCGATGATGATGATTTTCAGCCGGCGGTAGAGATCCGCCTTTTCCCCCTTCACGCGGCGGCGGATGGCCGAGGGGGTGATGTCCGGCTTGAAGCCGAAGAAGGAGTGGATCGTCTGGCCGCCGGCCGTCACGGCGGCGACCCCCGTGGGGGCCAGGACAACGACAGGCTTCGCGGAGTGCTCGCGGAAATAGCGCAGAAGGGTCGATTTCCCCGTGCCGGCGCGGCCCGTGATGAACACGTTCCGCTCCGTCCGCTCCATCAGCTCCAGCGCCAGCAGGAACTGCGGGTTCAGGTCCACCTCACCGCCCGCTTCGGCGGTGTCGCCTTTGGGATAACTCCGCCCCATCACCCCCCCCAACGACTCAAAATGCCGGAAAACAACGTCGACGTTATAGATTTCCAAAAGCTTTCTTTCAAGCCCGAAGTGTTCTTCCCTGGTGTGCCGAAGCCCCCTCCTCCCTTCTCCAGTCGCCCGGCGCAACGGCGCCTCCGGCCCGGGAATCTGAAAAACCGTAAGCATATCAAGCATCTTCCCTGATAAAAGGGCTTGCACAATCGATCCAATCTTGTTATAGAATTCCGCTCGTCAGAAAAACAGAGAGGTATCTGCCATGCACAATCCCAATTTCAGTTCCGGACCCTGCAGCAAGCGGCCCGCATGGAGCCTGGAAGTCCTCAAGGACGCACCGGTAGGCCGCTCCCACCGCTCGGCCCAGGGAAAGGACAAACTGGCGAAAGCCATCAAGGAAACCAAGAGCATTCTGGGCATCCCGGACAATTACCTCGTGGGAATCATGCCCGGTTCCGATACGGGCGCCTTCGAGGCGGCCATGTGGAGTCTCCTGGGCTCCCGATCCGTGACCGCCCTCGTATGGGAGAGTTTCTCCGAGGGCTGGGCGACGGACATCCAGAAGCAGCTCAAGCTCAACCCGACGATCCTGAAGGCCGACTACGGAAAGATCCCGGACCTGTCATCCATCGACTGGAACAGCGACGTGGTCTTCGTCGCCAACGGGACCACCAGCGGCGTCAAGATCCCGAATTGGGACTGGATCCCGGCGGACCGCCGGGGCCTGACCCTCTGCGACGCCACCAGCGCCGCCTTCGCCATGCCCATCGACTGGTCGAAGACGGACGTCCTGACCTTCTCCTGGCAGAAATGCCTTGGAGGCGAGGCGGCCCACGGCATGCTGGTCCTGAGTCCCCGTGCGGTCGAGCGGTTCGAGTCCTATGACCCCCCGTGGCCCCTCCCGAAGATCTTCCGCATGAAGAAGGGCGGAAAGGTCAACGTCTCCATCTTCGAGGGCGACACGATCAACACCCCCTCCCTCCTCTGCGTGGAGGACTATCTGGATGCCCTGCAGTGGGCCGCGTCCGTCGGCGGCCTCCAGGGACTGATCGCCCGGAGCGAGGCGAACCTGAAGGTCGTGGAGGACTGGGTGGCGAAGAACGACTGGGTCGATTTCCTGGCCGCCGGCAGGGAGGTGCGCTCGAACACCTCCGTCTGCCTGTCCGTCGTCCACGAGAAGGTCCAGGCCCTGCCCAAGGACGCCCGGGCGAAGTTCCTCAAGGACGTCGCGAGCGACCTCGGGAAGAAGAAAATCGCCCTCGACATCAATTCCTACAAGGACGCCCCTCCGGGATACCGCTTCTGGTGCGGCCCCACCGTCGAGCCGGAGGACATCCGGACGGCCCTGGCGGAACTGGGGAAGGCATTTCTTCAGAAAGTGGCATCCCTGTAGGATCCGGCATCGAATAGAACAAAGGAGAATCACCTATGAAGAAGGTACTGATCAGCGATACGCTGTCGACACAGGGCATCGAGATCCTGAAGAATACACCCGGGCTCGAAGTGGACATCATGACCAACCTGACGCCGGACGAGCTGAAGGGGGTCATCAAGGAGTACGACGGCCTGATCATCCGGAGCGCCACGAAGGTCACGAAGGAAATCGTCGCGGCGGCGGACAGCCTCAAAGTCGTCGGCCGCGCCGGAATCGGCCTGGACAACGTGGACATCCCCGAGGCGAGCAAGCGGGGCATCGTCGTCATGAACACCCCCGGGGGAAACACGATCACCACCGGCGAGCATGCCATTTCCCTGATGCTCTCCCTGGCGCGGGAGATTCCCCAGGCCACGGCCTCCATGAAGGGCGGGAAGTGGGAAAAGAACAAGTTCATGGGCGCCGAGGTGTACAACAAGACCCTCGGCATCGTCGGCATCGGCCGGGTCGGGAGCATCGTCTCTGACCGGGCCCAGGGCCTGCGGATGCGGGTCATTGCCTACGATCCGTTCATCTCCCCCGAGGCGGCGGAGAAGCTGGGCATCACCCTCGTCTCCTTCGACGAGCTGCTGAAAAGCTCGGACTTCATCTCCGTTCATACCCCCATGACGAAGGAGACCCGGGGCATCATCAACGCCGCGGCCTTCGCCAGGATGAAAAAGGGCGTGTTCATCATCAACTGCGCCCGGGGCGGCATCATCAGCGAGAAAGACCTCCTGGACGCCCTGAACTCGGGCCAGGTGGCCGGGGCGGCCCTGGACGTCTTCGAGGAGGAGCCGACGAAGAACAAGGAACTGGTGGGCCATCCCAACGTCATCTGCACTCCTCACCTGGGGGCCTCCACGGATGAAGCGCAGATCAACGTGGCCATCGCCGTCGCCGAGCAGGTTGCGGACTACCTCACCAAGGGCGAGATCCGCAACGCCGTCAATTTCCCGTCCGTGAGCGGCGAGCTGCTCAACATCATCCAGCCTTACCTGGAACTGGCGGAGAAGCTGGGGCAGTTCCAGGCCCAGCTCGTCTCCGGGGGCATCAAGGAGGTGCTGGTGGAGTACAGCGGCGAGATCCTGAATTACAACGTTGCACCCCTCATCAATTCGCTCATGAAGGGTCTCCTCACGCCCATCCTCAAGGAGAACGTGAACTACATCAACGCGCCCGTGGTGGCCAAGGAGCGCGGCATCAAGGTGGTTGAATCAAGGAGCAGCGAGACCCAGGCTTACACGAGCATGATCTCCGTGACGGTCAAGACCCAGAACGAGACGAGCTACACCGCCGGCGCGCTGTTCGGCCGGCAGGACCCCCGGATCGTCCGGATCAACAAGTTCGCCATGGATGCCATCCCCGAAGGACACATGCTGGTGGTCTACAACAACGACCGGCCCGGCGTCATCGGGAACATCGGCACCACCATGGGCAAGAACAACGTCAACATCGCCAGGCTTCACCTGAGCCTGAACCGCGAGCAGGCGGAAACCGGCCAGGCCCTGGTCGTCCTGACCACGGACACGATGGTGACACCGGACATCCTCAAGAAACTCAGGGAATTACCCCATGTTATCTCGGTAACCCAGGTGGAGATGTAGGGAAGCCGGGGCGGAAAGGAAAGCGGATCATGGCGAACGTCGTTGTCGTGGGAACCCAGTGGGGCGATGAAGGCAAGGGAAAGGTCGTAGACATCTATGCGGAGGATGCCGATGTCATCGCCCGCTTTCAGGGCGGGAACAATGCCGGCCACACCCTCGTGGTGAAAGGCGAACAGACCATCCTTCACCTCATTCCCTCTGGAATTCTCCACGACCAGAAGACCTGCATCATCGGCAACGGGGTCGTGGTGAACCCGGATGTTCTCCTCAGCGAGATCGAGGCCCTCCGGAGCCGCGGCAATTTCCCGCCCAATACCCATCTATTCGTGAGCGAAAAGGCCCACGCTATCATGCCGTATCACTGCCGGCTCGACCTTGCCCGGGAAACCCGCAAGGCCGGGAAGAAAATCGGCACGACCGGCCGGGGCATCGGCCCCGCCTACGAGGACAAGGTGGCCAGGACGGGAATCCGCATGGGAGACCTTCTGGACGAAGAGGTATTCCGGGAAAAACTGGCGGCCAACGTGGCGGAGAAAAATTTCCTCCTGATGAAGCTCTTCGGAGAGGAGCCCGTCTCGGAGCAGGCGATTTACGACCAGTACCGGGCGTACGGCGAGGCGCTGAAGCCGTACATCACCGATACCTCCACGCTTCTGGACCGTGAGATCCGTATGGGCAAGAAGATCCTCTTCGAGGGTGCCCAGGGCGCACATCTGGACGTGGACCACGGCACGTATCCCTTTGTCACATCGTCGAATACCGTGTCTTCCAATGCCTGCTCGGGGACCGGCGTGGGACCGGGCGCCGTGGACGCCGTGGTGGGGATCTGCAAAGCCTACACGACGCGGGTCGGCGGCGGCCCCTTTCTCACCGAACTGACCTGCGAGATCGGAGAGCGGATCCAGCGGGAAGGTCAGGAGTTCGGGGCGACCACGGGGCGCAAGCGCCGCTGCGGCTGGCTCGACATGGTTCTCGTCCGCCAGTCCGTCCGGGTCTCCGGAATCACGGGACTCGCCGTGACGAAGCTGGACGTCCTGACGGGTATCGAGAAACTCAAGATCTGTGTAGGCTACCGGACGGAAGAAGGGATTGTCAGCAACGCCGTCCCGGCGAATCCGCGGGTTCTCGCCCGCTGCGAGGCCGTTTACGAGGAGATGGACGGATGGACCGAAGACATCCGGAACGCCCGGGAGATCCAGGATCTCCCGAAGAATGCCCGGAAATACCTGGAGCAGATCGAGGCGCTTTCGGACACCAGGCTCGTCCTCGTTTCCGTCGGGGCGGGCCGGAACGAGACCATCATCCTGAAAAACCCCTTCTTCGGCGCCTGAGATTTCTTGACAGGGGGCTTTCCCCCTGTTAATAGGGCACGCCTCGCCGTAATCGGCAACACGGGACGTTAGCTCAGTCGGTAGAGCAGCGGACTTTTAATCCGTTGGTCGTCGGTTCGATCCCGATACGTCCCACCAAGTAATATCGAGGGGTTGCAGATGCTAGCCATTTGCGACCCCTTCTTTTTTGTGCAGTTTTTGTGAAGTTGACGTGAGGGGCCGGTCAAGAATCTCGACGGCCTTCACTTTGTGAGATGGGGCAAGGTGGGCATAGCGGAGGGTCATGGTAAGAGTCTTGTGTCCCAACAGTTCCTTCACCGTCGTGATATCCACACCGGCCATGACAAGCTGTGACGCGAAGGAATGCCGTAAGTCGTGGAACCGGAAGTCCCTGATCTTGACCCGTTTGCAAGCCGACTCAAAGGACCGCCGAAGGTTGCTGTAACGCTTCCCGGTCTTCGCATCATAGAAAACGTAAGGAACATCAACACGCCGGACGATCCGCCCCAACGTATCCCGCAGGGTCTGATTGATCGGAACTTCCCGCCGCTCCCCGTTCTTTGTCTGGTCCAACAGGATGAACCCATGCTTCAAGTCAACGTTGTCCCACTTCAGCCCAAGGATTTCTTCTTTCCTGGCTCCGGTATTCAGGGCCATGATGACAACGGGTTTGAGGTGGTTGTCACAGGCATTCACAAGGGCCTGACCTTCCTCATGGGAAAGGAAACGCAACCGTCGGTTGTTCTCTTCCAGCAGCTTGGCCTTCCGGACACGCTTCAACGTTTCTTCTTCCACCATGTCCCAATCGACGGCCTTGTGGATCATGTGTTTCAGGGTCGCAATGTGCCTGTTAATTGTCGCCGGTTTCTTTCCTTCCTGAAGCCTCTCCGATTGGTAGCCTTCAAGGGTCCGGGTGTCGATTCGCCGCAAGGGATACTGACCGAACCTGTCTTTTAGCTGATTGACCACAAGCCGCTTCTGCCTGTAACCCCGCTGTCTCTCTGCCCATTTAAGATATTCCTCTGTCAGTTCTCCGAAGCTGTGATTCCCGATCCTTTTGACTTCCGGCAATTTGCCATCCCGGACAGACTTCCGCCGTTCGGTTAACAACGCCTCCGCCACCTTGAATTTGTCGGAGCGGGCGGATTCCCGGACTATCCTGCCGTCTAGCCCGGCATAAGAAATCCAGTAAGTCTTACCTCTTCGGTAAATGCCCTTGGTCTTTGCCATGGCCCTTCTCCTTTCCCTTGACGTCTTCCTTCAACTGGAAGTCCTCGTCCGCAACGAATCGCATCAGCACAACCGGCTTCCCGTTCTTGGTTACAACGACGGGTTCCCTGGTCGCCTCAATCTCCGATACAATCTGCGTTGCCCTCTGCTTCAACTCTGTAACGGTCATGAATCTCATGTGGCCCCCTTGTATGATGTGGGCACCATTATAGACAGAATTATGGACATGTCAAGGGCTATTTTATGAACTTCACATTTTACTTCACAGGCATCGGGGCATGTCTGTTTTCATTGACGTTTTACCCCATACCAGCGGACACGCAATCCGTTGTTCACCTTGCACCCCTTCGTCCGCCAGGCGGTAACGGCCTGATAGATTGCCTCTCAAGCCAGGTGTCAACGGTCGCCTTCCGGAACCGAAGATACTTGCCGACCTTGTAGAAGGGGATCTTCTGAAGCTTGACGGCATCATAAACCCAGGACTCGTCAACCTTCAGGTATCCAGACAATCCCGGAACATCGAAGATCACGTCTTCTTCGGTCTTCCCCCGTGAATCCATGAGGGGCATCAACCGTTCAATGACATGCTCCCCTATCGCCGTGATCAACTCCGGTGGTATCTGCAAGGACAATCCCCGGCCCTGATCGCTCCCGTGACCTTCCTTCATGGACGGACTGTTCATGGATCATTCTCCATTCCCGTCCATCCCCGGCTGGCCCGGCAGATGGGTTTGTGTTCCTCATTCAGCAGCATCAACAAATCTTCCCCCCTTGCGTCTGTCCGTTTCCTGATGCTCCGGCTTGTTGTTCTTATCATGTGCCAGCGATTATCTCCCCCGGGTGCGGGTCTTCTATCGTCCCCGGCAGGGATCGTTGAAAATAGACGCCATTTCCCCTGATAAGCCCCCCTCGTTTCGGTCGGATCGCGTCCATCTCTGCCGCGCTTCTTCCCGCTCTTGTGAAATTCGGGTTCTTCCCCATGCGGAAAGGATAGAGGATACAGGCGGGGGAAATGCAGTCCCGTACAAACGCTGCCTTCCCGCCTTGGCAAGCAAGGCAGAAGAGGCGGATCAACCGGACCGACGGACGACCTTTTCCAAGTCGGTGGGAATCGAACCCACACGGTTGGAAACCGTCCCCGCTTGCTGACTTGTCGCCGTCGCATCCGGTGACCCTCGCGTTTTGTCCTCCGCAGCAATGAACACAGTACCGTCTGATCGCTTGCCCTGGTGTCATTCGTAGCTGCACCCTTTCTTGTGACCCCGGGGGGAGGGGGTCTGGGCATCGGTGAGAAATCCTATCTCTCCCCTTTCTGTACGAATCCATTTTCACCGCCTTAATTGCTGACCGGTCTCGGCGTAGCGTCCAGCATCGCGGCCAGCGCCCGGAGCTGTGCGTCCACATCAACTTCCACCTGCACGGGCGCATAATCCCCGGCCAGCTTGAACCCCATATCAAGCCCCTTGCCGACAATTGACAGGTCCTTGCACTCGATCATGTCTTTGAGCTTCTGGACCCTTCTCCGTCGCGGGATGCCTTCCTGCGCCATCAAATCGGCCATTGCCACAGCTACGTCGGGTTCCTTGGAAAGCCGGTGTCCTATCGCCTTCGCGGATTCCCGGTCAGAGCAATCGTAAGCCTGCATTGCCGATTCCGTCTGACTCTTGCCTTCGCATCGGGCAAGAACGAACCGCTGTTGCTTATCCGTGAGCTTGTCGAAAGACTCCGGGGGCTGCTGTGCTCTGATCTTCGCCATCCGCTGACATACGGCTGAAGGGGATGCTCCCAGGATGCGGGCCGCGTCTTTCTGCTCGACGCCCTTGTCAATAAGGGCCATCAGTTCCTCGTTGGTGAATTTCTTCTTGTTGGTCGCCATGGATTCACTCCTCACATGCATGAATTGCTTGAACACGCCTTAAGCGTCCTGAATTGCCCTAAATCTCCCGGCTTTTCTTTCGCCTCTTCAGTTCTTCGAGCACGTCGTCATAGAAACTTCCGCCCCCGGGAACGTCCTGCCTGCCAAGGGAATCGCTTGTAAAACTGGTGCCTGTAGTGGGAACCTCCGAATCACCCCAAGCGACCCCGGACAGGGAACCCCCTGTTTCCGTATCAGCCGTGCCGGACCCGCCCCGGATTCTCCGCAGGTACATGGACAGCGCGGAAAGCGTGTTGTTATCGTCGGAGGTGTCGAGAAGTTCAGGCAGGGCCAGGTTTCCGGCATACTTCAAGGCCTTGCCGCCAAGTCCCCCGGCTGCACCCGCATATGCCAGGGCAGAACCCGCAAGCCCTTTTGAATAGTCCTCACCCGCAATCTTGCTGCCGACGCCGTACCCGGCAGACGCCCCTATCGGACCCCATATCGAACCGATGGCCGTGGCGGCTGGCTTCACGTAAGAACGAACAGACTCCGGGACGTGCTTCCCCGCCTCGCGGATGTAGTAATCGACTTCCAGGGGGTCCAGGGCCTCGTCAATCCCCTTGCCGATGTTCTCTATCAAGTCACCCTCGGAAGAAGTGGCCTTCGACAGCCCCTCCGTCGCCAACCCGCCGCCGAGCGAACCGATGTTGTAGGCAATGTCCAAAGCGTTCTGGACACCCGAAGACACTCCCGATTCCTTCGCCAGCGTACCGATGGGGTTGCCGAGAGCATAAAAGGCCGAAAACGGGTTGTCCCATACCGACTCGTCCCGACCGGCCATGTAGTTCTGATAAACGCTCCAATTTCGCTCGTACTCCGACTGTGGGGCAAACGGTGACGAATAGGCGGCACCGGCCCGGTAATCATCCCCCAAACCTGTATATCCAAGGGCCGTCTTGCTGCCTGTCATCAAGTCCTTCGCGCCCCCGTAGATCCCGAACGGGTCGTTGTCGGCATTGTAAAAGGTCGTGTCCGGATCTCCGAAAATCTCCGAACGCAGCGACTCCCGGTCATCCGCGCTCAGTGTCCCGATGAACTCGGTCCACTTCGGCGAGGTGATGAACCCGCTTTCGTCTGCTATCGCCCGAAGATCAGCCAGCTTGCTTGCCATGGTTTTAATCCCTCCTATCGGTTGTTTCTCTTCCGCCCTGCCGGGCGTCTTTTTAGTTTTGCCGTTTAGTGTTTAGGGGGGTAACCCCCCCTTCTAAACTAAACGGGCGAAGCCCTATTTAACTAAACGGCTATCATGTTGATTATGTGTATGTTCTGCCGTTTCGTTTAGCTCCGTTTAGCTCTTTGTTTAGCCTAAACGTTTAGCGCCTCCGTTTAGCTGCTAAACGCCTAAAAACCCCCCTTGATGATCTTCCCCTGCTTGTCCAAAATGCCCGCCTCCACGGCATCCCTTTTGATTTGCGATATGCGCCCCTTCGATATGTCCAGAGCCTCCGCGATATCCTGGTACGAAAGGCCCTGGTCCAGCATCCGGATGGTTTCCTCTTTGACAGCAGCCTTCACACTCGCCCATGACCAGACAAGCCCGCCGTGTTCGTCCTGCTTGAGGGTGAAGCGGGTCTCCTGAATCAACGAAAGATCCTCGTGGGACACGCGGGTCTTGCTGAAGGACATGATGAAGTCAGCGCCGTTCTCCGGCTGGTAGTTCTGCGGGTGCTTCAGGATGATGGACAGGTCAATGTTGTCTTCCCTGCTCGATGTTCCCCGCTGGCTCCCTTCCTTGCCGACGTGGTGCAGGAGCATGGTGGTGATCCCGGCGAAGCGGAGGTCTATCAACCAGGCGTTGATGGGGTCCCAATCCTTTTTTGAATTCTCGTCTATGCCACCGGCCAGGGATGCAATGTTGTCCACGACGAAAAACCGGACGTGCCGGGTGACAAGAATTCTCTTCATGGTGGATCGCCACGACTCGTTTAGGAGGTTCGCCCGGGGAAGTCCCAAGGTGTTCGCGTAGGCATCCGAATAGATGTAGAGGGGTTGTTCCCTTCCATCAGCAGGGCAAAGCAAGGCTAAACGCTTCCGAACGTCCTGGGCTGCCATTTCCCCGTCCAAGTACAGGCAGGGGACAGCTTCCCGGACCTTCCAGGGGCCGAAGGCGGACCGCTTCGTGATTGCATCGGCCATGCTCAAGCCCGCCCATGTCTTCCCGGTTCCCCGCCAGCCGGAAACGAGAATGATTTGATTCTCGGTAATCAACGGATGCAGGAAAGACCGCTTTTCCGGAAGGCTGATTCCACAGAATCCCGTCGAATCCATGACGGCGTCTTCGATGGTGAAAACCTTCGGTGGGGAATAGGGCGGTGCTGCTTCGATCATGACAGACAGGCGTTCCGCAGCCTCTTCCTTACTCCCGAACCTCTTGACCCAATCCGAAACGTCTCCCTTGCTCGGAACATCTGACAGGTCTAACCATTTCAGGGAAGCGGCGATCCCGTTCAAGTAGGATGCAACTTGCGCCCCGTGTTCCCGGCCCTCCTGGTCATTGTCGGGGATCAAGACAACATTCTTCCCCTGCAAGCTGTCGCCGTATTCAGGTCGCCACTTCTTCGCTCCCATCGGGGACGTGGTGCCGCAAAAGCCAAGAGCCGCCACGGTGTCGGCGTCCTTCTCACCTTCCACAATGACAACCTCGGACGCCTTCAGCACTTCCGGCAGACGGTAGAGGACCCGCTGCACCCCTTCCAGATTGTAAATCCATTTGCCCGTCCCGTTCATTCGGCGCTGCTTGAACGTCTTGGGATCATACCGGCAGACTTGGAAGAGCAGCTTTCCTTGTGCGTCCGTGTAGTCGTAAGCCTTGACGAACCGGGGGCCGCTGTCATCAACAGGGATGCCGAAATCCTTGGCAATGCCCTTGAGGACCTTCGGGAAGTCCCGTTGCGTGTCCAGGTTGTTTAGCTTCGCGTAGAAATGGACGATCCCGCCCTTTTTCCCGCAGCCGTGACAGAAATACCCGCCCGTCATGGCGTTGAAATTCAGGGACGGCACCTTGTCGTCGTGGAACGGGCAGAGGGCCTGCCATTCATCCCCGCCGATCTTCCGGGCCTGGGGCAGGTACTTGCTGTAGAAGGTCTCGTACTGTCCCTTGAAGTGAGTCCTGATGATGTTTTGATCCATCCGCTACGCCTCCAACAGATAGACGAGACAATCCAGCTTGCGGGAAAGGATCGTATCGGGTTCTGCCGTCATCTGACCTTCAAGGATAGCCTTCATTTGCAGGAGAGACTGCCGGAAACGTAGGGCGCGGATCTCATCATTGATGAGCTTGACGGCCTGCCGTTTCAGAATGATCTTCCTGCGTGTGGTCTGTAATGGGTCTGGTGTGCTTTTTTTCATTTGCCGTTTCCATCCGTATCCTGCTAGCGGGCTGCAAGCATCCGAGCCCTTAGTTTCCGCAAGCGGGAAACGTAGTCCAGAAGGGGAACCTCTGGATTTTCATTGTAGATACTGATTGCTCTTAGGACAGATTGGGAGTTCGGGAAGTCGAAGACAACCCGCGTTCCCTGTTTGGTGAGGCACGGTGCATAACCGCGCATGTCGAGAAATGCTGCTGTGTGGATGTCAAGGATGGGGATCTTTTGCCGTTCCATTTCCATTTCCTCCATTCAATCGCCAAATAAAAAAGCGGCTTCCATCAGCAATGCTGCCAATAAGAAAGCCGCCCCAGTTGTCCCGATAGCGTTATTTCAGGTTAGGATTCTGTACGCACGCTTATTTATTGGCTTCAATAGCGTGCACACAGTACCATGTGTTTTGGAGTGATTGAAGATGTCAGAATTAAAGTCTTTTTAGTGCATCAAATCTGCCATCCCCTTTTGGGGAATATACCCATTTCCGCCGATTCTATAAGCTCAATCGCCTTTGCGTGGTATCTTTGGTATTTCCTCTTCGTCATTTCAAATTCTGCACTCTTATCTGCTGCGGTGCCGATATCTTCGATGATATCTCTCCATTTCATTTTCTCTTTCCTTCGATCATAAACATCGAGATATGCCTGATATTCATCTCGAATATTTCCAAGTTGTTTCTTTTTGATCAAACTGTGCTCGGTACGCTTTTCTATTTTTCTGTTGATAATCTCGACTATTGATCTCATCGAGGGCTTACGGTCCAGACTTATTTTTAGATACAGATAACCATCTTCCTCTTGATTCCTGAAATACGCCCCCAATGAATCGTCAAGAGATTCGACATTTCCATTTATTGTTTCCTGCCCTAACACGGCATAGTAAGCATAGATCGAATATTGTTCTTCGAGGTCTTCACAGAGATCGCTCACCTTTCTATTTCTCTGTCTTTCTTCTTCCCACCATTCATCAAATCGCCGATTGTATATGTCTCCGAAGCGCTGCCAGTTCCTATATAGAGCAAGATCGGCAAGGCTCGTCGGCCGTTCTTTACTGCTTCTCTTGCAAAAAGATTCATACTTTTCGCTTCTCTTTAAGTATTCCCATCGGAACTCGGCAAGCCTTCGATCTTCTCCCATGTTGCGCCTCCCGAAGCGCTCCTGATGCAAATCCGGGAAGGCGGGTCAGGATGCCCGCCTTATCGGCCTGCAGAGCCTATCCCGGATTGTATCTACATCTAAACGTTGCCTTCTATCTTTCTATTTGGACCGGGATCGGCAATGTATTGCTAATCTCGGCTTCCACTTCCCCTCTCACCTCAACTTGCCCCATGATCGATACAACGGGAAGTCTGTCTGATACTGCCATTCGCTGCTCGGGACGTGAAGATTTGAAGTCGTGGATAGTGGGGGGCATCCGGTAGAGAATCATGATTTGAACTGTAAGGATACCAACAAGCAAAATCACAATGATCCTCTGATAAAAATCCTTCTGATCAAGAAAAGCTCTGACAAGGCCGAAACCGGAAATGAAAACCTTCTTCATGTGCTTTTCCCTCCTTGATTGTAGGGTTCCAATGGTCTGACCGGCGTACCTTGTGCATAATCTGAATAAATATCTCGAATAACTCATTAATAAGTCAAACAATTTATGATTGCCAAGGGGAGGGAGAAGGCCACCCTCCCCATTACATATCACTGTCTCTTTCGTTCCCGCTTTGGGAGCAGGATGTCACAGGTTCAAATCCTGTCGCCCCGGAGGTTGAGGGTTCAAGTCCCTTCACCCCGATTACTCCCCGGCCTTGGGCGTGAAAATGACGGCTAACCGCACCCCGCCTTCCATCGCGGACTGGTTGTAAGTTGCCCTCTCGATTGCAATGATACCGTAGTGCTCCTTGATGTATTTGATGTGCTGCTCAAGTTTGTGAGTCAGGCTTTCCACCAATTCCTTACCTGCGTAACCCAGCCCATTAACATCTTTGTCGTCCAGGTCGTTCTCCGGGTTCGCGATCACATCGAAAATTGTCTCGATGTGTTCAAGGCCACACCCCACAATGTCCTCCACTGTTTCGTGATAACTCACAATCCTCTGGCCGTTCTTGGTGAAAAACGCGGGCATTCCGTTATCGTCTTTTTGGGTGATCCCATCCTTAACAGCTATAACGTCATATCTTTTCTTCATTCCGGCACCCCCTTTCTGTGCAATTTCAGTCCCGACGCTGTTGTCTATTCCGGAACCATCAACCCCCTGATGCTATCGGTAATGTTGTCGGAATTGTCCCTGATATCGTCCGCAACCTGATCAAGAATCCGCGAAATGCCCTCGGCTGCCGATGCGTCTAAGGTCAAGTCACCCTGTTGTTGCCCCTGATCGTGATAGACCAGGGTCGCCATTGCCCGCAGTTTCCAGACGGCATCAAGCAGATTCGCGGCGCTTTCCTTCATGGCTTCCATCTTTGCTGCTGGTACGGCTATCACACCCATAGCGACCTCCTTTGAAAATTAAAACCCCCGAAGATCTCTCCCGGGATAGGGTATCCCGCCCGGGCGTCGCCGCTCCGGGGATCTTCGGGGATTGTTAATAGTTTCTATTTACCCTATCGAGGAGATACGATAGCATGTATATATCCCCGCATAAGGTGTAAGTCAAGAGCGAATATTGCCCCCGTCGTCGGGATATGGTATGGGGGATTATGCCAACAGAAAAACCGAAAGTGCTAATCACCCTGGAAGACGAACTACTGGAACGGATCGAAGACTTCCGTTACGGAAACCGCATCCCTTCGCGTGCGGAGGCTGTTCGCAAACTCATAGAGGAGGGATTGAAAAGCCTTACTCCACAAAACCGGGACCATAAGGAACAACAAAGACGTAAATGAATTAGGATGTTTGAAACGCGAATCCTATGAACGATAAATTTCATAATAGATTTAGTATCAATCTTGATCTTGATGAAGCCAAGCGACGTTTTATAAATCGAGTTAAGAACTTTATTTTCTTCGATTTTTTCTACACTAGGTTTACCGATGCTGAAAGAAAAAAGATGAGCTTGAAGTCTGCAAGTTTTCTTGGTGAAGATTATTTCCCCAATTTTATATTTACCATATTTATTAATAATGATTTTTATCGTTGCTTGCAAGCTCTTGAAGCTTTTTATAGATCAATAGATGCTAGATACGGTAGTGAAAAAAATGATTTCGATAAACTTATTATGCTTATTATCAAGGAATCTGAGATTGACTTGGGAATAACATGGGAGAGTGGCAGATTTCTTAGGACTGGGGCGAAACTACTTGATGAACAGTTAGTAAATGAGAATTTGCGATGGCTATCAGATGAAAAATTCTCTGCGATATTACAGCCCTTTGAAAAAGGTTTGATGCATTTCATAGAAGCAGAGAAACGTCCGGAGTTGCTTTCTGACGTTATAACGGATATGTACGAAGCCTTAGAAGCATTGGCTATGATCGTAACCGGAAGGGACAACAAAGACTTATCAGCGAATGTCGAATTATTCATTAAAAAAACTGGGGCTTCACAAAACTACAAAAAGATTCTTAAGGAATATATTTCATATGCCAACGATTTCAGGCACGCTCAAGGGAAAAACAAAAAGAAACCAGATTTATCAAAAACTGAAGTTGAGTCATTTATATACTTAACAGGGATTTTCATTAGACTTTCGGTTAACTAAGACATAAGAAATACTGTTCCGACGATTAAAATTCACCCACCTGTACTGATTCCTTCATTTTCTTCTAACGCTTACCCTCTTGCTCTCCGGGGCGGTCTCCACGGCCTTCGGCCATGCTTAGCGCTGTTTTTCGGGATCGTTGTTAAGACGGGTGAGGGGGCGAAGGGTGCGTTCTGGAATCGGTTCTGATTCTTGCACCATGGTGCAAAGGGGGGGCGTGTTTGGTGCTTAGAAGAGATTGCCAGCCTTGTTTAGTTAAGAACCGTGATCGTAAAGAGAGAATCCCCTATCAAGCCAGAGAATATGAAATATCCGCCTATTGATGGCATCTCTATAGCCGACCATGGGCTTTTTATCATGAAATCTGAACGCAATTATATTAACATCATCTGAAATTTCGGAAGGAATGCCGCGACGCAAGGCGCTCCGGGGGA
Organism: Syntrophales bacterium; assembly: GCA_035363115.1. NCBI lineage: Bacteria > Pseudomonadati > Thermodesulfobacteriota > Syntrophia > Syntrophales > Syntrophales bacterium. Next base: position 164,110 of record DAOSEM010000007.1, on the reverse strand, counting down.
TTATCTCATAGCCGCCCCTTTTTCCTTTCTGCCGAAGATCCGCCCAAGAGGATTGGCTTAATTCATGCAATGTGATTGAAAAATGAGCTCTTTCTTCTTGGGTGCAATTAGTAATGCAGTAATCGCGTCTTATTTTCAGAGAGAATATTGGAGGGAGTTTGTCGGGTGATTCTTCGGTTGGAGTAACGGAAGGCTTTATCTTCTTTCCACCATGCCCCTGGATTTCTCGAAGTTTTCTACTCATTTACAAGAAGTGTTTTGAAATAATATCTCATTGATTTCTTTGAAATAATCTTGTCCCCCTTCCACGCTTCAATCCACGGAGGTTCTTCGTGCGTCATATTCCTTAGTTTCCACGCAGAAAATTGTCCGAATACGCTATAAACATCATCAAGTAAGGACCTTACGTCTTCGCTAAGATTAGATACGTCGAAATAATCCGGGGGTGGTATTGGACCATCCGCGAAGCATTTATAATCATGATAAAGTGCTGGAATGACGGGTCCATGAGCCCATGCCTCGATAGAATCTGAGAATAGTGGCTCATCTTCGATGGCAAGATGGAATCCCTGGGCGTAATAGACCAGCTTTTGAAGTTTTAGATTTGAGATTAGGTCGCCAATCTCTGGGTCATTCAGGGTCAGGAAATATTTTGCGACGTCTCTGCAAGAAACCATTTCCCGCACCTCCCGAATGGTGATAACAATCAATTTCAGTATCGATACGCTTGCTAATTTGTCAAGAAATAATCTTATCAGCGCTCTCAATTGGTTCATAAATCACAATAGAACGTCCGTTCTGCAATGTCTACCAAAATCTTTGTGGTGGTTGACAATTAATGCTTGACTGCCCATGCGTCCCGATAGCTGCACCTTGTTCATGTTAGCCCCCCTGTGAAGTAATTGTGAACCTGACCAGACGGAACGGGCCGTACCATCCCGGAAGACGGTACGGCCCCCATGCGTCAATCCCTAACAAAACCGAACAGGAAGGAACAACAGCCAGCAAGAGTTAAGCCGTTGAAATAACTTTTAATCCGTTGGTCGTCGGTTCGATCCCGATACGTCCCACCAGATAAATCGAAAGGGGTCACAAATCGCACTCGCGGGTTGTGACCCCTTTTTTGTGATGATTGTCCGGTCGATCACGTCTCCCGGCATCAGTCTGTCACCGAATTCTGCTACCAGGACGCCGACTTGTCCCCTTCATCTCTCTTTGAGGGCATCGTCATTCGCCCCGTCCGGCCTGCATTCCATTATTGCCTTTCCCGGACGACGTGGCCCCTGCTCTGAAAAGCGAAAGAGTGATGCGTCTCGAGATTGATCATCACGGATTCTATCAGGGGTTCACGTACCGGCGTCTCCGACACCCATTCCACGAGGAAGTTCGCTCCCGTACCGCTCTGGTCGCTCTTTGGGATGAAGAAGTTTGTGGCCCCCAGGGGCTCCAGGTACAGGCTCGGCGGGGTGAAGTCCTTCACAAGCTTCCCGTCGTTGTTGAAGTACAGCACCTTCGTGATCCGGATCCGATGATCCAGGTCCGTGTTGTGGATGGCGATGAAGGCGCTCACATCGAACATCTTCCTCTCATCGCGGGGGAGGTTGGAATAGATGGGGACGTAGAGGACCTGGCCTCGCACCTTTCTGAAATCCGCCTGCTTCACCGTGAGCACGCTTGCATCAAACGAGCTCTCCGATGCGGCCTGCGTGACTTTCGCCTCTTCCCTGTTGCAAGCGGTCAGGCATGACAGGATCAGGATACCCGTCACGAACATGGCCAAGTGTTTCATTGCGTAGCCTCCTGAGAGATCAAACGGGCGGGGATCATCTCCTTCCCTGACATTTGTGTACCACACCTGGTGGCCGATTTCTGCTACTTTTGGGGCTGTGTCGTTGACGGGCGACGTTCTTCAAGGTATAAGCGGAGACGCTTCAACACATCGATCATCATTTGAAAAGGGTTCACGGCTCCCCTCCGGAGCCGTGAAGGGATGATGCAGCATGGTCGGGCCGCCATGGCGTGATACACCGTCATGGCGCTTTTTTTATTGAGGGCCGGAACATGTCCATATTTCAAGGAGCAGCCGGCAGGATCCTCCGCCTGAAACGTCGATGCCCCAAATGCAGCAGGGACCAGGTGGTTCCGGAGAGCAGGGAACGTGAGACGGTAAAGTGCCGTTTCTGCAAAGCCGATATACCCCCGAAAAAGCCATGAGCCGCCCCCCCTTCGCACCTCGATTCCAACCGTGCCCGCCGACCGGAACCAGCGCTGTCCCGACGGCAATTCTCTGCTGGCTTGCTCTTCTGCTGGCAGCGGAATGGATGCTTCCCTCCCTGGCAACAGCGGCGGAGGGAGCCGGCGGCGGTCACGGCGTCATCGCCAACATCGCCATGTGCATGATCGGCGCCAGCGCCATGGGGCTCCTGATGAGGCTGCTCCGCCAGCCGGTGATCCTGGGACATATCCTGGCAGGGGTACTCATCGGTCCCGTCGGCTTCGCGCTGATCGCCGGCCACGCGGATATCGTCACCGTCTCGGAGATCGGCCTGATCCTGCTCCTGTTCATGATCGGCCTTGAGATCGACCTCCACAAGATGCTGTCCTCGGGCCGGCTGGTCCTCCTGCCCGGTCTTCTGCAGTTTCCCCTCAGCCTCGGGTTCGGATACGGCGTCTTCACGCTTCTGGAGGGGATGGGGGTCTCCCTGGCACAGGGCGGTTTCGCGAAACTGTATTTCTCCGTGGCCATCGCCATCAGCAGCACGATGATCGTGGTGAAGCTCCTCTACGACAAATTCGAGATGGACACGCTGGCGGGCCGCATCACCGTGGGAATCCTGGTCTTTCAGGACGTGTGGGCCATCATCGTGCTTGCCGTTCAGCCGAACCTGGCCAATCCCGATGTGCCGAACATCGTCCGGACATTCGCAACCGGCGCGGTCCTCGTGGCGGCATCATTCGGCGCAAGCAAGTATCTTCTGCCCCGGATGTTCCGGTCGGTGGCCAAGATCCCCGAGCTGGTGGTCGTCATGAGCCTGGGCTGGTGCTTCCTGGTGGCCCTCGTGGCGGATCACCCCCGGGTCGGGCTCTCCATGGAAATGGGCGCCCTCATTGCCGGGGTGTCCCTGGCGACATTTCCCTATAACCTGGAGGTGGTCGCCCGGGTGGTGAGCATACGGGACTTCTTCATCACCCTGTTTTTTGTCGCCCTGGGCATGCAGATCCCCTGGCCCAACGTGGACATGATCATCATGGCCCTCGCCCTGGCCGCCGTGGCGGTGTTTGTCCGATTCATGAGCGTCTTCGGCATTCTCTATCCCCTCCGTGCGGGCCACCGTGTGTCGCTCCTCTCCACGATCAACCTGAGCCAGATCAGCGAGTTTTCCCTTGTTATCCTTACTCTCGGAATCGGTTTCGGGCACATCCCGAAGGAGACCGTCACGCCGGTGATCTGGGTGTTTGCCATCCTGGCGGTGGCATCCACCTACGCAATCCAGTACAGCCACCCGCTTCAAGACCGGGTAAGCCGCCTGCTGACGCTGATCGGCCTGAAGGACGTGGGCGGCGGGGAGGAGGAACCGGAAGGGGAGGCGGTCCACCCGGTCGTGGTGCTGGGATTCTTCCGGAATGCCAGCGCCTTTCTGGACGAGGCGGCAAGGAAGTCGCCCCATCTCATGAAGAAGATCGAGGTCATCGACTTCAACCCCGTAGTCAAGGAACGGCTGGATAGAATGGGAATCCCCTGCGTCTACGGCGACATCAGCCACCTGGACACGCTTCATCACGCGGGCATCCACCATGCCCGGGTGGTTCTATGCTCGATCCCCGACAGCATTCTCAAGGGAACCAGCAACCTCCGCCTGCTGCATATCCTCAAGGGGATGTGTCCGAAGGCGGCTGTCATCCTGACGGCGGAAGGGTCCCAGCAGGCCCGGGAACTCCTGGCCGCCGGGGCCGACTACGTGATCCAGTCGGCGGCCCTGGCAGGACGCGACGCACTGCAGGCGGTGGAGCGGTGCCTGGAGGGAAGGCTCGGCACCTTAAAGGAGGATTCGGTTGCGGACCTGGCGGGCCGGCAAGAGATCCTGGATTGAGCCGCCTGACACGTCCATGGGAAGACACCTTCAAAGGCGCCAAAGACCCGCCAAAAAAGGAGAACACCCGGAACGGGCCTGCAGACGTTCATACCGGGGCCGGGATGGCGGTCATGGCATCAATCCCATGGATATTATAAAATGATTCGCTCGGGCAGATTCCTTCCGGAACCCCGTCCCTTTCTCCCCTGAACCTTTCAAGGTACGTCCTCGACCTGCCCCATGCAGCCGTGTCGTCAATTCCCTGACGAGCCTCGTCAAGCAATCCACCATGCCGGGGCTATCCTCCTCCTGCTTCTTCCGGTTGCCTCCCCGGAATGAAGGGACGGCATTCATGCCCTGCACGAACGGCGTGGCCGGAAAGCCGCCTGTCCGGTTTCTTCCGCTCGCATCGTTCCCGAAGGCTTGAAGATACAAGCATTCCCCCCCCTTCATCCGTTCCGAAAGGTCCGAAAGGACATGGTCCGGAACGTGCATGACCTGCTCCGAACGCATATTTCCCTAAACGTACCTGCAAAGGTCAAACAGACACAAGGAGGCAAAACGTATGAAGAAGACCATGTCCCTGAATTTCAAGCTGGTGACGGGCGGCATTCTGGTCGTCCTGATCCCCCTGCTCGTGGTCGGCGTCTTCAGCGCCTGGAAATCGTCCGAAGCGCTGTCCGACATTGCCGAAAACCAGGCCGAAATCGTGGCGAAAAACGTGGCCGGAATCGTCAACATGGCCCTGGCGGAAGAGATGAAGCTCATCGCGGGGCTCGCCGTCGATCCGGCCGTCATGGAGGCGGCGTCCGGAAAGACCGACGGGGCAACCCAACGATTGACAGCCATGATGAAGAAGATCGGCCATGACTACGAAGGCCTCTTCGTCAGCGACGCCTCCGGCGTCGGCCGCGCCGACGGCATCGGTGGCGGTTACGTGGGCCTCAACGTCAGTGACCGGGACTACTTCGCCGCGGCCAAGGCCGGGAAGGTAAACGTCGGATCGGTCATCAAGTCCAAGAAGTCGGGAAGCCCCGTGGCGGTCGTCGCCGCTCCCGTCCTGGGAAGCGGAGGCGAGTTCCGGGGAATGGTAGCCGCAGTCCTGAAAATCGATTTCCTCGTCGAGAAGATCGTGGCCGTGAAGGTCGGCAAATCAGGCTACCCCTTCATGACCGACAAGGCCGGGCTTGTCATCGCCCACCCAAAGAAAGAGTTCATCCTGGAGCTGGACCTGAGCAAGCAGGCGGGGATGGAGCAGATAATGAAGAGGATGCTGGCGCATGAGACCGGATCGGAACGCTATGTGTTCCAGGGCACACCCAAGATCGCCGGCTTCGCCCCTGTGGAGCTCACCGGCTGGGGCGTCGGCTTCACCCAGGATCAGAAGGAATTTCTTGCTCCCGCTCACACGATCCGGAACTTCATCCTCATCATCGCCGTCGGCTTCCTGGCCCTGACCGTCGTGGGCGTCCTCTTCTTCGCCCGCAGCATCAGCCGTCCCATCACACACTCTGCCGACCAGTTGGGCGAGGCGGCGCAGCAGGTTTCCGCAGCGGCGGGTGAGGTCTCCGCCTCCAGCCAGTCCCTGGCGGAGGGAGCCTCCGAGCAGGCGGCGGCCCTGGAAGAGACCTCCTCCTCCCTGGAAGAGATGTCCTCCATGACGAAACAGAACGCCGGCAACGCCTCCCAGGCGGACGCCCTCATGAAGCAGGCCAACACCGTCGTGAAGAAGGCCAACGACTCCATGGAGCACCTGACCAGCTCCATGCGGGAGATCACCGCGGCGAGCGAGGAGACATCCAAGATCATCAAGACGATCGACGAGATCGCCTTCCAGACCAACCTCCTGGCCCTGAACGCGGCCGTGGAGGCGGCGCGGGCCGGGGAGGCCGGGGCGGGATTTGCCGTCGTGGCGGAAGAGGTCCGGAACCTGGCCATGCGGGCCGCCGAGGCCGCGAAGAACACTTCGGGCCTGATCGAGGGCACCGTCAAGAAGATCCGGGAAGGGTCCGATCTGGTGGGGAAAACAAGCGAGGCCTTCAGCGAGGTTGCCGTAAACTCCGCCAAGGTCGGGGAGCTGGTCGGGGAGATCGCCGCCGCCTCCAGCGAGCAGGCCCAGGGCATCGACCAGATCAACAAGGCCGTCGCGGAGATGGACAAGGTCACCCAGCAGACGGCGGCGAACGCCGAGGAATCGGCCTCCGCCTCGGAAGAGATGAACGCCCAGGCCGAGCAGATGAAGCAGGTGTCCATGGAGCTCTTGACCGTCATCGGCGGCAGCAGCTCCGACGGGCGCGCCGAAATCCAGCTTTCGCAAGGCCCTGCGCGGAAGCTCCGCCTTCCCACCCTGAAGCGTCCCCCCGCGGCCGGCAAGACCCCGGGAAAAGGGATGAAACCCAAGGACATCATTCCCCTGGATGACGGCGAGTTCAAGGATTTCTGAGAAGAAACCTCCTCGTCACCCCCTGCGGAAACAAAGGAACCAAAGCCTCCGGCCTCGCCGGAGGCTTTTTATTGATAACCCTTCAAGACAAGTCCGTGGGGAAAGCGAATGTCCCCCAAGCATCCCGCCTGGCCGCAATGCCACACCGGGAGCCTTCCGGCATATTCAGCGAAGGATCTTCCCCATGGACTCCATCGCCGCCGTGAGCCGATCCGTCTTCGGGCTCAGCAGGTACAAACACAATGCATGATCGTCCGTTCATGGATCTCTTCAAGGCCGCACCTGAACAAATTGTATTCCACCGGATTGGGAGATCGACAGGAAAGGCCCTTGAACGGGCAAGCAAGGGCATTCGGTCCGGCAGGAATGACCAGTGAGGTCGTGTTTCGCCCCCCCTTCTGAAAGAGGAGATCGCCTGGAAGGAACGGCGGATCTTCCGCTCGACGGATCGAGCCACGGATGAAACAAGGGGGGCACGGACAGAACGCCCGTGCCCCCCTGCACTCCCTGCATACTATGGACACACCGGATCAATCATAAACGACGTGAATCTGGATCGTGGACACGTCGCGCAGCTCGTCATGGGGCACATTGGCGAATTTGGATACATAGCTCGCCTTGTTTACAAGGGGATAATACTCGAACGTCGGGCTGCTCAGCTTCACGCGGGACCGCACAGCCGGCCGGAAAGGTTTCGACCGCCCGTAAACGGTTTTCTCATCGGACATGGATGATACGGCAATCAGCTCCTTCAGGGTTCGCTTCCCGACTTTCGTAATGATCCGGAACCGGCGCACCTCTTCGCTGAAATAGGTCAGCATCCGCTCGCACTTCCGGTTGCCGCTGTCGGCGCATTTGAAAAAGAGCCCGCCGTTGGAATACGCCATGATCTTGAAACCCAGAGCCATGAATTCGCTGCTGGAGGGTACGGAAATCAAGGAGTTGTCCAGGCCATAACGGCCGGGGAGCTGGATGGAATAGTGGATCGAGAGGTTGGAGGTTCCGTCCCCGTTGTCCTCCACCTCCGGCTCCCGGCTGTCGATCCGGTAGGCGGCGGCCACCTCCTTCAGGAATCGTTTGACCAGTTGCCGGTCGTCCTGCTTCTTCTGCCGCTCCAGGAGGGAAACCTTCACCAGTTCCTCCCCGCTGACGAGCATGGTGAGCCCCTTGTCGTTTTCCAGGATTCTGTCCAGGGCCGCCTCCCGCTTCAGCCTCAACTGCTGGTGCTGTTTTCCGCTGAGCGCACCCTTCAGCTGTGCATTCAACTGCTCGATATCCTTCCGGAGGGCCTCGTTTTCCGTCGACAGTTTCTTTGCTTTTTCCTCCACGTCCTTGCGGTCCCGGAGGGCCAGGAGCTGCTTCACCAGGACGCCCGGGTCCACCGTCGCCGAGACATGTATCCGGATCAAGGTCGCCTTGTTTTCCAAAAGCCTTCTTTCTTCATTTACCTCCCGGACTTTCACGATACCGGCGCTGTACTGCCGGATCTCGTCCCGGGAGACGGCGTTATCCCTCACCTCCGTCGTGCTCTCCACGTATGTCCCAACCTTCTCCAGGGCCAGCCGCTTGGCGTCCTGAAGCGCCAGTTTTTTGGCTTCGATGACGGTATCGTTGTCGCCCATGATGTATTCGCCGGTGGCTTCGATGGTCGTCGTCCCGGCAAAGGAGGGAAGCGGGAAAATCAGAAACAGGGCAACGATCCACAACACGCTCATGAATTTTTTGTTCATCTCGATTCCGGTCTGCTCCTCGATTTTTTTGGGGTTTCTCCTCTCTTCAACATGCAATCTCCGGTCCAGTGGGATTCCCGGACCGGTTCAATCCCCTGTTTCAGCCTGGTTTCACATCGATGGCCTGCTGCTCCGGCACAACCAGGCGGATGGCTTCCACGGGGCAGTCGGTTTCGCAGAAGCCGCAGGAGATGCAGGCCTTCGGCTCCGCCAGATAGGCGATCTCGTGTTTCCCGCTGCCGTCCGTCCGGCCGGCCAGACAGGATGCCGGACAGCCTTCAATGCAGATCCGGCAGGACACGCAGGTTTTCCCGTCCACCACCGGTTTCGGCCACAGGGACAGCTTCGGGATTCTCCGGCAGGCGATCCCGAAGGCGTCCTGCACCGCTTCCTGGGGGCAGATGCGCCCGCAGGCGCCGCACTCGATGCACAGGGACGGGTTGATAACGTGAAGGACCTTTCTCTCGCCCGTGATGGCCCCCGTCGGGCAGAGGCGAACGCAGGCCGTGCAGCCGTTGCATTCGGTCGTGATCCGGTATGCCATGATCTACCTTCCTGTTCCGGTTTCCGGAATCTTGATTCCCAGGCGCTCCAGCGCTTCGGGATCGGGCACTCCCGTCTCGGGATCCCAGCCGAACTGGTCCCAGTATTGGCCCCTTATTGTCTCCAATTCCGTAGTCCGGCCCTTGTTCGCTCCCGCGGGAAGGGCCGGCTTTCCCAGCATGCGGTCGGCGACCCTGATGGAGCGCGGGTCCACGCCCTGCTTGATGTTGAAGGCCTGCTTGAGGGTCTGGATGCGCGAGCCGATGTCCAGATACTGCCCGGGTGTCTTCCGCCACCCCGTCGCGGCGTTGAGCCACGCAAACAGGGGGGTCCGGGTCACTCCCATGAGCAGGCCGAACATACAGAGTCCCGCCCCGTTGGCCACGTTCATGTACTTGCTGCACGCGGCCGCCATGACCGCCTTCTCGTGGTCGGCCAGGTATTTCCTGTCCTTCGAATAGAGGGGCTTCGCCCTGGGGATTCCCTTGACCTCCTTCCAGAGCTGGAACATTTCGTAATAAAGTTGGGCACCGATGGTGTGGCGTCCCGGCGTCGCCTCCACGGCATAATGGACGTTGAACCCCGGGTCGTTTCGGCCGTCGTGCATGGCCGGCTCCTGGCCGCCGACGTGCATTGCATACGCCTCGGAGCCCTTCCCGATCCTTCGGGACGCGACTTTCGTGCCGTCCGCGAGGACGTCGCCGATTCCCTCGCGCCGGATCATTTTGTCCACGAGGGCGAGGATGGCCGGGGCGTTCCCCCAGGTGAGCTCCAGGCCGCCGGTGTCCTCCTTCGTGAGGACCCCTTTTTCATAGCACTCCAGGGCAAAGGCCACGGTTCCCCCCGCGGAGATCGTATCCATCCCGGCGCGATTGAGCATCTCGTTCATGTGGAAGATGCTGTCGGCGTCCTCGTTCATGCAAAGACCGCCCAGGGCGAGGACCGTTTCGTATTCCGGCTTGTGGGTCTCCCCGCCCTTCTGTCCCGGCAGGGAGCATTTCCCCCCGCACCCGAGGGGACAGGAATAGCAGTGATACTTCACAAATTCCCGGCTCGTGATGGCATCCGGATTGATGGCGAGAGAGCGGCTGCGCCCGAAGTCCTCGTTCGTCCCTTTCCAGTTCTTGATAGGCGAATCCCCCATCTCGATGGACACCTGGTTCATGCTGACGGTTCCCCACTTCTTGAGGAAGAACTTGTAGAGCAGGCCGTCCTGGGCCATCTGCGTCGGGAGGATCCTCATCAGGGCTCCCACATGGGAAAGGGCGGGCCCCGAAAAGAGGGGCGGCTGGAACTGGACCCAGCGGTTGCAGGCCTGGCTGACACGCTTCATCTCGTGGCGGTTGAAGGGATGGATGCGCCGCTTTCCGTTCACCACCAGCGCCTTCAGGCGCTTGGAGCCCATCACGGCCCCCAGGCCCGACCGGGCGGCCAGGCGCCCCTTGTCGTTGCAGATCCCGGCAATGAGGGAACGGTTCTCGCCCGCCGGCCCGATGCAGGCCACCCGGGCTCCCTTTCCGCCCTCCCGGAGCAGCGTCTCCTCCGTCTCTATGGCATCCCGGCCCCAGAGGGAAGAGGCATCCCGAATCTCGGCCCGGCCGGAATCGACGTACAGGTAGACGGGTTTTTCGCTGATGCCCCGGAAGAAGATCCCGTCGTATCCGCAGCGCTTGATGGCCGGCGACAGGTTTCCGCCGCAGTTCGCATCCCCCCAGCATCCCGTCAGGGGTGACTTGCCCACCACCATCCACCGGCCCGAGAAGAAGCTTCCCGTACCCGTCAACAGACCCGTGACGAAGCCGAGGATATTGTCGGGTCCCAGGGGATCGGCTCCCGCGGGGATCCGGTTGTAGAGGATATAGGCCCCGAGGCCGATGCCGGAGAGGTAATTCTCGTAGATGTTGTCCGGGATGATCTCCTCGGCGACTTCGCCCCTGGACAGGTCCACCATCAGGATCTTTCCCATGTAGCCCTTGTTCATACGGCACTCCTTTTCCCTGCACCCGCTTCAGCGGCCTTGCCGCGCGGCGATCCCCGGCCTTACCCTTTCCTGATGCGGCTCCGGTCCAGGGGCCGGCCCTCCCAGGCCGCTTCCAGGATCATCAACATGTCTCTGGCGTCCATCTCCTCGGGATTGTAGAAGACGGCCCCGTCACGCCGGGCCGCCTCCACGATGGCCGGAAGCTTCTCGCGCGGGACCATGGGCTTCCCGTCACGATCCACGACTTCCTTGAGGAAGCGGAAATGCCGCCCTCCCGTGGCGTCGTGAAGATCCTGGTTCATCTGCCGGACAAGGTCGATCACCTTCTGCGCCCGTCCGGCCGGCGGTGTGGCGGCGTAAGCCTCCGGACCGGCCAGGGGCAGGAGCAGCTCGGCGATGACGGCCTCCCGCTTGTGGAGGTTGTATTCCAGCCCGTAAGGAAGAAACATGGCCATGCAGGCCCCGTGGGGAACCCCGCAGGCGGAGCCCGTGGCATGGCCGAGATTGTGGACGAGACCGACCATGGAATTGGAGAAGGCGATCCCGGCCAGGGTCGCCGCATTGGCGAGGGCCAGCCTCCCCTCCCGGTCACCCGGATTCCGGACCACGGCGAGGAGGTGCCGGCCGATCAGGTCGATGGCGGCCAGGGCGTGGGTGTCGCTCAGGGGATTCTTGGCGAGGCAGAAATAGGCCTCCATGGCGTGGGTCAAGGCGTCCATGCCCGTCGAGGCGGTCAGGGCGGGAGGCAGCGTGAGGGTCATGCGGGAGTCCAGAACGGCCGCGTCCGGGAGAAGAAAATAGCTGGCAAAGGCCAGCTTCAGGGACTTCTCATGGTCCTTGATCACCGCCGCCTGGGTCACTTCGGAGCCCGTACCGGCGGTGGTTGGAATGGCGAGGAAGGGCTTCAGCGGGCGCTTCAGGGCGTTGGCGCCACAAAACGCCAGGAGGTTGTCGGAATTCTCGGAGACCAGGATGTTGACGCCCTTCGCCGTGTCCATGACGGACCCGCCGCCAATGGCAACGATGCAGTCGCAGCCGCTCGCCCGGAACAGTCCGGCCAGGCGGTTGACGACCTTCACGTCCGAATCCGGCGGGACTTCGTCGTTCACCGCCCCGATCTCGACGCCGCCCCGGACGGCGTTCGTCACCAGATCCAGGAGCCCCGCCCCGGCCACCCCCCGATCCGTGACGATGAAGGGCCGGCCGGCCCCAAGCCCGGCCAGGACGGCGGGGATCTTTTCCAGCGCGTCGTGGCCGGACAGGACGTTCACGCGGCAGCAGAATTCGTAATAGCCAGGCACGTTCATGGATTTCACCTCTCGCCGTTCAGGCGGCTCTTTTCCCGTTCCAGGCCTCTTCGAGGACCGCCATCGAGTCCTCCACCATCCATGATCCCTCTCCGCTCGCGGCACCGCCTGCCAGATCCGCCATGCGCTCCCGCGGCAGGCCCGCCTCCTCCAGGTTCCGCGGGACGATTCGCCCCGCGGCCGCCAGAATGTCCTCCAGCATGCGGCCGAGAAGGGGGGGAACCGCTGCGCTGCGCTCCGCCTCCGCCGTTTCTGAAAACCGGTCCATCCCGGCCAAGGGAAGAAGAAGACGGGAAAGGTCCCGGCCATCCCGGCCCGCGAGGCGGGCGGCAACGGAAGGCAGGAGAAGCCCCATGGCGGCCCCCGCGGAGATATCCGCCGCGCTCGCGATGGCCTCTCCCAGGACGTGGGCCGGCCCGAGGGGGGCATTGGAGAAGGCGCAGGCGGCACACACGGCGGCATTCGCCAGGGCGACCCGTTCGTTTTCGTCCGCCGTTCCACGGATTCCCGGAACCAGGGCTTCGCGAAGAAGGGCCAGCGCCCCTCCGGCATACGCTTCCACCAGGGGATTTTCCGGGGCGGTGAAGTATGCTTCGACGGCATGCGCCCAGGCCGCGAGGGCGCCTTCCACCAGGGAGGCGCGATTTCCGGGTGCGAGCATCCGGGGGTCGATGACGACCAGGTCCGGCATCAGGCGGCGGGACAAGTACTTCCTGTCCCCGAGAACGGCATGCTGCGACGCCTCGTAGCCGGTCCCCCCGGAACGGGGAACGGCGACGAAGGGACGAAGCCTTCGCGGTATCCGGTCCTCCCCGGCAAAGGCTTCCAGGTCTTCGGGTCTGCCGGAAACGGCGATGTTCAGGATTTTGGCGGTGTTCATGACGGAACCGGACCCGACGGCCACAAGGGCGTCGAACCCCCGTCCCAGGTACAGGCCGGCCAGATCGCGGATCAGGGCGGGATCCGGGTCCGGAGGAACTCCGCCGTAGAATCCCAGGACCAGGCCCGACTCGCCGAAGGCTTCCTCGACGATCCGGTCCAGACCGGCACGGATTCCCTCCGGATCCGTCAGGATCAGGGGTTTCCCCGCGTTCATCCCGTCCAGTTCGAAGGGGAGGTGCTCCAGGGCTTTCCGTCCCGCGTTGATTTTGATGGGGCTCAGGAAGGCAAAGGATTCGGTCATGGCTCTCTCCTCAGATCCCCAGGACGGACCTGAGATAGATCAAGGGCCGGCCGATCAGGATCCGCCGCAAGGGCCAGGATGGATACCGCTTGACCGCCAGCCTGGCGATGGGTTTCACCAGCAGGTAGACCTCCACGGCGTCGAGGATCCGGACGACGGCGCAGGCCGCGGGGATATCGCCGTCCACGATGAGGCGGTTTCGCGCCGTGGCGGCCGCCGTGCTCTCCCGGAACGTGAACATGAGCATGGCCGCCTCGATGTTCTTGATCTTCATCTCCAGGTCCGGCTTCCGCGGTCCCGGGCTCGTCCCGAGATAGCGCACGCCCCCGCTCGCATCCTTACCGATGGCCATGGCCGGACCCGACGGCAGGACCGCCAGCGAAAAGGTGAATCCGGGTGGCAAGTCATCAAATTCCGAGGCGATTTCGTCATCCACCCGGGCGGCGGCCTGTATCGCCCGGCCGACGAACCAGAGCATGAAGGCAACATACATTCTCTGGAGAGGCTTTTTCCCGGCCGCGACCTGCCGGAATGCATCCATTCATCCACCTCCTGTTCCTTGAATCGACCCGTGGACGGCACCCACTCCATCCGCGGACGGGAGAGCCGATTCCCCGGTCAGGACAGGCCGGTTTTCACGCCGGCACCTGACGGGCATGGACTTCCGAGCGGCGCATTATACAATGACCGGACCGTTCCCCAAAAGACATATTGATAAAAAAATCAAGCGGACCATGAAATCTGTCCGTCGCGTGCAGAACGCCTGCGCGCGGGCCGCGGAGAAGATTCCGCGTACAGGAGGGAGACGGGAACGAGGAGCCATGCAAAGAGGCAGCGGAAGGGGCCGCCTCCGGTTCGCGGCGATGTCTCTCCATCGGCAGTTGCAGGGCTCGTCTCCCCGCCATAAATGCTTGACTTGGGAGCCTGTCCCGATTACATTCGCCTCCCGTGGAAACATCCGGAAAGGCAGGATTTTGCGTATGCTGGAGACCGTAAAGAAATACTTCATTGCCACCCGCCCCTGGTCGTTCACGATGTCTCTCATTTCCGTATCGGTGGGAACGCTGCTCGCCGCGGAGGAGGGATCGATATCCTGGATCTGGTTCGCCCTGACGGCCGTCGGCATCACGACCTTCCACGCCGCGGCCAATCTTATCAACGATTATTGCGACACCCGCTACGGCGTCGACCAGGAGGACTCACCGACGGCGAAATACCGCCCCCAGCCGCTGATCTCGGGAATGCTGACCCCCCGGCAACTCCTTGCGGAGACCGCCGTCATGCTGGCCATCACCATCACCATTGGAACGGTGGCGGCTTTCTTCCGCTCCTGGCACGTCCTCTGGATCGGGATCATCGGGGTCCTGACCTGCGTTTTCTACACGGCGGGGCCCGTCAAGTTCAAATACCGCGCCCTCGGCGAATTCGCCGTCTTCATGATGTGGGGCCCCCTCATGATCGAAGGGGCATATGCCGTACAGCGCGGGGGACTTTCCAGCAAGGCTCTGCTCATTTCCATTCCCTTCGGCGTCCTTGTCGCCCTCGTCCTCTTCGCCAACAACATGCGGGACATTGCCTATGACGCCCGCCAGAACGTCAAGACCATCAGCATCATGCTGGGCAGCCGCAGGAGCTACCTCCTCTTCGCGGGGATGATCGTTCTCTCCTATGCGTACGTGCTCGGAATGATTGCAACGGGCGTCATGAGCTTCTGGGGACTCCTCATCTTTCTCTCCGTTCCCAAGGCGGTGAGCCTTCTGAAGACCTTCCGGGAGAAGATCCCCGACATGGCCGACGCCCTGACGGCACAGTTCGATACCGTCTTTGGGATACTCCTCCTGCTGGCGATCCTGCTGGACACCAGGGCGGTCATTTGATGAAGTCCCGGCTTTTCCATTTTGAACGAGAACCGAAAAAAGCTCCCCCTGGGGAGCTTTTTTCGGCCCGTCCCTGTCCGTATCTGCCCGGCCCGTTCGCCGGCTGGATACTGCAACAAGCGATGCAAACACATACGGAATCTGGTATGGTGCGCATGCCATACATAAATAATGTGCCAGGGAGGATATGATGAGTAACGAAAACCTGGAAGGAAAACGTTGGTGGATCGCCATTGCGGCGATCGTAATGCAGTTGTGCCTGGGAACGGTGTATGCGTGGTCCGTTTTCAAGAAACCCCTGATGAACACCCACGGCTGGGGGGAGACGGAAACGCAGGTCACCTTCATGATCTGTATAGGCGTGATTGGTCTGGCCGCGGCGTTCGGTGGAACCCTAGTGGATAAGAAAGGCCCCAAGTTCGTGGCCACCCTGGGAGGCGTGCTCTTCGGCATCGGGACACTCATGGCGGGGCTGGCCGACTCGATCGGCAGCATCTGGCTCCTGTACCTGGGCTTCGGCCTCATCGGCGGTCTGGGGAACGGCTTCGGCTACGTAACGCCCATCGCCACTCTGATCCGGTGGTTTCCCGACAAGCGGGGGCTCGTGACGGGACTCGCCGTCATGGGATTCGGCGCCGGCGCCTTCTTCATGGGCAAGATCGCCCCGGACATGGTCATCTCCATGGGCGTGGCCAACACGTTCTACATCTGGGGCGTCATCTTCCTGATCGCCGTAACCGGTGCCGCACAGTTCTACAAGAACCCCCCGGCGGGCTGGCTGCCGGCGGGCTTCAAGCCGGCCGCAGCCGGCGGCGTCTCGGCGGCGGATTCCTACAAGTTTGACGAAGCGGTCAAGACCCGCCAGTGGTGGATGCTCTGGGCGATGCTGTTCCTGAACGTCTCCGCCGGCCTGGGCCTCATCTCCCAACTCTCGCCCATGGCCCAGGACGTGGTGAAGGCATCGAATCCCGGGATCCCGGCTGCCGCCCTCGCCGTGGCGGGCGGAACGATCCTGGCCGTCGCCTCCATCTTCAACGGCCTCGGCCGGCTTCTCTGGGCCTGGCTCTCCGACGCCATCGGCCGGAAAAACGTCTTCATGACCATGTTCGTCACCCAGGCGGTCCTGTACATCGTCCTTCCGGGCATCTCGAGCCAGCTTCTCTTCACGGTCATCGCCTGTTATCTCCTGGCCTGCTACGGCGGCGGGTTCGCCACCATGCCGGCCTTCGCCGCGGATTCCTTCGGCCCCAGCTACATCGGCAAGGTCTACGGGATGATGCTGACCGCCTGGGGCGCCGCGGGAGTCGTCGGCCCCCTGGTGTTCGCCCAGATGAAGGGAATCGCCCTGTACGTGGCGGCGGGGCTCCTCATCGTCGGGTTCGTCCTGGCCCTGCTCTACAGCAGGCCTGAACGGAAAACCGCCTGACAGAAACACGCCCGCAGCGGCCGGTCATTTCGCCTTCGGCCACCCTGCTCCGTCA
This sequence comes from Syntrophales bacterium, assembly GCA_035363115.1. NCBI lineage: Bacteria > Pseudomonadati > Thermodesulfobacteriota > Syntrophia > Syntrophales > Syntrophales bacterium. Next base: position 147,492 of record DAOSEM010000007.1, on the reverse strand, counting down.
CCCCGGCCTGCCAGCGTCCATCCCTGAACCTGGCAGGCCGGGCGTAACGGCTGGAATCCGTTACCCCAAGGAGGGAGCCATGACCAGAAAGCGTTTCGTCGACCTGAGCATCGCCATCGAGTCCGGCCTTCCGTCGGACCCGCCCATGATGATCCCGAAGATCGACTACATCGATCATGCCATGGGCGCCCCCAGCATGCTCGATTTCTTCCCGGGAATCCGGCAGGACCAGCTCCCGGGCGGTGTCGGCTGGGCCGTCGAATTCGTCCATCTCGCCACCCACAGCGGAACCCACCTGGATGCGCCGTACCACTACCACCCCACCCAGGACAAGGGGAAGCCAGCCATGACCATCGACGAGATCCCCCTCGAGTGGTGCATGAGCGACGGGGTCCTGCTGGACTTCCGGCACAAGGGAGACGGTGAGCGCATCACCGCCGGGGATGTTCAGAAGGAGTTGGACAGAATCCGCTACGAGATCAAGCCGCTGGACATCGTACTCGTCCAGACGGGGGCGGAAGCGGCCTGGGGAAAGGCCGAGTATCTGCTCAAGGGGGCGGGCATGGACCGGGAAAGCACCCTCTTCCTGACGGAAAAGGGCGTGCGCGTGGTGGGCATCGACGCCTGGAGCTGGGACAGGCCCCTGCCGTTTCTGGCCAAGGAATTCCAGGAGAAGGGGGATCCCCGGGTCGTCTGGGAGGCCCACTTCGCCGGCATTGAAATCGGCTACTGCCACATGGAGAAGATGGCCAACCTCTCCGCCATCGGTCGCCCCCACGGGTTCACCGTCTGCTGCTTCCCCGTCAAGATCAAGGGGGCATCCGCCGGATGGTGCCGGCCGGTGGCCATCATCGAGGATTGAACACGGGAAGGGAACGGTTCCTTTACAGCCGTGTCGGGGTCACGGTCACGGAGGCACCCGTCCAGACTTTCAGGAAGCTCCGGTAGGGAACCTGGACGGCAAGCCCCGTGGCGGGCTCCGCCAAGGTCATCACCTGCCGGCTGTCATCGTACCCGATGACCACAACAAGATGCCCCTCGCTCTGCCCCGGCTCCTTCAGGGGCACCATGACAGGCACATTTGAATCGATGCAGCGCTTGACGACTTCAAAGCCGGTCCGCTCCCGGAGCCAGGCCCGAAGCCCGGCGATGCGATTGATGTAGCGGCAGATCGTCGCCAGGGTGGTACCGGTATTCCGGTTTTCGTAAACCCCGAAGGCGATATCGTCCTGTCGTCCGGGGAAACCGTAGTATTTCAGGACCATCTCGGCGCTGGCAGCCACACACCAGGGTCCCTTCTGCTTCACCAGGGGGAAAGGGGTGATGAGATGGGAGGTTGCGGCAGATGCTTTCGCCCTGTCCGACGACGAGCCGGCATCCTGCACGGATGCGGCGGAACGGGGATTCGACGACGAGGCCAGCCCGGAGGAAGGCGCCGGCGGGTCATGGAAGATCCGCTCGGCCTGGGCCGGTGCCATGGGCATGTTGGTGAAGAGAACGCTCCCGTCCGGGGCGGTGTAGCGATAGATATCCCCTGCCTCCGCGAATGACGGCAGAAGCATCGCCAAAGCCGGCAGGACAAGGAAGGCCAGGAGAGCAGATCGCGTAACCGTCCCGGGTCGGCCGGCGGCACACAGGAGGAACCTTTGTCCGGAGCCGATTCGGCTCAGGATACCGGACACCGAACCGCGTGTTCGTCCTTCTCCGCAGGATCGCCGTTCCCGGGGAAATGCCTGTCGAACCATCATTCGAGATCAGCCCCGGAAAGAAGGGTTTCGATGCGATCGAAAACATCTTCCAATTCTTCTGTCTGGTCGTCGTCCAGTTTCAAGGCATAGACGGACTGTTTCAAATCTTCCACGGCCTCCCGGATATCCTCGATACGCTCCGCCAGCTTCTCCGCCATTTCCGAAATGGACTCGATCTGAGTCTGCAGCCGCTCGATCATGACTCAACCTCCCCGGCTCCATTCATCCCGGTTCAAGCAAGCAAATCTTCCATTTTCTTGAGGTGCGCCTCGAATCGGGCCCTGTCCCCGTCATCCAGCGAGCTCTGAACGATTGCCTGCCTCAGGTCACCGACGGCCGCTCTGACCGCCTCGACCTTTTCCTGCATGGATATGGATTCTTTCTGTACGTCCTTCAGGATATCCCAGACCGATTCCAGACGCCTTGACAGGACATCCACGATTTCCTCGTACGTCGCCTCCAGTTCACCCTTCAATGCATCCATCGTCACGGTTCACTCCCGTTTCATTGCCGCTGCGCTCCCCGGACCCACAGGCAGTGTGAAACACGGCTGAAAAAGGTCGGGAAGAAATGGTCCTTCCACATCAGAATGCTGACGCCGTCCCGGGTCCGCCAGGCCTACACGTCCCTCATGGAGGGGGCGGAAGCGCCCTTGATATGCATCATACGATTCCCCGGCGGCGATCGTCAAGGAGCAAAGCCGGACCGTTCATGCCTCCCGGATGTATGCGGGGGGGCCTTTACGGAACCGTTGCGAAACCACCACGAATCGGGTACAGCCGTGCTGACGGGAAGGGGGTGGCATGGTGTCATGGCTGAGGCGGACCATCCGCCGCATGGGGCAGGCGGGACCCGACGATTCCGGCCGTGAAGCGGGCCGGTATTGGCGGATGAGCGCCGATGACGACCGGATCCGGGACCAGTCTCACTGGTGCGGCTCCGGGCGCTGGGCGCGGGAACGCTGGATGGAGCACGGGGAGTTCCACCGGGATCTCCTGGAAGAACGGTTCCGCCGTTTTGCCGCTGCCGGAACTGCGTTTCCCCCAGGGGATGCGCAAGCCCTGGAATGGGGATGCGGCGGCGGCGCCCTGACCCGGATCCTCTGCGAGCGTTTTTCACGGATCTACGGGGTCGAAATCTCCGGCGCCACCCTCCAGGAGTGCAGATGCCAGATGGAGCGGCTGGGGCACCGGAATTTCAGGGACACCCTGATCGCCGCAGAGCATCCGGAATCCATCCTGGACATCGTCCCGGCGGGTTCCGTGGATTTCATCCTGTCCATTGCCGTCTTCCAGCACTTCCCTTCACGGGCCTATACCGGACGGGTGATCCGGGTCATGGAGAAGCTGCTCCGGGATGGCGCCTTCGCCTTTTTGCAGATGCGCTACTCGGACGGCTCGGACCGGTACCGGACAAAGGAAGGGGAAGGATCGTACGCCGCTCACGTCATCACCATGACGTCCTTCCCATTCCGGGACTTCCGGAATCTCCTGGAAGACACCGGCCTGGACGTCCTGGAGGCGGCCCGGGATCTGGACGACAGGCAGGAAAACCACGGCTACTTTTTCATCCGGAAAAGAGGCGGTTTGTCAGGCTGAGATTTTTCTGGTAAGCAGAGTCCCCACCCGGGCCGCCGATTCGACGGAGGCGGCGAACTCCAGGAGGAATTGGCATACCATGAGTACGGATCCATACGAAATACTCGCCCAGATGAAGATATCCTCCCTCTGCCTGCAGGTCTGCATGATGAGCACCGATATCGGCGAATCCATGGCCGCGCAGGAAGAATTCGAACAGGTCGTGGAGAACTTCCACAAGATGTTCGGGGACCGGATGGCCCCCGGGCAGCTTGAGACGGCTCGCAGAGACGTGGACCTGTTCCTCTCGATCCTGCAGCCCCTCCTGGACCAGCACATCCGGGAGCGGCAGGCCGGGGGAAGCCGGACGGACCGGCCGTAACAGGATCTCTCCGGAATCCGCTATTTCTTCTTTTCCGTCTCGCTGTCGTATATTTTGATGACCCGGTCCGTGATGTCCAGGGCCTCGTCATAGGCGGCGGCAGAGGATTTATAGAGAATAACCGTCAGCTTTTCCTTCTTCCGGAACTCCGCCAGGATGCGGTTGAGATCCTGGATTACCTTTGCCGTCAGCTCGATTTCCTTTCGCCGCAGTTCCTCTTCGAGATCGTCCTTGAACCGCTTCAGTTCCCTGGCCTCGATATTGAACTTGTCCGTCTTTGTCTTCCGGAGTTCCGCCGGCGCATTGGCGTCGAGTTTTTTCAACTCCTCCTGGAGCTTCACAACCTCTTTCTCCCGCGCGGCATAGGCAGCCTGCCTCTTTTCCTGCTCCTTCTGAAAGACAGCCCGGGCGTCCTTGGCCGCCTTGGAATCCTTGATGATTTTCTGGACGTCGATGATGCCGATCCGCACGGGGGCGGCCTGCGCCGCCGTGACAACGGAAACAAAAATCCACGGGATGCACAACAGAGACAGAACCAGCAGTCGTTTCATAAACATTCCTCCCATCTTCGGCCGAGAGGCCGGAATCGAGTACATGGATCGGGAAGCGGTCCGTGGCATATACCAGAAAAGGGAAAGGCCCGACAGGGAAAAGAGGTGTCCTTCCCGGGGTCATTATGCCCGTCGTATCATGGACTTCTCCATTTGATCGTGTTACCTTGAAGCGGAAGGAACCAGCCGGCCGAGATCTTTCACTTCAAGCCCGATTCAAACCGACGGCACGAAGCGTCGAAAGGGAAGCCCGCCATGCACCCGAGGAAAGACACGTACTGGGGCCGTTTCGCCGCCCGCTACGACCGTGCCACGGAATATGTCGTGGGACGGGACATCCGGGAGAGGCTGGTGGATGAACTGCGACGCGAGGGACCGCTGAAGGAGGTTCTCGAGTGCGGATGCGGGGCGGGTTATTTCACCCGGATTCTCGCGGAGCGTTCGTCACAGGTACTGGCAACCGACCTGTCCGGAGAAATGCTCGAGACGGCCATGATCCGGCTGGGACGATGTCCGAACGTCCAGCTGCGGGAAGCGGACTGCCGGAACCTACCCTTTCCGGATGAGCGTTTCGATACGGTCGTCATTGCCAACGTCCTGCACACGATCCCCGACCCGCTGAGGGCTTTGCAGGAAGCGGGCAGGGTGGTCAGGCGGCATGGCCGGGTCCTGGTCATTTCCTACACGGATTTCGGCATGCCCCCCTGGGAGGTGTTCTGGATGGCAATGCGTTATTACAGGATGTTCGGACCGCCCCCTCCGGATGGGCTGATCTTGTTCACCCCCTCCCGGCTCAGGGAGCTTCTGGAAGAAGCTTCTCTCACCGTTGAGGAGATCCGGATCGTCGGATCAAGAACGACGGCGCTTTACGGCCGTGCCGTCAAGTGAGCTCCTGCCGGAGCCATTCCCGGTAGGCGGGACTCACCTGCACCAGGGGCATGGAGACGATTTCCGGAACTTCGTAAGGATGAATTCCCCGAATGGCCTGCTCCAGCACATCGAACCGGTCTTCCCGGGTCTTCAGGAGGCACTGCCACTCCTGTGCCTCCTCGATCCGCCCTTTCCACCAGTAGGTGCTCGTGATCGGTCCGACCACCTGGGCACAGGCGGCAAGGCGCTTCTCCACCATGGCCCGGGCGATCCGCTGTGCATCCTCCTGCTTCTCTACCGTCGTCACGACCTGGATAAACGTCTCCATCGGCATGCTCACTCTTCAACCACGGATTCCATACTTCTTCAGCTTGTACCGGAGCATCCGCTTGTTCAGCCCGAGGCTCTCCGCCGCCTTGAGGTGCTGTCCCCCGGCTTTTTCCATGGCATCCAGGATCAGCCGCCTTTCCAGGTCCTCCACGGCGTTCCTGAGAGGTCCCTCGCTACCCGTCCCATCCTCCTCGGCTTCGGACCAGTCGTCGCGGAAGGGGAGGTCGTCCGCCGTGATCAGCGGGTTCCGGGCGATCACGACCGCCCGCTCCAGGATGTTTTCCAGCTCCCGGACGTTGCCAGGGTAGTCGTATTTCATGAGCAGATCCTGGGCTTCCCGGCTGACTCCCTCGATCTCCTTGCCGTTTTCGGCACGGAACCGCGAAATGAAATGCTGCACAAGGTCGGGGATGTCGTCCTTTCTTTCCCGGAGGGGCGGAACGGACATGAGGACAACATTGAGGCGGTAAAACAGGTCCTCCCGGAATGCTCCCTCCCTGACCCGGCTTTCCAGGTTGCGGTTGGTGGCGCTGATGATCCGTACGTCCGACCGGAGCGTCTGGTTTCCCCCCAGGCGTTGGAACTCACGCTCCTGGAGAAAGCGGAGCAGCTTGACCTGGACCGATGGCGAAAGCTCCCCTACCTCGTCCAAGAAGAGGGTCCCCCCGTCGGCCTCCTCGAACCGTCCGATGCGTCGCGCCACGGCCCCCGTGAAGGCGCCCCGCTCGTGTCCGAAGAGCTCGCTCTCCAGGAGGTTCTCATGCAAGGCTCCGCAGTTGACAGCGATGAACGGTTTCGTAGAGCGCGGACTCAACTGGTGGACCAGGCGCGCCATCAATTCCTTTCCCGTCCCGCTTTCCCCCTGGATTAGGACCGTTGCCCGGCTGGCAGCGACCCGTCCCGCGAGGTTGATGAGTTCCCCCATGGCGTTGCTCGCGTAAATGATCTGCTCCGAGGTAACGCCTTTCTGCTGGAGCTCCTGGCGGAGAAGCTCGTTTTCACGGATCAGCGTCCGGCGCTCCGCCACCCGGTCCACCAGGAGGAGCAGCTCGTCGAACTCGATGGGCTTTGTGATGTAATCGAGGGCGCCGGCTTTCATGGCGTCGACCGCCGTCTCGATGGTTCCAAACGCCGTGACGATGACGACGTCGATTTCGGGATTGATCCGCTTGACCTCCTTGAGAACCTGCATGCCGTCCATACCGGGCATCTTATAGTCCAGGAGAAGCAGGTCGAAATGGCGGTTTCTCACCTGGGAAATGGCGGTCTCGCCGTTCTCCGCCTCGGCCACGCTGTACCCTTCCCCGTTGAGGAAATCGCGGAGCATCTGCCGCTGCGACTGGCCGTCTTCAACGATCAGGATATTGAGGTTCTTCATTCCCGTCCCTCTAGGTCATTCTTTAGAGTACAGCCTGGCAGATCGGGAAAAGATTCAATCTGTCCCCAACCCGAAATGTTGCAGGCAGCTACTTTTCAACATCTTTGTCAACTCACAAGCCTTCACAGGGCTGCTCAAAAATGTCCGGATGCGAGGCTCCCGATGGACTGAGCCGCGAGTCGTCCTTTTTCGTACATCGAGCGGCGAAGGACGAGGGGAACAAAACAGACGGGCGTTGTTCAGCAGCCCCATCACACTTTGGAGCCGGCTCTCTCCGCCGGCAGAAATATCTCGAAGGTCGTCCCTTCCCCCTGGCGGCTGGTGACCCGGATCTCCCCGCCGTGCCCCCGGATGATTTCATGGGCCAGAGGAAGCCCCAATCCCAACCCCTTCTCCTTGGTCGTGTATTCAGGGTTGAAGATCTGCTCGATCTGTTCCTCCGTCATTCCGCATCCCGTATCGGCAACCCGGATGTTCACCCGTCCACGGGAGGATCGACCTGCCGCCAGGGTCAGCGTACCGCTGTCCTCCATCGATTCCATGGCATTCTTAATGAAATTCAGAAGCGCCTGCTGGAGCTTGTCCACATCCATGGGAACAACCACCGGCGGATCTCCCCAGCGGGTCTCGATGGCAATCCCTTTTTCATCGGCCTCCGCCCGGATCAGGTTCACGATCTTCTGGAGGACCTCCGACACGGGATAATCGTGCAGCTCCAGCCGACGGCTCCTGGAGAAGGTGAGGAATTCCTCGATGATCCCGTTGAGTCGCCGTATCTCGTCTCGGATCACGCCGGTCAGGACCTGAAATTCCTCCTTTTTGCCATCCGCATCGGGCACATAGTCCCGCTTCAGGCGCTGGCTGGCCATGCTGATGGCGTTCAATGGATTGCGGATCTCGTGGGCCACGCCCGCCGCCAGTTTTCCAAGAGCCGAGAGCCGTTCCGCCTTCTCCAGACGCCTCTCCATCTCGACAATCCGGGTGATGTGCCGGTTCTGGCTCTGGTAGAGGAACCACATCGACAGGAGCATGATGACCATGACCAGGGCCGCAAAGATAAAAATCTGGCGCTCGTTTTCCGACAGGATCTGGTCCGCGGCACCCCGGTCGAGGCCGATTCGAACGTATCCCGCCACCTGGCCGTTCAGTTTCAACGGGGTCGCAAAGTCAAAGAGCCTCATTCCCTCGATGGTAACCTTGCGGCTGGAGATCGCCTGGGATCCGGCAAGGATTTTTGATAGCGGAACCTCTCCTTCCGCCCACGCCTCGGGCTCTTTTCCCAGACTTCCCAGGAGCCGTCCCTGCGGTTCCTTCGCCGCCAGGTAAACAAGTCCCTGGCCCTTTCCGAGCTCCCGCAGGGCTCTCTCCACAGAGATCCTGATCCCGAAGGAGCGGTTGGTCTCGGCATCCAGGGCAATGACGGTCGTCCCACTTCCATCGGGTCTCCGCAGGGCGATAAAGGATATCCGCTTCTTCTCCGACAGACGGTTGAGGCCGGAAAGGGTGACAGGCCGGGAACCGGCCGTATCATTCCGCTCGGCATCGGTGGGCAGAAGCCGGCTCGAGTAGACGGAGACGCCTTCCCGGTTGAGGGCGGCGATGAGCCAGACGCCCCGTTCCGCAGCGAGTTTTTTGAGGGAGTCATTGCTCAACCGTCCCTCCTTCCAGTCCCGGTCTACATCCCGGGCGATCTCGACAAGGGAGGCCATGAAAGAGCGCTGGGTGGCCAGCATCGACTCCGAAAGCGGGGTAAACCGTCCTCCCTGGCGGCGCTGTTCTTGCACGAGCCGATTGAGATTGTCGATGTTCTCCTGGGCCAACCGTTCCACGACGCCTACGAAGCCCTGGGCACGCTCCTCCATGAACCGCGTCAGGGTCCGATCGATGCTCTGGCGGGTGAACAGGCCCATAACCAGGATCAGACCGATGAAGACGCCGCAGACAACCGTCATGGCCAGCGGGGGCAGGAACGAACGTCGATCCCGGGCGGCATGGTGTTCCCAGACAATTTTTCGAGGGTCCTTCACGGAGTCGATTCCCTCCGGCAAGATTGTGGAAGTTTTCCGCATCATAGGAGTTTCCCGGGAAAAGTCAACCGCGACGACGTGCCGTGACGGACAACGAAGGCCACCGTCGGCACGGTCCGGGGGGGAGAAGTTTCCCCAACTCCGGCAGGGAATGGACGGCAGACATTTTTTGTCAGGGCGTGACAATTTTTGTCACGATTCTTTAGTAACCGATTTTTCTGTGTTTTTTAAAAGAGAGCCCCGGAAAGCGATCAGCGGGTTGAACAGGCTTTGTTTTCTCCGACCGGATCCAGGAATCGGCCATTCGATACATACGGAACAATATCGAACGGTTACAAACATGCCCGCTTTGGCACGATTCCTGAATAAAGAAAGGCAACAAACGAAACAATACGGCTGATCAACCGGGCAGGGTCGGCCGATGGCAAAGCAAGCGTTTCAAGAAGCAATCCAACAAGACAACCGGAAGAGGAGGCCGTCAGGCCTCCTCTTCCTTTTTGTGCCTGCCCTTCGAATCCTGCATCCGTTTCCGCCACCAGGCCAGTCTTTCTCCGATCATCTTTTCGTATCCCCGGTCCGTCGGGTCGTAAAAGCGCTTCCCCCGCAGCTCTTCCGGCAGATGTTCCTGAAACACCATGGCGTCCTCGTAATCATGGGCATAGCGGTACCCATCGCCGTAACCAAGCTCCTTCATGAGCCGGGTGGGAGCGTTTCGAATATGCAGGGGGACCGGCAGGCTTCCCGTCCTGCGGATCTCTCCCTGGACTCTGCCGAAGGCAATGTAGGCGGCATTGCTCTTGGGGGCCGTGGCCAGATAGAGGGCCGCCTGGGCCAGTGCAAGCTCCCCCTCCGGAGAACCCAGGAAATGGTACGCCTGCAGGGCGTCGATCGCCAGGGATAATGCCCGGGGGTCGGCATTGCCGACGTCCTCCGAGGCAAAACGGATCATCCGCCGGGCCACGTAAAGAGGGTCCTCCCCGGCCGCCAGCATCCGGGCCAGCCAGTAAAGAGAGGCATCGGGGTCGCTGTCCCTGAGGCTTTTGTGCAGCGCCGAGATGAGATTGTAGTGTTCCTCCCCTTCCTTGTCATACAGGAGCGACTTTCTCTGGAGAATCTGTCCGATCCGCTCCGGTGTCACCGCTTCTCCGTCACCTTCCCCGGAAGAAAGAAACGCCGCCACCGCCTCCAGTCCGTTCAGGGCCGCCCGGGCGTCCCCGTCAGCAAAGCGGGCAAGGACCTCCAGGGCGCTGTCTTCGATCCGGAGGTTCATCTTCCCGAGTCCCTGGTCCGCGTCTTCGATGGCTCGCCGGAGAAGACGCACCAGGCTTTGCTCCGAGAGGGGTTTCAGAACCAGGACCCGGCAGCGCGACAGGAGAGGGGCGATGATCTCGAAAGACGGGTTTTCCGTCGTCGCCCCTACCAGGGTGATCAGGCCGCTCTCCACATGGGGGAGAAACGCATCCTGCTGGGCCTTGTTGAACCGATGGATTTCATCGACGAAAAGGATGGTCTGGCGTCCGAGCTGCCTCATCCGGCGCGCCTCTTCAATGACGGCCCGGATTTCCTTCACCCCCGACAGCACGGCGGAGAAACTGATGAAATGAGATTTCGTCTCGCCGGCGAGAATCCGGGCGAGGGTGGTCTTTCCGGAGCCGGGAGGACCCCAGAGGATCATGGAAAACAGGCGATCCTGGCCGATGGCCCGCCTCAGAAGCGTATCCGGCCCCACAATATGCTCCTGGCCGGAGTAATCCTCCAGGGTGCGCGGCCTCATCCGCTCCGCCAAGGGGCGGCCGGCTGCTCCGGGTTCATCCCTCTCGAAAAGGTCCATGATTCATCCCGACGGACCAGTGGACCGTCAGCGCCGCTTTCCCTGCTCCGCCGCATCCAGGATGACGGACATCCGATCCCGGGGCACCGGTTCCATCAGACGCCGGATCTCGTCTTCCGGCAGGCGTTTCATCAGCCGTTCACAGACCTGCGGAACCGCATGCCAGCACTGGAGGGTCCTTATGCAGGGACGCCCCGCGGACTCCCGGAGACAGTAGGTCAGGTGAACTTCTCCACCCAGGCGGGGACAGCGTAGAACGAGTTTCCCGGACTGTTCAGCCATTCTTATCATCCTCTCCCGGGCCCGCCGCCGGCGGCGGGTCCGGCAACGGCTGCATCATGCCCCATGTCGTGGGGGTTGGCAATGAATTAAACGGAAGGAAACGGAGGCCACAAGGGGGTGGGATCGTCCCCATGGCGCAGGATCGTCGGGTAATCCTATCAGAACCGGACAAGCGATCCGCCGCGGACATGACGAGGCATCCGTTCCGATCGGACCCGTCCCGGCGGCAGCGGGCTGGCCGCCGCCACCGGGATGGAAGGCCGATGAAGCAGGAACGAATCCCCGTCAGGGTTTGGGAAAACCCTCGATCGCCTTCAGGGCACGCTCGATCTCCTCTTCAGGCAGTTCGTAGGGTAACAGGTTCCCTTCGAAGTAGGCATCATAGGAGGCAAGATCCACCATTCCATGGCCACTCAGGTTGAAGAGGATCACCTTTTCCTTCCCCTCGGCCTTGGCCCGGCGCGCCTCGTCCACCACCGCGGCAATGGCATGATTGGACTCAGGTGCCGGGATGATGCCCTCGGTCCGGGCAAACTGAACACCCGCCTCAAATGTTTCCAGCTGGTGATATCCCCGGGGCTCGACCAGGCCGAGCCGGACCAGGTGGCTGACGACCGGTGCCATGCCGTGATAGCGGAGGCCGCCAGCATGGATTGGTGCCGGCACGAAGTCATGCCCCAGCGTATACATGGGAAGGAGTGGGGTCATCTTTGCCAGATCGCCGAAATCATAGGCAAATGGCCCCCTTGTGAGCGTCGGGCAGGACGTCGGCTCGGAGGCAATGACCTGCACCTGTTTTCCATGAATCTTGTCCTGCAGAAACGGCGTGGCGATCCCGGCAAAGTTGCTGCCGCCGCCGGCGCAACCGATGACCACGTCGGGATATGCACCAGCCTTATCCATCTGTTTTTTTGCCTCCAGCCCGATGATCGACTGGTGGAGAAGGACATGGTTCAGCACGCTCCCGAGGGAGTACCTGGAATCGGGCTTCGTGACGGCATCTTCAATGGCTTCGCTGATGGCGATTCCCAGGCTGCCCGGGGAGTCGGGATGCTCCGCCAGGACGTTCCGGCCCGCCTGGGTCAGGGTGCTGGGACTGGGAAAACAGTCTGCCCCCCAGGTCCGCATCATCATTCTCCGGTAGGGCTTCTGTTCATAACTGACCCGAACCATGAAAACCCGGCATTCCAGCCCGAACATCGCACAGGCCATGCTGAGCGCGCTTCCCCACTGGCCGGCCCCCGTTTCCGTCGAGAGCCTTTTGATCCCAAAAACCTTATTGTAATAGGCTTGTGGAATAGCCGTGTTGGGCTTGTGAGAACCCGCAGGGCTGACTCCCTCGTATTTGTAATAGATCTTAACCGGGGCACCGAGAAGCTTTTCGAAGTTCCTGGCTCGGCACAGGGGACTGGGGCGATAGAGGATCAGTTTCTCCAGCACCGGCTCGGGGATATCGATCCACCGCTCGGTGGTCACTTCCTGCTCGATCAGGTTCATCGGGAAGATGGGAGCGAGGTCCTCGGCCTTGACGGGCTCTCCTGTTCCGGGGTGAAGAGGCGGGCTCATGGGAGTGGGCACGTCCGCCAGAATATTGTACCACTGCCTGGGGATCTCCCGGTCTTCAAGAAGGATCTTCGTCTGTTCCATGGTTTTCTCCTTTCGTTGTCGGCTGATCGGCCCCGGACCCGCCCATCCGCGAAGTCCTCCGGCCCCTTCGGGAAGAACCCGTCACGGCAAAAAAAATGCCATGGGGTCTTCCCATGGCATGCTCTTTCAGGTTTGTCAGAGTCATGGGAAGGGATCCCCCTGCCCACGGCTCTTTTCGGCAAAGAACGCTACGGGCAGACGCTGTGCGCCTGCCACCACCACAACCTGGATATTGCTGCCTTCAATACGGTCATGTGAACGTCTCTCTGCAAAAGTGGGGGAGGAAATATCACACGGAAATCGGGAAAGTCAAGGTGATTTTCCCTTTCAGATGTCGACCCGGCCCAGAAATCCCTTGTGCCGCCGGTACCAGAGATTCGGAATAAGCCGGTAGAGGATCCGGGAAATCGGGCCGATGTATTCCTTTGTTCGCTTGTCGAACTGGCAGGCCTGAATGAGCAGCTCGCGAATGTCGTTCTTGCTTCCCCCTTCGTTGAAGATGCGATAGGCGCAGGAGAAGAGAGGGCTGTACATGTTTTTCTTCTCCAGGAATTTCTGGACGTTCCGGATGGTGTTGGGTCCTTCCGGAGTCCCGTCGATCTTTTCCAGGACCTTCAGGTTCGTTTCGATGGGATTGCCCGAGTACAATTCGTAAAACAGCTTCCCGTACCGATAGTTCTTGCTCGCCTCGGAAGAGACGGTAACGTACATGTCGCCTACCCCGGCCTGGCTGAAAAAGGCCTGGAAGCTCCCCCCCAGGAGCTTCGAAAGGGATCGGATCTCAACGCCGGACCGGGCAAACAGGGTGCCGGGAATGGAATCGCCGAGTTTCAGGCAGTCCGCAACCCCCTTGATGTTGGCCACGATGTTCTTAAGGGATCCGCAGGCCTCGACCCCGACAATGTCGAAGTTGTAATAGGAAGACAATTCCCGCCGGTTGAACTTGATGATCCGCTCCCTGACAAGCATGGCGTTCCGCTTCTTCCCGGCCACGGTCACGCACACGGGGTTCCCCAGGGCAATGTCCACATCGAAAAACGGACCGCCGATGCAGACGATATCGTACTTGTACTTCAGCCTGTAGAGGCTGTTGTGGATCATCTGGGAAGGAGTCATCAGCTCCTTGGTGATCGGATCCGCCGCCAGTCCCTTGATGGGGGAGATGAGGCAGGTATCCCCGCCCTTTCTTTCCATGATGGGTTTCAGGTAGTCGAGGAATTCCGGAAGGCGGTTCATCGTCAGGGCCAGAACGATAAAGTCGTTGTCTTCCACGATCCGTTCGAGGTCGTTGGTGGCAAAAACCTTGGGGCCCAGCCGGGGCACCTCGTCCATGCTCCCCAGGCGCCGGGCCAGATCTTCCGTCAGATGGATAGGATTGAGATGCTCCCGGTTGATGGATTTGCAAACGGCAGCGTCGTGATAGTAAATGGTCACGCGCTTGTTGTCCCGGCCGAATTTGTAGGCGAAGGATGTTCCCAGGCGGCCCGGTCCGATAATGGCAATGCGGGATGTGTCGAGATCGGTCAGGAGCATGCGCACCCGCTTCCAGGTATTTTCGAGGCTTCAGGTCGATTCACGGCGGCACCCCGAAGATGCGTTGACAAACGGCGGTCAGTCTATGAGAGGCGACCTTGTTTGTCAACGTGAAAGGGCCGGACCGGAGGCATCCCGGTGCGCCCTCGACGCTCCGCCTTGACATGGAGACGGCATCAACGGTATGGATCGCTGACCATCCCTGAAAATCCGTCCCGGAAACGAACCAGAGGAAACCGTCTCATGGCAAAAAAAGCCGAAACTCCACGAGAAGTCATCGCCTACTACGACGAAGAGAACAAGCATATCAAGGAGCACAAAACCCTTCTCGGGAAGAAGCTCGACGGCGAGTACACATCTTATTACGCCAACGGGCAGGTCATGGTGCGGATGCAATTCCGGAACGGCATGCGCCAGGGAGAAGCCGAAGCCTACTACCGGGACGGCCGGATCCGGGAGCGGGCGTCCTTCCTGGACGACCGCTTCGAGGGGAGCTATACCTCCTGGTACGAAAACGGGCAGATCCGGGAACAGGAAAACTACCGGGGTGGCCGGCTGGACGGCCCCTACCGGATGTATTACCGGACCGGACAGGCCAGGGAGGAAGAATTATTCGCAGACGGGAAGCTGCACGGACCCTACCGGTCATGGTACAAGACAGGCCAGTTGAAGGAAGAGGGCTTCTTCGAGAACGACCGGCGGGAAGGTGAATACAAGGCCTGGCACCGCAACGGACAGATCCGGGAACAGGCCGTTTACCGGAACGGCAAGCTGGTCGGAAGGTTCCAGTCCTTCAATGAAAAGGGCGAGCCGGTCCGAACCGTCTCCGAAAACGAAGATATCCCGGATTCAGAGGAAGAATGGCAGGAAAAGGAGCGGCAGGCCGACAACATGCTGCGGGACCTGGAGACCTATCGTGAGGAGGACGAGGAATCGGACAGGAGGGAAAGAACGTGATCGAGCACATCCTCATCGCCACAGACGGCTCCGCCCACAGCATGACAGCCCTGGAATACGGAATCTACATTGCCCGGAAACTCGATGCCCGGCTCACGGGACTTCATGTCATGGAACTTCTGCAATTGCAGGCCCCCGTTTTCAGCGACATCTCGGGTTCCGTCGGCATCCCCCCATGCCAGGAGTTTCTTCCGGTCATGGAAAACACGCTGGAGACAAAAGCGGATGCCATTCTGAAGACGTTTCGACAAACGTGCGAAGATGCGGGGTTGAGACCGGACATCAAAAAGCGTCTCGGGGTCATCGACGAGGTTATCATTGAGGAGGGCCAGCAGGCGGACTGGATCATCCTGGCCCAGCGCGGCGAGCACTTCCATCTCGGAGGCGGAGCGATTCTGGGCACAACGGCCGAATCGGTAGTCCGGAAAGCGGGAAAACCGGTCCTCGTAACGCCAGCGACCTACCGGGATATAGAAAGCATGGCCCTCGCCTACGACGGCAGCCCTCCCGCCGACCATGCCCTGAAGCTGGCTGCCGAACTCTCCGACAAGGCCGCCTGGCCTCTGACGGTTGTCACGGTATCGAACGATCCCGCCGTATCGGACCGGGTGTGCAAACAGGCGGAGACGCTGCTGGACGCCTGGATCATCGACTGGGACATCGTCCAGTTGACCGGGAAGGAAGATCGGGAAATTCTCCGCTTCCTTAAGGAGGGCTCCACCGAGCTCCTGGTGATGGGGGCCTACGGGCACAACCGGCTCCGGGAGCTTTTGGTAGGGAGCACAACCAGCCACGTCATCCGGAAGAGCCCCGTCCCGGTTCTCCTGACCCGTTGAGGTCCTTCTCCACCAGATCCCTCAGGTCGCCGAATACGTCCATCCGCGTCAGGTCGCTGTGAATGGGCGTGATGGTGATCCAGCCCTTCCGGAGGGCGGTGATGTCCGAGTCGGCGTCTTCCGAGGGCGCCGGCTGCGTTTCTCCAGCCAGCCAGTAATAGGTGTTGTCCCTGGGATCCACACGCTTCTCGAAACTCTCGATGAGACGGGCCTTTCCCTGTTTTACGACGGTCACGCCCCGGATCCGGTCCTCCGGCAGCGCCGGGATGTTCACATTGAGCGAGAGGTTTTTCGGGAAAGGGTATTCCATCATAAAGCGGCAGATTTTCCGGGCAAACCGGGCGGCAAAAGAAAAATCGGCTTCCCGGTGGGTGTCCAGGGAAATCGCCACGGACGGAACCCCCATGATGGCTCCTTCCGTGGCCGCCGAGACGGTGCCCGAATAGAGGACGTTGATTCCGACATTGGCCCCCAGGTTGATGCCGGAGACCACCAGGTCCACGGGCCCGCCGGCCAGTTCCCGGATGCCGATCTTCACGCAATCCGCCGGCGTCCCCGCTACGGCATAGCCGAGGGACTGTCCGTTCTTCCTGGCCTTTCTCACCATCAGCGGTCTGAACAGTGTGATGGCGTGCCCCACGGCGCTCTGTTCCACCTCCGGGGCCACAACGAGACACTCGGCATCCAGGGACAATTCGCGATGCAGGGCAGCAAGCCCCCGGGCATAGATCCCGTCGTCATTCGTCAGCAGAAACCTCATCGGGAATCCTCTATTCTCTCACGGGCACGATCTGGCCCTGGGTGATTCTCAGTATCACGGCGCTCCTCCGGCTCTCTCCGTCCGGTGCAAATTCAAGCCTGCCGGCAACTCCCCGGAAATCCCGGTTCTCAAGGATCATCCGTCGCAGTTCCTCCCTGGAACCGGGTTTCTCATCCAGGATGATCCGGACGGCAAGATTCGTCCCGTCAAATGCCATTGCCTCGAGGCTTCCCGGTTCACGACCGGTTGCTGCATAATACCGCTCAATAAAATTATGGACCGCCCGGGATGGATCATTCGTGCAGAACATATCCGTAAAAACGGCTCCTTCCAGAACGTTCCCTCCCGTCCGAAGCCTGGCGGGATGGTTCCAGGATGACAGGCCCATCATCTGGACACCCCCGATTTGAAGATCGGCCAGTTGCGAGGCCGTCAGCAATGCCGGTCCCAGGGAATCGGGAAGGAAAAGGGCTTCGAAATCCACGGCCGCTGATCCCTTAATCTCGATCGTTCCCTCCGGCTCCACAATCACTTTTCCGGGAATCCCCTTGACGCCGGTCAGGGACCGGATCTCGTCCGCAAAATCAGCCTGCCGGCGGCCATACGTTCGCTCGCGCAGGATCCGTCCGCCGCGGCGGGTCACTTCCTCCCGGAACAGCATTGCCGCTTCCCTGCCGCTATGGTCCCCGGGATGGAGCATGGCAAAGCGCCGAAGCCCCTTTCGAGTGACGGCATGGTCGGCCAGGGCCTGAATCTGTTGCCGGATTGTAAGGGAATCTCTCAGGACATAGCCATTCTCGCCACCGATTCCCTCCTGCTGGGTAAACACGAGGATCGGCACCTTCTTTTCCCGTGCGAGGCGTGCCGCCTCCGTTCCCTCCCCCAGCGGCCCGAGAATCAGGATGACCTTCTCGCGATCCGCCAGTTCCTGAACCAGGCCGTAAAGAGTCTCGGAACGGCTTTCTGAATCGCGGATCTGCAAGGTGAGACGGGAGTGGTTCGTGCGATCCCAAACGGCCGCGGCCATCAGGATGGCGTCCAGGACACGGTTCCCATAGGCTGCATATTTACCGCTGAGCGGAAGAATGACGCCGATCGTCGCCGTTGTGCTTTTTTCCCCAGCCTTTCCGGAAACGGGCGGGAAGCCCCGCTGATCCGAGCACAAGGCAACCCGGGCGGGAAGGGAGAAGATCAGAATGGACAGAATGATAAAGAGGAAACGTTTCATTGGTGGACCACCGGAATCAAGCGTTGACATGCTACAGGAAATACGTCCCTCCGTCGACAAAAAAAGGCCCGGAACCGGTCTGACCGGCCCCGGGCCTCAAATCGGGGGACTGTGCTTACTTGACCTCCTCGAAATCGGCGTCCACGACATCGTCGTCTTTCTTCCCGGCGGACTGCTGGGCCCCACCCGCCGCTCCTCCACCGGCGTCCTGGGGTCCGGTCCCGGGTCCGGCGGTGGACTTGGCATACATGGCCTCCGCCAGCTTGTGGGATGCCGTGGTCAATTCCTCCTGTGCCGATTTGATGGCCTCGAGATCGTCGCCTTCAATGGCTTTTTTCAGCCGGGCAATCGCCTCTTCGATGCGCGTCTTCTCGGCGGCATCGATCTTGTCGCCGAATTCCTTCACGTTCTTCTCCACGCTGTATGCAAAGGCATCGGCATGGTTCCGGGCCTCGATGAGCTCACGCTTCCTCTTGTCATCATCGGCGTGGAGCTCCGCCTCCTTGACAAAGCGCTGGATCTCGTCATCCGAGAGGCCGCTGGATGCCGTAATGCGGATGCTCTGCTCCTTCCCCGTTCCGAGGTCCTTTGCCGCCACATGGACGATGCCGTTGGCGTCGATGTCGAAGGTGACTTCGACCTGCGGGACTCCCCGCGGAGCCGCCGGAATGCCGACGAGCTCGAAGTGACCGAGGGTCCGGTTGTCCGCTGCCATGGGGCGCTCGCCTTGGAGGACGTGAATCGTCACGGCCGTTTGGTTGTCCGCCGCCGTCGAGAAGACCTGGCTCTTCTTCGTGGGGATGGTCGTATTCTTCTCGATCAGCTTCGTCATGACTCCGCCCAGCGTCTCGATGCCGAGGGACAGGGGCGTCACGTCCAGCAGCAGCACGTCTTTCACGTCACCCGCGAGAACACCGCCCTGGATCGCGGCTCCCACGGCCACGACCTCATCCGGATTGACCCCCTTGTGGGGCTCTTTCCCGAACATCTCCTTGACCTTCTGCTGCACCCGGGGCATACGGGTCATTCCTCCAACGAGAATGACCTCGTCGATGTCCTTCGGCGCCAGGGATGCATCCTTCATGGCCATCCGGCAGGGAGGCTCCAGCTTCTCGATCAGATCCTCCACGAGCGCTTCCAGTTTGGCTCGGGTGAGCTTGATATTCATATGTTTCGGACCCGAGGCGTCCGCGGTGATGAAGGGAAGATTGATGTCCGTCTCCATGGAGGTGGACAGCTCCATCTTGGCCTTCTCTGCCGCCTCCTTGAGACGCTGAAGCGCCATCCGATCGTTTCTCAGGTCGATCCCCTGGTCTTTCTTGAATTCCGTTACCAGGAAGTCGATCAGTTTCTGGTCGAAGTCCTCGCCTCCGAGGTGCGTGTCCCCGTTGGTGGACTTTACTTCAAACACCCCGTCCCCGATTTCCAGAATCGAGATGTCGAAAGTTCCGCCACCGAGGTCGAAGACGGCGATCTTCTGGTCCTTCTTCTTTTCCAGGCCGTATGCCAGTGCGGCCGCCGTCGGTTCGTTGATGATGCGTAGTACATTGAGCCCGGCGATCTTTCCGGCATCCTTCGTCGCCTGGCGCTGGGAGTCGTTAAAATAGGCCGGTACGGTAATGACGGCATCCGTCACCTTCTGCCCCAGGTAGTCCTCCGCGGTCTGCTTCATTTTTACCAGGACCATCGAGGAGATCTCGGCGGGACTGTAGTTCCGTCCCCGGACGGACACCTGGGCGTCGCCGTTGGGCGCCTCCGTAATTTTGAACGCCGTGATGGACTTGTCATACTGAACCTCTTTCGACGAGAATTTCCGGCCGATGAGGCGCTTGATGGCATAAACCGTATTTTCGGGATTGGTGATGGCCTGTCGCCTGGCCACCTGACCGACCAGGCGCTCCCCGCTGTCCGGAAACGCGATGACAGACGGCGTGGTGCGGTTTCCCTCCTGGTTCGCGATGACGACGGGGTCTCCCCCCTCCATGATGGCAACGCACGAGTTGGTCGTCCCCAAGTCAATTCCGATAATCTTTCCCATGATCCTTCCTCCTTAGCCGCCGTTTCGGGCGGTTTCATCTTCACAATGAATTTTGCCGCCGGTTCGTTTGCAGACGGACACCTTGGCGGGCCTCAACAGGCGACCGTTCAGCAGGTACCCTTTCTCCAGTTCGTCCACGACCTCGTTGTCTTCATGCTCATCCCCGGATACCTGCATCAGTGCTTCATGCAGATTCGGATCGAACGGCTTATGGAGGCAATCGATGGCCTCCACACCATGACGGCCCAGGCAGGCTGTCAACTGGGACCGAAGCAGGTCGAGCCCCTTTCGGAAGGCCTCGAAATCGCAGGACGTCTCCGAGTGGTGCAAGGCACGGTCCATGGCGTCCGTCAGCGGGAGCAGGTCTTTCAGAATGTGTTCGTTCCCGTACTTGACAGCGTCCATTCTGTCCCTGGCGGCACGCTTTCTAAAATTGTCCAGTTCAGCCATGGCACGCAGATACCGGTCGTAATTCTCGGCAGCCTCCCTCTCCTTCTCCTGCAGTTTCGCCCTCAGGGATTCCACGGTATCTTTCACAAAATCCGCACCGTCGGCATCCGCCCCTGCACGGGATAACGGCTCGCCTCCCGGACCATGCACCTCGGTATGTTCCTGTTTCGGCTTCTTGACCATATCCATCATCCATCATCTATCCAGGGGCCGGGTTGCCTTCATTTCAATTCATTTCAGGTCCGGCTTCTGAAAAAGTTTATAATCCACCATCTCGCAGATCACGTGTCCGACCGTGATGTGCACCTCCTGAATGCGGGGGGTGCTGCTGGAGGCCACATTCAGGGAGTGATCCGCCATGCGGGCTATCGGGCCACCGTCCTTCCCCGTCATGGCCAGCGTGATCATCCCGATTTTCTTGGCCGTTTCCAGCCCTTTGAGAACGTTGGCCGACACGCCGCTGGTGCTGATTCCCCAGGCGATGTCGCCCGGTTGTCCCAAGGCCCGGATCTGCTTGCTGAATATTTCACCAAAATCAAAGTCGTTGGCGATGCTCGTAATCACGGACGAATCGGTCGTCAAGGCGATAGCCGGAAGAGGCGGCCGCTCGATCATAAAGCGGTTGACGAACTCTCCTGCCAGATGCTGGGCATCACCCGCGGATCCTCCGTTTCCAAAAAGCAGGATCTTGTTTCCCGCCTTCAAGGCGGCTGTGATCGCAACGACAGCCCCCACAATTTTTCCCAGGTTGTCGTTGATGAAGACATCTTTCAGATGGGCACTCTCTCGAAATCTCTGAACGATCTTGTCTTCCATAAGGCCCCTGTTTTATTGTCTTTATTGCCGACAAGCCCGTACTTCCCAAAGCGTGCCTAATGTAGGAATCGATCCCGGCAATGTCAAGGGTACAGGCCTCTTTCCTGCCTGCAGAAGCGAGGGTTCCGGAGGACAAACCGGGAATGGGTGGCAATGTGAAGTGACGTTGAAACAGATGATGCCCCTGATCTCAGGGACGGGAAGGAAATCCTCGCGTCCGATCCCTGAGCTCCGCCCGCTTTCCTCGGTTCCATGCCGATACCCGACTGAAATACTGCGTGATCTGGGCGATCTGCTCCATCCGGGTGGAACCGCAGCGCCCGCAGGTGTCCCTGAGTCCGCGTTCGACAGCGGAACAATGGAGACAGGATGTGAATTCCGGCGACAGGGATATGCAGCCGCAGGTCGTTTCCCGGAAGACCCGTTCAAGAAAGCGTGATACCGTTTCAGGCGACGGCCTTTCCTCTCCCAGCCAGATCTGGGTGATCGGGAACGCAGGCAGATAAGGGTGGAAGGCTCCTTCCAGCCTGGCCCGCTCGAAGGGCTCCATCGGATCGGAGATGGGCTGATGGGTGGAGTTCGTGTAATACAGCTCCCCCCGGGCAAGATTCCCCCGCACCGTATGACCGGCCCGGGGGGAATGGTACTTAAGGTCCAGGCGGGCAAAACGGTACGAGGTCGTCTCCGCATGCGTCTGTCCCGCCAGAAGTTGAATTCCGAGGCGCCTTCCCTGCTCCGCCGCAGCGGATTCCAGCCGGCGCACTACCTCCAGGCCGAATTTCCTGGCATTGTCCGACCCGTTCAGCCCCTCGCCCCGGTGAAGCAAAACGAGTTCGTGGAGACCCACCATCCCCACGAGCGATGCGGACCGGGCTATATCCATGAACGGCTCCCCGTTCATGGCCATGACCAGGGTGGCCAGGGGACCTTCATCACCCAGGCCGATCAGGCTCTCCAGGTATCGTTTCTTCTGAAGGTGTGCCCGGGCAGCCAGATCGACCCTGTCCCCCAGCAGCTCGAACAGCCGGTTATCGTCCCCACCGGCCAGATAGCCCAGGCGGGGCAGGTTGATGGTGACGTTGTGAAGAAGGAAGGATCGGGATGCCTCCCCTCCGGACAGCGTTCCCGGAAATCCCGGGCCAAAAAGGGACGGAAGTGCCCCCCGGTCAAAGACAAAACAGGGGTTTCCCTTCTCTACAGCCGCCTCGGCTGCCTGTTCCAGCAGCGGCCCCCCCTGGGGATCGGCGAAAAAGCTCTCGGTCAGATGTATCAAGGGGCGGGGGAAAACGAACGGCCGTCCCGTGGCGTCGCCCTTTCGAAATACCTCCAGAAGAGCCGATATGAACCGCCTGGCATCGGGCAGACAATCGGCATAGCTCCCGGATTTCTCCATTCCACCCGGCCCGGTGATTTTCAGTCCCTTGAAATGCGGCGGAATGTCCCAATAAAGGTGAATGTCCGTGAACATTGCCTGTCCGCCCCTGCCGGCGGTGAGTTGTGAAAACTCATAAACAAGCATCTGGGCGAACTGGCGGATTTCCCGGTCCGACATCCCCGCCAGGTAGGGGGCAAACGACAGGTTGATCCCGTCCCACGCCACCATGGCGGCAAGGTGCCCCTGAAGGACCGAGCTGAACCGGACCATGTGAGCCAGCAGAACCTCCGGATGTTTCGCCGGCTTGGCTGCGTTCATGGAATGGGGAAGGCACAGCCCCGCTTTCTTGAGATGCTCCAGGGTGAGGCAGGCGCTGTAGGGCCGATCGACAAAGCCAAGGCCGTGGAGGTGGATGTCACCGGATGCATGGGCATCCCCTACCTCCTGGGAAAACACTTCATGGAGCGCGTATTCGCGTTTGACGCCCTCGGCCAGAAGAAGATTGGTACCCTCCGGACCGTGCGGAATATTTGCGTTTTCCTTGTTCTCGTGAAAAATGAGCTGCCGCACGTCGTACAGGGGGAAGCCGAGGCGGGCATGCATTTTTCTTGCTTGTTCCAGGCCCCGCTCAATCAGCTTTGCGTCCACCATTTCACGGATGAGGGAAGCCGTCAGGACGGCGATTCCCGATGCGACAATCTGTTTTTCCACCTCCCGACTCACAGCCTCGGCTGTCTCCCGGTCGATGTCGGTCTCCCGCATCAGGGCGTCAACGATGCGCTGGCGGTTCCATCGGGCGATCTCCTCGCCGGACGTGCGGACGAAAAGCGTGATGTCTGTGGTCTCGGAAGGAGGTCGGGAGATCATACGTTCGTAGAGGAGGCTTCTTCAATCAATTCAAGGGCCTTTTCCGCAGCCGCGGAGAAGGATCGATCATGGGCGTGGTTGAGTGCAAATACCCGGAAATGAACCACCCGGGCGGGGATGAACCGGTAGATCTCCCGGAGGGGCTCCGCAGAGGTCTGCCCCGTCACCGGGTCGAAGATCAGGATGCGCCTCTCCGATTCCGCCATCGGATTGATGGGACGGGGATCCTGCGTCGCCAGATCGACCCGGAATGACAGGCCCCGCAAGGGCTTCGGCAGGAGAGAGCGGATCCGCTCTTCAAAATGGGCGGCGCTGGAGAATTGGGTGCCCCTCGGGAGACGATCAACGGGGATCTCCGTCGAATAGGCCATTTTCCACTTCAGCTCCCGATTGTAGAACCGTTGCCACTGGCGGGCGAGGCGCTCCTTCTTCCGGTCTCCGCATCCCTGCCACGACCGGACCTCCTGGAAAAGCCGCCACTCGTCGCAATCGAGATACCCGTCCAGGTCATCCGCAGGGCTCCCCGTCAGGAGCAGGTCGAGGGTATCGCTGAAAACCTCCTGGAGATGAAGATCCAGCGCGCGGGTCGTGCGATGGAAATAGACGTTCGTGTACAGGTTCAGGCGGGCATTGACGAAGCGGCTCAGGGCGGTCACGCCGGCCTTGTGAAGGGTAAGGCCTTTCTCCGTGAAAAAAGTATAGAACCGGAGCCGGGCCATGTCCACCATATCCAGGGAAAAGCCGGTCATGTACGCGTCCCGTTGGACATAATCGAGGTTGTCCACGGTGTAGATCCCCGAGAAAAGCTGGCGCAGGAAACGGAGCCAGCGGGGCTTTCTTCCGTCGGCCCTGGACGGTCTCTTGATCAGGAAGGCCACATCACCCGGATTCAGCCGTTCGCCCTCGTCAAACGGCCCATCGGGGCTTCGCCGGATCCTGGTGATCATTCGGCCGAGCCGGCGCGTGATGATCAGCCCTCCGAGATCCTCGTGCGTCAGCCCGTAACGTGACAGGTAGTGATCGTCAAAGAAGTGTCCGTATGGGCCGTGGCCCACGTCGTGGAGGAGGCCGCCCAGGCGCAGGAGCTCTTCCACAAAGGGAAGGCTCGGGGCGTCGGCGCAGATATTCTTGAGGCTGGGATAAAGGTGCCGGGCAAACTCGCCGGCGTTGTGCATCGTCCCCAGGGAGTGCTGGAAGCGGGTATGCTCCGCGGAGGGATAGACCCAGCGGGCGCTCTGGAGCTGATAAATCCGTCGAAGCCTCTGGAGCCAGGGCGTGTCGATCAGGTCCTTTTCGGTCACCTCCCCGGCCGTACCCGGCGTCGGCACGGTGAAGAAAGCATACGAATAGATCGGGTCGGCAATGAGCGCCTTTCCCTGGTAGACCCGGCTGGAATCGTTCCCCGATGAATCCATGAGCGCTTTCTTATACCATTCCGGTTGAAAGTTCAAACGGCCAAAACCTTTTGTTCTTGACAGATTTCGGGGGGATTCCTATCATCAGCGCCGTTCCGTTCACCGTTCCGGGACCGGCACGCATCCGCAACAGGGGGGGTTCCCATGGGCACAAACAACATTGTCTTTCTGGAAGTCATCGAGTGGTTCGACGATTCGGGGCAGGAGCTTGCTCACCGCATCCCCCAGGAAGGTTCGGGGGAGATCAAGTGGGGGGCACAGTTGACCGTGCGGGAAAGCCAGGCGGCGGTCTTCTTCTACAACGGTAAGGCCGTGGATGCCCTCGGACCGGGACGGCACACCCTGAAGACGATGAACATCCCGATCCTGACGAAGATCCTGAGCACCCCCTGGGGAATGACCAGTCCCCTCCGGGCGGAAGTCTACATGGCCAACATGAAGGTCTTCCCAAATTTGAAATGGGGAACCCGCGATCCCGTGGCTTTCCGTGACTCCGAACTCGGCCTGATCCGCCTGCGGGCCTTCGGCGTCTTCAACATCCGGATCGTCCAGCCGGTCCTCTTCATCAACAGCTTGGTGGGAACGAAGGCATCCTACGGAACGGCAGACCTGGAAGAATACCTGAGCCGCGTCATCGCATCGCGGTTCAACGACTTCATGGGAGAGCAGATCGACACGATCTTCAATCTGCCGGCGAAGTACGACGAGCTGTCGGCGGGGCTCAGGCAACTCCTCCAGGAGGACCTGGCGCAGTTCGGGCTGAGACTGCTGGATCTCTACATCAATTCCATCACGCCCCCGCCGGAGGTCCAGAAAGCCATCGACGACAAGAGCAAGCTGGGGGTGTTTGACGACCTGAACAAGCTACTCAAGATGAAGGCCGCCATGGCCCTGGAAAGCGCCGCTGCGAATCAGGCCGAAGCCGGTTCGGCCTTGGGCATGGGAATGGGCTTCATGATGCCCGCCATGTTCGCCGACGCTTTCCGACCCGGCGCAACGGCTGGTACCGGCACGGCCGAGGCCGCCCTCTCCTGTCCAGGATGCAGCCAGCCCGTTCCGAAGGGGGCCAAGTTTTGTTCCTTCTGTGGCCAGCCGCTCCTGCTGTACAAAAAGTGTGCTTCCTGCGGCGGGGACATTCCGCCCCAGGGCCGGTTCTGCCCGGCATGCGGAAAGCCGGCGGATGAAAAGCCCGTGATGAAGAAGTGCGGCGCCTGCGGGACGGAAAACCTGCCGGGATCTTCTTTCTGCAATGCCTGCGGCGAGCGGATCTAACTGGCAGATCGAGCAGCAGTGCCCGCAGTGCGGGGCTCCCGTCACCCTGGACGAGACGGATCGCCTATTTCTTTGCGGGTACTGCCGGACGAAGCTCTACCTGGCCTCGGCCGGTCCTTTCCGGTACTATATCCCCCCCCCTCCCCAACCGGGCAGGAAAATTCTTTTTGTTCCCTACTGGCGGCTCAAGGGGCTGGCATACCGGATGGCCGACCTCGAGTTGCAGCAGCGATTCGTGGACACGAACATCCTGGCCCTCGACACGGCCGGACCTCCGGCTTCGCTGGGTCTCCGTCCCCAGGCCATGAAGCTCCATTTCGTGAGCGACAAGACGGAAGGCAGGTTCCTCGCAGCGGGACGTCTGCCCAGGGAGGCGGCGCCCCGATTCGATACCGACGGCCGCCCGACCCGCCTGGCTGACCAGGCCTACATCGGCGAAACAGTCAGCATTATTTATACACCTGCATACCTGGAGGGAGACCGTCTGTGCGATGCGATCCTCCGGAAGCCGTTCCCCGATTGCCAAAAGGAATTCCGGGACGTCCTTACCCGTCTCCCCGCTGCCACCCCCTGGAATGTCCGTTTCGTTTCAACCCTTTGCCCCTATTGCGGCTGGGACATGGAGGGGGAAAGAGACGCCCTGGTCATGACCTGCCGGAACTGCAACTCCGCCTGGAGTTGCAACGGAGCAGAATTTCAACCCGTCCCGTTCGGCTACCTGGAAAGCCCCTCCGAACCATTCCTGTACCTGCCTTTCTGGCGCCTAGCAGCCCATTTCAAAGGGATTCCCATGGATTCCATTGCCGACCTGATCCGCCTGGGCAATCTCCCGAGGGTGGCGACCCCCACCCTGGAGGCGGCGCCGGTCCATTTCTGGTCCCCCGCCTTCAAGGTGAATCCGGCCCTCTTCATCCGCTGGGCCCGCCAGATGACGATCTTCCAGCCGGAGGAGAAAGAACTGGACGTTCTGCCGAAGATTCCGGCCCACCCGGTCACCCTGCCGCTCTCCGAGGCTTTCGAGACCATTCCGATCACGATGGCCAACATCGCGGCGAACAAACGGATGTTTCTGGCCGGCCTGCAGGACATAAGGATCCATCCCGGAGAATACCGGCTGGTCTATCACCCGTTCATCGTGAAGCAGAACGAGCTGGTCCATGCCGCCATGGGGCTTGCAGTGGACCGGCGGGCCCTGACCTTCGGCGGATTTCTGTGACGAGAGAACCGTCATACGCAACTAACCCCGCATGAACCTGCCGAGCACGTCGGCGATGGTAATGCCCTGCGCCAGGGCCTTATCCCTGACCGGCACCAACTCCCGGGCGCCGGCAAGGCGAGGCTCCTCGCTTGCCGCTCTGTCTTTCATTCCCGCCATGTTCATCACCTCCCTTCACATGTCCTCTGTCTGGATGTGATTGTGCTCCCATGCACCGTCATTTCAATCCGCGATCTTCGCAAAGATACATCAGTACACACGGATGTCCGGGATCGGAGCTGGTCCGATGGTCTTGGTTTTCCTATATAAAAAAGGCCGCCCGGCAATGCCGGACGGCCCTTGGCTTTCAGACCTCTGGCGTCTTGATCAGAGCACTCCAAACCCAAGCATGAGGGCAAAGACGGACAGGACAAGGCCGATCCAAAGGAGAACCATGGTCGTATAACCCATGATGTCCTTGGCGGAGAGCCCTGCCAGGCCGAGAAGCGGCAGCGCCCAGAACGGCTGGATCGCGTTG
This sequence comes from Syntrophales bacterium, assembly GCA_035363115.1. NCBI lineage: Bacteria > Pseudomonadati > Thermodesulfobacteriota > Syntrophia > Syntrophales > Syntrophales bacterium. The sequence goes on along the minus strand of DAOSEM010000007.1, from coordinate 119,589 downwards.
GTCCACTGGTCACCCCAGGCCACCATCATGGCCGATTTCACCATGTCGATGTTCATCATCTTCGCCGCCTCGACGGTGATGGGCCCCTGCACGGCCCACTGGCCGCCGCCGGAGGGCACAAACACGTTGATTATGCCGGCTCCCCAGAACTGGAACATGTAGAAGGTCTCCGCCGTGGAGAAAGATACGAACCACCCGGCAATGATCTTGGCCAGGCCGGTGCCGATCATCATCCCCATGATGCCGCCGTAGAGAGGGAACTGGAGGGCGATACCACCGCAGGAGCGGATGGCCTGATTCATGGCCTTGACGTAATTGATGGGCTTCCCGTGGAGAATCACGCCGAGCATGAAGAACGTGAAGATGACGATGTCCAGGTTCAGGTCCAGCCCCTTCGCGGAGAAATGGCTGTAGAGGTAGATCAGCCCCATCGCCGCAAAGATGAAATTGATGACGTAGCTGTGGTCCACCCGCTCCGCCATCGTCGGGCTGGCAGGCTTCTCGACGTGGACCGTCTCCCCCAGGAGTTCCTTTACCCTCTCCTCTGTGATCGTCTGGCTCTCTTCTTCCTTGGGGTGCATGAAATAGAAGAGAATGGGGATCGTAAAGAGCAGCAGGAGCGCCGGGATCAGGTTCCAGGAAGCCAGAATCGTATCCGATATCGGTGTGACCGCGCCCGAGACCTTCTCGACCAGGTTCTGGGGATGCTTCGCCGTGGCCAGGAGGAGGGGAATGGAGCCGGAGAAGCCCATGTGCCAGATGCACAGGCCGCTGTAGGCGCCGGCGATCAGGAGCGGAAAGTCGGATTTCCTTTGCCTGCGGGCGATTTCCAGGGCCAGAAAGCCGCCGATGATGAGGCCGAAGCCCCAGTTGATCAGGCCGCCGAAGCTCCCGACGAAGGCGGTGATCATGGCTCCCTTGACGGGCGTCGTCGCCAGGGAGGCCACCCAGTCGAGCACCTTCTTGACAGGCGGGGTCAGGGCCAGGCAGTACCCCGTCACCAGGACCAGGATCATCTGCATGGTGAAGGCAAGGATTCCGTAGACGCCTTTGCCCCAGGTCGTGATGACCTTCATGAAATCGGCGCCTGCAAAGAGCAGCGCCAGGATCGCGGTCAGAAACGTGAGGAGAATGGCGAACAGGTAGGCATCCGGAAGGAAATGCCTCATGACGTAGGTGAAGAAACCGGCAAGCTTGCGAATCATAGAACACCTCCTTATTGAAAGAACAGAACATGAGAAAGGCATCCCCCCGGACAGGCGGGGCGTTCCTCAAAAAAAAACTCCAACTTCAGCATGGAAGTCGGAGTTCGCCCCTTGGAAACACCATCGCTTCTTCCTCCAGGATGAATTCATGATGGTGATACTGAAGGACCGTATCAAAAAATGCCTATACTTGTCAAAGACAAACACCGATTGACACCGTGTCGTTTCCATCGGCTCTCTGATTCATCATCAAATGATACCGCGTTTCCTCAGATCGATTCTCGAGCGGGCGTCAATCCTCATGGCTTCCAGCAGTTCGTTCGTGTGCTCCCCCAATGCCGGCGGCGGCGTTCTCCAGCCGGGCTGCTCCCCGGAAACTTTTACGGGAAAGGCCTGTTGCAGGATCTCGCCGTTTCCGGGCTTGAGCGCCTGAAACCAGAGCCCCCGGTGACAAATCTGCGGGTCATCCAGGACCTCGTCCAGAGAATTCACCGTGGAGAAGCAGACGTCGAAACGGTCCAAGAGTTCCACCCATTCCCCCCTGGTCCGCTGCAGAAAGACGGCCCGGAGCTCCGCGATGATCTCCGCCTGCCGGTCAAGCGGTGCCAGCAGATCCTCTGCAAGGTCATTGCGGCGGATTGCCCGGCAGAAGGAATTCCAGAACTTTTCCTCCAGGCAGCCAAGGGCGATGCAGCGGCCGTCTTTCGTTTCGTAAACATTGTAGCAGGCATAGCCTCCGCCGACCCTCGCTTCTCCCCTTCCAGGCGCGGCCCCCCGGACCGCGATCTCGGACATGATAAGCCCCAGGTAGGGAGACAGTCCATCCAGGAGAGACACATCGAGGTATTGTCCTTCCCCGCAAATACCTCGACGGAGAAGCGCAGCCAGGATGCCCAGGGCGGCCAGGATCGCCCCTCCCGCCCCGGCGATCTGGACCGCCGGCACGATCGGCCGCCGGCCTCTTTCACCCAGGAGATCGAGGATGCCGGAAACGGCCAGGATATTGATGTCATGGGCGGGCTTCTGGCTGTACGGACCGGCCTGGCCGAAACCGCTCAGGGAGCAATACACGAGGCGGGGATTCATCGCCCGGACCGCATCGAAGCCCAGTCCCCAGCCGCCCATTGTTCCCGGGCGAAAGTTCTCCACCAGAATGTCCGCCTCCGGGATCATGCGGCGCAGGATCGCCCGGCCTTCCTCCTCTTGCATGTTGAGGGTCATGCTCCGCTTGTTGCGGTTGATGACGAGAAAAAAACTTCCCGTGTCTCCCATCAGGGGCGGTGACTTTCGAAAACTGTCGCCCCCTTTCGGATTCTCAATCTTGATCACGTCGGCACCGAGGTCCGCCAGAATCTGGGTGCACAGCCCCCCCGGGAGCACCTGCGAGAGGTCCAGCACCCGGGTTCCCTGCAAAGGCAAAGTCATGGACACACTCCTCACACCTTTCATTCTTCCTGGTACTGCCCAAACGATAAATTCGAGAATGGAAGGAACAGGATCGGAAAAGCCATGGAAGGGAATGGCAGGCCGGAAATGGTACACGACCGGCTCATCCTATGGCTGCCGGCGTGACAGGTATTGCTTAAGCCGCTCCAGGCCGCGATAAATCCGCATCTTGGCGGCACTGAGAGAGATGCCCATCACATCCGATGTCTCCTCCAGCGAAAGACCCAGGTAATACCGAAACACCAGAACCTCCCGCTGATCCACCGGCAGACGTTCAAGGGCCCGTTCCAGCATCTGCGCCGCCCTTGCATCATCTATTCTTTCTTCCATACCCGGGGTCTCGTCATCCGCCTTTATGTCCGTCCAGTCCGAATCGACGAGCCTTGTTTCCTCCCGTTGTTTTTTCTTCAGGTGGTTCCGAATTCCGTTCAGGGCAACCGTGTACAGCCATGTGAAAAAAGGCCGCTCCGGGTCATAGCGATGGAGATTCCGGAAGGCCCGAATAAATGCATCCTGAGCCAGATCATCGGCATCCGCCAGGCTTCCCGTCATCCGGTAGGCCAATTGGAGAATGGGATTCTTGTACGCATCGACCAGGAGGGCATAGGCATTGGTCTCCCCTGCCAGAACACGCCGGACAACATCTCTTGCCTGCCGCTGATCCACCCTTCCCCTCCCGGTCCGGAAATCGCAACGACGATCCCGTACCCTGCTGACGCGTCCTCCCGTATGTTTTCACGTTTGGATCCCGGCATCGAATCCCGATAATTTATTTTGATACCATGTTGCCGGCAGCATGACAATGACGGAGGGAATCCGGCTTCTCCTACGTATGATCAGGACGCCTGCCGCCGACATCCAGCCGGAAGCACGTCCGGGATCCACCGGGAAAGGCCTTTCATGATCTTGAAAAACTCAATTTCATGGTTGACAACCCGAATCCCTTGTTTTACAGTTCACGAACTTTTTTCGGGGTTTTTCGATGATGATGGCGATCGTGAAGGACAGTGCAAAGAGCATGACGCGGGATCTGCTGCTCCTATTGTGCCTTCCCCTGCTCCTTCTGGGGTCCCTTCCGACGCCCATCGTTTTTAGGAAGATCTGACCGAAACAAAGCAAGACGATCCTAAAGGCCATGGGTGAGCAGCCCATGGCCTTTTTGTTTGTAACGGACCACTCAGCCAACAGGGAGAATACATGTACGAGATCATCTGGCACGGCAGGGGAGGCCAGGGCGTCGTCATCGCCGCACAGATGCTGGCGGAAGCGGCCTACCTGGAAGGATTCAAGGGTGTCACCTCGGCTCCCACGTTCGGTCCGGAGCGGCGGGGAGCCCCGGTAACCGCCTCGACCCGGATCGCCGAGGAGCCGATCCGCACCTTCTCCCAGCTCGAGAAGGCGGACATCACGGTCGTTCTGGATGACACGCTGTTTCAGGTGGCGGACATCTGGGGACGCTCGAAACCAGGGGGCATGGTCATCATCAACACGGCAAAGCCCCCGGATCAGTTTCCACACCCGGCGGGAATCCGGAAGGCCATCGTGGATGGGGCATCCATTGCCCTGAAGAATCACCTGGTCCGGGAAGGGGCCCCGATCATCAACACCCCCATGCTGGGGGCCTTTGCCAAGGCCACAGGCCTGGTAACCCTGGAAAACCTGGAAAAGGCGCTGGAGGAGAAGCTGTCTTCGGGGGCGGTCCGCCGGAACTTTGCGTCCGTTACGGAAGCCTACCGGGAGACGGCGATCATCAACGGCTGACAGAGCTGCGGTCGCATTGCGGGATGATGGAGACCCGGTAATCGACAGAGACTCTCCTAAAAAAACGAGGCGGTTATGGAAAAACGAGACGAGAACATTTCGGCCATGTGCAAGCCCTCCATCGGGGAGGCGGGACGGACCGGAGACTGGCGCACCGTCCGTCCGGTCATCGATCCGGCAAGATGCATCCCCGCCGTGAAGAAGAAGTCCGCCTGTTTCCTCTGCTGGCTTTACTGTCCCGAGGGTGTCGTCAAAGCCACCATCCCGGTCGAGATCGACATGGACTACTGCAAGGGATGCGGCATCTGTGCCGAGGAGTGCCCGGCCAAGGCCATCCAGATGGTAAGGGAGGACCAGCCCGATGAGTAAGGTGCGGATCATGACGGGCAATTCGGCGGCGGCCGCCGCCGTGATGCTCTGCGACGTACAGGTGGTGGCGGCCTACCCGATCACCCCCCAGTCTCAGCTGGCGGAAATGATGTCCCAGTATATCGAAAGCGGAGAATTGAAGGCTGAATATGTCCGGGTCGAAGGAGAGCACACCGCCCTGACCGTCTGCATCTCCGCCTCCACCGTCGGTGCCCGGGTCTTTACCGCAACGAGCGCCAACGGCCTTCTTTACATGCACGAGCAGCTTCACTGGGCCGCGGGTGCCCGCCTTCCCATCGTCATGTGCTGCGTCAACCGCGGTGTCGGCGCTCCCTGGACGATCTTCAACGACCAGCAGGATTCCCTGGCCCAGCGGGACACGGGCTGGATCCAACTCTACTGCCGCAACAACCAGGAGATCCACGACACGATCCTGCAGGCCTACCGGATCGCCGAATCCGTCTACGTCCCGGTGATGGTCTGCTACGACGGCTTCGTCCTCTCCCACACCATGATGCCCGTGGAGATGGCTGAGCAGGAAGCGGTGCGAGAGTACCTGCCCCCCTACAGACCCCACACGATCCTCACCCCCGAGGACCCCCGCTGCCTGAACCCGGTTCTCTTCCCGAACCGGCGGGCGGACAGCGAAGGGGTGCTCCGGGACGGATACATGGAGATGCGCTACAAGCTGGAAGCCGCCCTGGAGGACGCCCTGGAGGCCATCACCGACGCAAGCGATGCGTTCGCGAAACGCTTTGGAAGGAACCATGGGGGCCTGGTCTGGGATTACCGGACGGAAGACGCGGAACTGCTCCTCGTCGCCATGGGCTCCCTCGCCAGCGAGGCCACCCTTGCCGCCGATGCTCTCCGCGAACGGGGAATCCGCGCCGGCGTGACCGGAGTGCGGGCCTTCCGGCCCTTTCCGAAGGAAGCGGTTCGAAAGTCCCTGTCCAGGGCAAAGGCCGTGATCGTCTTCGAAAAGAGCATCAGCTATGGAAACGAGGGAGCGCTCTGTACCGAAATCAAGGGAGCGCTGTTCGGAACGGAGAGCCGGCCTGCCATATATAACTATATAGCCGGCCTGGGGGGACGGGACGTGAAGTCCCGCGAACTGGAGGCTGCGGCCGCGGAGTGCTGGACCGATCTGGAAGCGGGCCGGCGGGAAAAGAAAACGACGTGGCTCAACTGCATCACGGGGTGAGACAATGCCGGAAAATCTCTTCAAGATCAACAGCAAGGAATACATCCTCCCGGGAAGCCGGGCCTGCCAGGGCTGCGGGTTGTCCCTCTTCTACCGGTATGCCCTGAAGGCGCTCCGGGAAAACACGATCGTCACCCTTCCGGCCTGCTGCCTTTGCGTCCTCCAGGGTCTCTACCCGAGCACACCGGTCATGATGCCTGCCCTCAACAACTCCTTCGCCAGCACGGCGGCATCGGCATCCGGCCTGGTGGCGGGGCTCAGGGCTCTCAACAGAGCGGACACCACCGTTGTAGCCATCGCCGGGGACGGGGCAACCTTCGATATGGGGATCCAGGCCCTGAGCGGAGCCGCCGAGCGGGGAACGGATTTTATCTACGTCTGCTATGACAACGAAGGGTACATGAACACGGGAACCCAGCGCTCCAGCGCCACCCCCATGGGCGCCCTGACGACAACGACGCCGATTCTCACGAAACAGCAGCCGAAAAAGGATTTCCTGAAGATCATGGAGGCTCACAACATCGCCTATCTCGCGACGGCCTCCCCATCTTATCCCCTCGATCTGTATGACAAGTTTGTGAAGGCCAAGAAGATCAGGGGCACCCGGTACATGCACATTCATGTTCCCTGCCCGCCGGGCTGGGCCTATCCGCCCAAGGACACGGTAAAAATGGGCCGGCTGGCTGTGGAGACGGGTCTGTTCCCCCTGTTCGAGATGGAAAACGGGAAATTCCGGTTCACAGGCCGCAGCAAAACCCAGGCAGAGCGCGGCAATCGCCTGCCCGTTATCAACTATCTGGAAAAACAGGGGCGCTTCCGGAAGATGGATGCCGAGCAGCAGCGCCAGATGCAGGCCATGGTGGATGCCAAGTGGGAAGAGTACAGGAGGAAGCTGGAGGACTAGAACGCGGAAAGCAGCCCGGCAACCCAAAGAAAAAGACTCTGCCCGGATGGCGGACTGTCACTTTTTTTCCAGTTGAATCCGAACCATGGCGGCATACCGCCGCGCCGCTCCCATGTTGGCGATGACCGTATCCCGCCCGCGGCCGCCCCGGCGCGTCCTATCTTCCGGATCATCGAGAAGCCGGACGATTCCCTCATACAGGTCGTTTCCGTTTTTCACCGTCAGACCGGCCCCCGCTTCCTCCATGAGCGCTTTTTCCTCCACGAAATCATCCATGGAGGGTCCGTAGAAGACAACCTTGCCCCAGGCGGCAGGCTCCAGGATGTTCTGGCCCCCCTTCGGGACAAGGCTGCCGCCGCAGTACACGACGGTGGCCACGCTGTAGAGCTTGAACAGTTCCCCGATGACATCCACCAGTACGACCCGCTCGGCCTGCCGTTGACGGCCCGCCTGGATCTCCGAGAGGGTGATCACATCGTCGAAGCCCGCTGAACGAACCAGCGAAAGCACCGCCTGGGCACGCTCGACATGCCGGGGAACCAGGATCAGCCTGAAACCGGGATGATTTTCCAGGAGGCGGCGATAGGTCTCCAGCACCACCGCCTCCTCTCCCTCATGGGTGCTCCCCGCCACCAGCACCTCTTCCGATCCGTTGAAATTCAGCTTCCGGACCGTCTCTTCATAAAGCATCGGTGAGGCATTGGCGGCCAGGCCGTCGTACTTCGCATTGCCCAGGACATGCACGCGGTCTTCCGGAAGCCCCAGTTCCACAAGCCGGCGGGAATCCGTGATGGAGATCACCCCCACATCCGCAATGGTGTTCAGGAGAGGCTTCCAGAAGAAGCGCGTCAGGCGGTAGCCGCGAAACGATCGGGGCGAAATGCGGCCGTTCACCATGAGGGCACGGACCCCTTTGTCCCGGCAGATCCTCAGGAAATTCGGCCACAGCTCTGTCTCCACCATGATGAAGACATCCGGACGGACCCCGTTGAGCATCTTCCGGATGACCCACGGGATATCCAGAGGATAGTAAAGAAACGCCGAGACATCCTTGACCATGCGCCGGGCCATGTCCTGGCCCGTTTCCGTGCTCGTCGAGACAACCAGGCAGGCACCGGGATAATGCTCCCGCAGGGAGGCCACGATCGGAGCTGCGGCCGTCACCTCCCCGACGGAAACGGCATGAATCCATATCCGCGGGCTTCCCTGCAGCTCCCGGAAGAAACCGGGATCGACATGACCGAATTTCCGTGTCAGGCTTTTCCGGTACTTCCCGGTAGTCCACATTTTCACGGCATAGTAGGGAATCGCGAAAAGGCCGACGACAAACATCAGCAGGTTGTACAAAAAAAACATGAACGTCCCGTCACGTAATGGTTTGCCCCTGCAGAGCCGGGGATGCGGCGAGGATCTTGGTTCTTTTCCCGGTGGCTGTCAAGGCCTATCAGCCCTCGCGCCCGGGCCCGGCGGTGCCTCCGCTTAATGCAGCCGGGTTGAAGAAAGAAAGGCTTGAATTGACAGGGGTATGCCAATTGTGTATGGAACCGGCAGACACAAGGGAGGACATTTTGTGAAACGCATCGCCCCATCCATCCTTTCCGCCGACTTCAGCCGTCTCGGGGACGAAATCGCAGCCGTTGAGCAGGCCGGGGCGGACTGGATCCACATCGACGTCATGGACGGCCGCTTTGTCCCGAACATCACCATCGGACCAGCCGTCGTCGGACATCTGAGAAAGTGCACAAAGCTCCCCTTCGACGTCCACCTGATGATCGAGGAACCGGAACGGTATGTCGATGCATTTGCAGAAGCCGGGAGCGACTATCTGACGGTCCACACCGAGGCATCGCGACACCTGCACCGGACCCTGTATCAGATCCGTGAGGCGGGGATGAAACCCGGGGTCTCCGTGAACCCGTCGACACCTCTGTCCATGATGGAAGAGATCCTTCCGGACGTGGACCTGCTCCTGCTCATGACAGTGAATCCCGGATTCGGCGGGCAGAAGTTCATCAGGAGCATGCTCCCCAAGATTCAAAAGGCGAAGGAGCTGATCGACCGGATCGCTCCCCGGGTCATTCTGGAGGTGGATGGAGGAATCACGCCGGAGAACATCGGAGAGGTTTCCGCGGCCGGAGCCGGGGTGTTCGTAGCGGGTGCGGCCGTGTTTGGCTTTCCGGACTATGGTGAAAGGATCCGTCTTCTGAAGGAAACCACCGTATAAGGAACTTCTTCAACAGGGCCCCCCTCCCCGACGGGAGGGGGTTTTTGTCTCGCCTCAGGCCATCTGTCGGCCCATCTTTTCCTGCACGGCCTTCGCTTCCGCCACCATTCGCTCGAAGAGCTCCGCCACCGTCGGCTCGTCGTGAATCAATCCTGTGTTCTGGCCGATGGGTAGAATGCCCTTCTCCACGTCGCCGTCTTCCGTCGCCGCCTTGAAGAACCGGAAGGCGTTGGCCATATAGGCAAGCTGTTTGGCGTTGCTGAATCCGGAAGCAAGGACTCCGAGGAACAGCTTGAAGAAAGGAACCTTGATCTGCCGGGCGATGTCCTGGGAACTGAAGAAAGCCGAGATCCAGTCCAGGCCCTTCTTTTCCTGCTGGCGTGCCGCATCCGTGTCCAGAACACGGCAGTAGATGCCGTCGATCCGCTTGGAGAAGATCGTGTCGTAGACGTCCTTCTCAAGGGACAGCTTCTTGAAATTCGAATGAAGAGGGCTCTCCTTCGTATTCATCAGGCGTGTGCCCATGGCGATTCCCTCGGCCCCCAGGGCCAGGGCCGCTGCAAGCCCCCTGCCGTCGGCAAAGCCGCCGGCGGCAATGACGGGAATCGTAAGGACGTCCGCCAGGCTCGGAACCAGGACCAGGGAGGTAACTTCTTCGCCGTGGGCGGCGGCCTCGTTCCCGGTGGCAATGACACCGTCGGACCCGTAATCCTGAGCCCGCAGGGCATGGCGAGCATTGACCACCGTGGCGACCACCTTTCCGCCGTATTCATGGGCGCGCTTGACGATCCAGTCTCCCTTTCCAAGGGCAAAATTGATGACCGGGACCTTCTCATCCAGAAGAATCTTGGCGTTTTCCATGGCTCCCGGGAAGAGAAGGGAGGCGTTCGCACCAAAGGGTTTATCCGTCATCGTCCGGATCTCCCGGATGGCCTTGCGGGTTTCTTCCGCCCCCAACGCTCCCGTGGCCAGAATTCCAAGCCCTCCGGCGTTGGAAACGGCCGCCACCATTTTCGGTGTGCTGATCCAGCTCATGCCGGACAGCAAAATGGGATACTGAATTCCAAAAAGCTCCGTTATCTTCGTCTTCACAGCCTGACTCCTCGTAAAGAAATCGATACCCCTCTCCCCGTCGGGGAGAGGGGCTATGCTTAAATTGAAACCACTGTTTCTACGGTTATCCCTATCTCGTCTGGAGATACCGACCGATGGTCATGATCTCCGCTTCCTTCGTCCCCTCGTAAAGCTCCAGGATCTTTGCATCCCGGTACCACTTCTGCACCGAGTACTCGTCGATGTACCCATATCCTCCGTGAAGTTCGACGCCTGCATTCGCGCAGAACACCGCCGTCTGACCGCTGTAGAACTTCGCCATCGCCGCCAGCGTGTAGTCCGGCTTGCCAATGTCGATCAGCCACGCCGACTTGTACACCAATCCGCGGAGCGCCTCAATCTGAATCACCATCTCCGTCAGCTTCTTCTGGCTCAGCTGATAGTTCCCGATCGGTTGCCCGAACGCCGTGCGCTCCTTGCAGTACTTCACCGACGTCTCCAGGCACGCCTGGGACAGCCCGAGACCCTGGGCCGAGACCATGACCCGCGTCGTGTCGAAGAAGTGCATCAGCTGGATGAACCCCTTCCCTTCCTTCCCGATCAGGTTCGCCTGCGGAACACGGACGTCCTCCAGCGCGATCTCCGCCGTGTCGCTCGCCCGGATCCCCAGCTTCCCCTTGATCTTGTTCCGCGTGATCCCCGGGGTATCCATCGGGACGATGATCAGGCTGAAGCTGTTGTGTTTCTTTTCATCGGGGTTCGTGATGCACGCCGTCACCATGAAGTCCGCAACCGTTCCGTTCGTGATGAACATCTTGTTCCCGTTGATCACGTAGTCCGACCCGTCCTTCACAGCCCGCGTCTTGTATCCCGACGCGTCCGTCCCCGCGTTCGGCTCCGTGTACCCGCCCGAGCTCACCCAGTCGCCCGCACATACCGGCGGTATATATTTCTTCTTCAGTTCCTCGCTGCCGTACTGGAAGATCGACTCGCAGCCGAAGCACGCCGCCACCACGTTGAGCCCGATGCCCATGTCCACCTTAGACAGCTCTTCCGTGATCACCGCATTCCCCAGCATCCCCGCGTTCGCCCCGCCGTACTCCTCCGGAACCCAGGCCCCAACCAGGCCGTTCTCCGCCGCCTTCTTCCGGATCTCCGGGGTGTACTTCTCGTGCTCGTCACACTCTTTCGAAATCGGCGTGAACTCCGCCACCGCGAACTTGTACGCCATCTCCTTCAACATCTTCAGTTCTTCCGACAGCTCATAATCCATTTTAAAACCTCCTGAGGTCTATGATTGTCCGTCCCTCCCGCCGGGAGGGGCAAGTCTCTGAAACATTATGCCCCGTACGTCTTCCGCAGCGCAATCTTGTTGATCTTACCCACGCTCGTTTTCGGAATTTCACTCACAATTTCAATCCGGTCAGGGATCCCGTATTTCGGAATCCGGCCGCCTTCGCTCATCTCCGTCAGGAATTTCTTCAGGTCGTCCGAAGAAACCCTTCCCTGGAAGTCCGCCTTGAGCACGGCCACCATGAACGGCCGCTCACCCCACTTCGAGTCGGAGATGCCAATTGCCGCCGCCTCCAGCACCGCCTCATGCTGGCTGAGCAGGTTTTCCAGCTCCAGGGAGGAGATCCACTCACCGCCCGTTTTGATGACATCCTTGATCCGGTCGGTGATCTGGAGGTACCCTTCCTCATCGATGTTCGCCACATCCCCCGTATGGAGCCATCCATCACGCCAGAGCTCCCTGGTTCGCTCGGGATCCTTGTGATAGCCTTCCGTGAGCCAGGGCGCCCGGACAACAACCTCGCCGGCGGATTTCCCGTCGTGAGGCAATTCATTTCCCCGGGCATCGCGGACGCGCACGTAAACCAGCGGCGCCGGAATGCCTGTCTTGGTATAGTAGTCCACGAGTTTTTCCTTCGGCAAGTCCAGCATCCAGGGCTTGACATTGCAAAGGGTCAGGAGCGGACAGGTCTCCGACATCCCGTAGGCGGCGTAGATCTGGATCCCCAGTTCCATGGCCGCCAGGGCAAGCCCCTTGGACAGGGCCGCCCCACCGATGACGACTTTCCAGTGGCTCAGGTCGAGCTGCTTGACGAAGGGGTTGGAAACGAGCATCTGGATGATTGTGGGCACGCAGTGGGAGAAGGTGACCTTCTCCATGAGGATCAGCTTGAGGAGCATCTCCGGCTCGTAGCGCCCAGGATAGACCTGCTTGACACCGATCATGGTCGCCGCATAGGGCACGCCCCATGCATGGACGTGGAACATGGGAGTCATGGGCATGTACACGTCAGTAGACCGCATGCGTCCGATCCCTTCATAGGAGCCCGTGACGATCATCAGGGCCTGGGCGTGAAGGACGAGCTGCCGGTGGGAGAAATAGACGCCCTTGGGAAGCCCCGTCGTCCCGGTGGTATAGAAGGTCGTGGCCCGGGTGTTTTCATCAAAGTCCGGGAAGTCATAGGGTGGGGCGGCCCCGGCCAGAAGCTCTTCGTACTCGGTGGTGAACGGGATCTTCGAGACCGGCCGGCTGCCGTCCTCGGTGATCAGGATCACCGTCTTGACCGTCTGGATCTGATCCCACACGGCCTCCAGAAGCGGCAGGAAGTCCGTATGGATAATGACGACCTTGTCCTCCGCGTGGTTCATCGTGTAGAGGATCTGGTCCGGTGAGAGGCGCCAGTTCTGGGTGTGCAGGACCGCCCCCATCATGGGCACGGCAAAGAAACACTCCAGGTAGCGGTTGCTGTCGTAATCGAAAACGCAGACCACATCCCCCTTTTTCACACCAAGCGTTTCCAAGCCTCCCGCAAGTCTGTGAATCCGTTCATTCAACTGGCGATATGTCAGGCGGAGCTTGTCCCGGTAGACGATCTCCTGGTTCGGTGCAAACACCAGGGGCATTTCGAGGATATGCTTGATGAGGAGTTGATAATGATAAGGCTGTCCCGGCTCATAGGTTGCCGACATGGGAATTCCCTCCTCTGGCGGAAAGCCGGGAACGGCCCCCCCGAGCCGTCCCCGGGATGTGAATGCGGACGTTATTCTTACTTGTAATTAAAAACGCCCTTTCCCACCTTTCGGCCATATCGGCCTGCTCGGACGAGCTGCACCAGAAGCGGCGCCGGACGGTATTTGTCTCCCAGTTCGCGATGGAGTCCTTCAATGACGCGCAGAAGCGTCTCGTTGCCCACCAGGTCCGAAAGGGCCAGGGGACCGATGGGATGGTTACAGCCCAGGACCATTCCCTTGTCGACGTCCTCCGCGCTGGCGAGCCCTTCGCCGAGTACAAAGAATGCCTCGTTCAGCATCGTGCAGAGGATCCGATTGACCACGAAAGCGGGAGCCTCTTTCACAACCACCAGTTCCTTTCCGATTTTCTTTCCCCAGGCCTCGGCTGCCGCAAGGGTCTCCGCGCTTGTTTCATACCCCTTGATAATCTCAAGGAGCTTCATGACCGGAACGGGGTTGAAGAAGTGCGTACCAATGAACTTGTCGGGCCGCTTGGTCACTGCCGCCATCTCCGTGATGCTCAGGCCCGATGTATTGGTGAAGAAAAGGCAGTGGGCCGGAACGATTTCTTCCAGCTCCGCATAGACTTTCTTCTTCACGTCCATGACCTCGATGACCACCTCGACAACGATGTCGGCATTGGCGGCGGCTTCCTTCATGTCCAGGGTCGGTTTGATCCGGCCCAGAACCGCATTCATGTCATCCTGGGTCCGTTTGCCCTTCTCCACTTCCTTGGTCAGGTTCTTCCGAATCGTGTTCATACCCCCGTCAATGAAGCGCTGCTCGATGTCCCTGAGGGTGACCGAATACCCCGCCTGAGCACATACCTGCGCAATTCCATTGCCCATGAGACCTGCACCCAGCACACAAATGTTCTTGATCTCCATCTCCAACCTCCTTCCCGTGATTATGCGCGGACCGTACCCGCCTCCTGCGGATCGATCGTTGCTGATGATGTGGATTCAGGATGGGCCGTGACAGCCGGGAAGCTTTCAGCTGTCGGTCCCTTGCAGACCGACGTGACAATGGCCTGCCGGAACGGGTGGAACGGGTGGACTTTTTTCGGCCGTTGGACTACATGCTTTTCATCACATGCGACGGCGTTTATAGCACATTCACCAGCCGGTGACAACGTCATGATTGACATTTCAGTCAAGATGCATGCGATTTCATAGAGGGTTGTTATGCATGTTATCCTGGATGGTTACAATGTCATCCGCCAGTCCGACCTCTTGAGATCCTTTGAACGGAGGAGCCTCGAGGAGGCCCGTTCCTCACTGGTCCGTCTTGCGGCGGCATATCAGCGGAAGAAAGGTCACCGCGTCACCGTCGTTTTTGACGGATGGTCCGGCGGATTTCCGCTGGAAGAGCGCGACCGTTACGGAAATGTCGACATCATCTATTCCCGGAAAGGAGAAAAGGCCGACGAAGTCATCAAGCGAATGGTCCATCACAGCGGTGAGGAAATCATTGTCGTCACGTCCGACCGGGACGTGGCGGATTATGCGAATCGCCGTGGGGGAAGCGCCGTTTCCTCACAGGACTTTGAGCCCATTCTGACAAATGCCTCTCTGGAAGCAGGCATAACAGTCGGAGCGGTGGCTGCCGGCGAGGAAGAAGATCGTCCGGCCAAGGGAAAAGGCCCCTCCCGGCGTCCGTCGAAGAGGGAGAAGGCGTATAAGTCTCGATTCCGCAAGCTATAACAGGCAGGCGCCGTCTGCGTCATCCATGAACCTGACAGGGGAAAGGAGGTCTGTCAGCGGGAACAGACCCTGATCAGAAAACGTTCCAGCATGTGCCTGGGGTTGCGGGCAGTCGACTTCAAGGCCAGGTCCATCGCTGCCAGTTCAACGATCCAGGCATTTAGATCGCTGTCGGAGAATGAGCGGGCGTTCCGCAGTGCCAGATAGATAACGTACGGATGCTGGCTCCGGAAACCACCCTCCGGCGGGGCGGAACCGACACCCGCCCGCAGGGCGGGATACACGGCACGCTGAAAGTCATGGTACTCCATGTCGGCCCGATAAGCGGGCGGAAGCTGCCCGGACCGGAGAAAAAGGGCGGCACCCCGGAGATTGCGAACCTCCCGGGCGATCATGGAGAGGATGAAAACGGGCGCTTCGCCTCTCAGGAAGAGCTCATCGAGGGTCAACAGGCATTGGGAAAGATCCCTGGCTGCCAGGGCCGTTGTCAGGTCGAAGACCGTGTCCTCTTTTGTCTTGCCGACGGCTTCTTCCACGTCACGTGCTTCGATGATCGCCCGCTCTCCCGTATAGGCAATCAACTTTTCAACCATCTTCAGGGATTCGCGGAGTTGGAAACCGGTTTTCCGCCCGACGGCAAGCAAAGCGTCACCAGCCAGCCTCTTGCCTGTCCCCGCCAGAAGGTCCTCGACGGACCTGGCAAGGGATTGTTTTTGTCTCGTCTCCCCCTTCACCTGCGCAAACGTCAGAACCCTGCTCTTTTCACTGATGATCTTGAATAGCCTCATCCGGCGGTCCACCGCCGGTGCCGTCAGGATCAGACAGACATCGTCCGGCAGTCCGGCACGAAAAAAGTCCTCCAGACGGCCCGCACCGTCTGCGGACGAAGATGCCGTCACCCCGATCCGTTCACACATCTCCAGGAGTCGGGGGAGCCAGGAAGAGAGATCCCGGGCGGCGTCCACGCCGGCAAAGCGAATCCATTCTTCTGCGGACAGGCTTTTCCAGCCGCCGTCTTTCAGGTCGTTCGTCTGCAGACCGCTGATCGCAAGAAACTGGGAAAAGGCCTGCACGGCCAGAGCCGGACTGCGATCCATGAGTTCCCGGACTTTCTGAATCAACTGTGGAGTTGTGGCGGATGACTGAAACAGCCTTGTGTTCCGTACGATCACGACCTTGCGTCCGGGGATAAGCGCGGGGGTGTTCAGTTGCTCAAGTAGGCGCGACGGGGTTTCCTGCTCTCCGTCGAAAATGAAAAGACTCCATTCCCGGTCGGACTCGGGGACCAGTTCGTTGACGATCTTCTGGAGCGCATCCTGGATGAGAAATTCTTCATCGCCCAGAAGCAGATAGCAGGAAGCGACGGTCCCCTGCCGGATTTCCCGCAGGACGCCCGTCAACGAATCTCTGGTCTCCATGACTTTTTCCCCTGAAAAGGGAACTGAGGATATGCCGGATCTTCCCTCGGGAAGGGATGTGCGGAACGCAGGACAGGTTCAGAGGATGACGAATTTCTGGATATGCCGGACGGCATCCTCCGGGTCATCCGTGATTTTCAGGAGCCCCAGATCCTCTGGATCGATCTTTCCTTCCTTCACCATCACCTTCCTGAGCCAGTCCAGCAGCCCCTGCCAATAGGCCCGGCCCAGCAGGATAACGGGAAAGCTTCGGATTCTCTTTGTCTGAATCAGCGTGAGGGCCTCGAAAAGCTCATCCATGGTGCCGAAACCACCGGGGAAAATGACATAGGCCACGGCATATTTCACAAACATCACCTTCCTGACGAAGAAATACTTGAAGTCAAGGCTGACATTCGCGTATTGGTTCGGTTTTTGCTCATACGGAAGGTGGATATTCAACCCGACGGATTTGCCACCCGCAGCAGCGGCGCCTTTATTGGCCGCTTCCATGATCCCGGGACCACCGCCGGTGATCACGCCGAACCCTTCTTCCGCCAGTCGCCGGGCGAGGATCTCCGCCTTCTCGTAATAAGGATCGGAGGCAGTCAGTCGGGCCGAACCGAAGATGGTGACCGCGTGCTTCACCTTGGAGAGGGACTCGATCGCTTCGACGAATTCCGCCATGATGCGGAAGATGCGCCACGACTCATCGATGGACAGAGCATCTACAAGATACTGCTTTTCATCCATCCCGACCTCCCCTGGCGAAGGAATTCCACGCCAGTCACCTGACCGAAGGCAACAGGTTCATTCCGTCCCGGATACAACCACCCCCTGTTTCAGGAATGACGGCGGCGCTGCACCTTCGCAAAACGACGGCGGGCTTCGATGGCTTTTCTCTTTCGCCTTACGGAGGGTTTTTCATAGGCCCGACGCAACTTCAGCTCCTTGAACAAGCCGCTCTTGGAAAGCTTGTTCTTGAGAATCTTCAAGGCCTTTTCCACATCGTTGTCAAATACCTTTACTTCCAAGGCCATCCATCCTTTCTTGTCATGGTTGACTCATTCCTGTCTCCCCGAATCCAGTCGATCCGGCTCCGTCATACTTAGTGTTATCCTTACATTTCAACAAGATAGACACGATCGGGCATCGGGCACAAAAAAAGGGTAGTACGGCGCATCTGTCCTAATCGTGCCGTAAACCACCCTTTGACGCCGAGTATTCTAGATCACGCTCCTTATCGGCCCGAGACGAGAACGCTCCTGACAACTCTCAGGAACTCCCCGTTTTCTTTTCGCGTCCCGATCGTTACGCGAATGCCGCTGGCTACCCCCGGCCGGACGATTTTCTTGACAAGAATACCCTCCCGGAGGAGCGCATCATATACGTCATCATCTCGGAATTTGCAACAGAAAAATATGAAATTGGCATCTGTCGGATATACCTGCACACCTTTAATGGAACGCAGAGAGTGCAACAACCTTTCCCGCTCCCGGCGGATTCTAGCGACCTGAGCGAGAAACACCGTTTCATGTTCCAGATAGAAAGACGCCGCAATCTGGGAGAGTGCATTCAGGTTATATGGCAGACGGACTTTATTCAACTCCCGCACCAGTACTGGAGCAGCGATTAAAAAACCGACCCTCATGGCGGCCATGCCAATCTTGGACAGGGTTCTTAATATCACGAGCCGGTCGTACTTTTTCAGTTTTGGGAGAAACGTTCTGCCGGAAAAATGATAATATGCCTCATCCACAACGACCACTCCGGGGGAGGCCTGGATCAGGCGTTCCACACGTTCCGCATCAAAACAGGCACCGGTCGGATTGTTCGGATAACTCAGGAATGTGATGGCCGGCTTCTCGGTTTTCAGCAGCCACTCCATGCTATCAAGATCAAGGTCTCCCTGTTCATCCAGGGCAACATCGAGAACCCGGAGTCCGTTATTCATAGCCGAAATCCGATACATGGCAAATGTGGGCACGGGGATCAGGATCGTCGCCCCGGGTCGTGCCATGGCCGTGCAGAGAATGGCAATGGCCTCGTCGGATCCGTTGCCGATCATGATCATGTCTTCACCGACCCCGAAATGCTTCGCATAGGCCTTCCGGAGGTGAAGAGAACCAGGTTCCGGGTAGTGATGGAGGTCAACGGCCTTCATGGCTGCGAACAGCTTGCTTCGCAGCCGCGGGGGAAGCGAATAGGGGTTTTCATTCGCGTCCAGCTTGATTCTTGCGGGCGTATCCTCGATGGAATAAGCCTGCTGGCCAGCCACTTCATCACGAATCAGGGACAGCACCGTTTTCATGTATTCATTCTCCTGCCGGAATTCCTGAAGGAGCACCGTTCTCACGCCTATCGCGCCCGATTCGCTCCGCCAGGGTCAGCTCCCTATCCGTCAAGTTTGATCGGGTGAAGGAAATCCCCCACTCCAGGATAAATGCATCTTCCAGACACCGGCTCAGCACCAGGGGCGTTTCATCCCCTGCGGGACGATAATCGCGAATGCAGGTCACCGAATCCGAAAGCGATCGGACCTGTGCAGCGGAATACCCGCTGGCGCAGAGAAGCTCCACGGTCCTTTCCGCGTTGAAATCGATCAGCATCGATCCATGCTGGAGAAAAGCGTCCTTGGACCGTGCCTGGGCGCTGCCGCAGATCTTGCGGCCGTTTACAAGCAGCTCATACCGGGACGGCCTGGCAAAGCAGGAAGCGTCCAGTAACGCCCCCGGTGAAGGCCTGCCCGATTCCGCATAATCCACCGGAATCCCCCAGTCCCGGAGAGCCCTTCCCAGGCATCGGCTGATCGCAAGGTAGGTTTGCAGGATTCCGGGCTCAAAACGTCCGTCCTGGCGGGCGATCACGGCATAGGTCAGATCGCCTTCGTGCAGGACTGCCTTTCCGCCGGTGGGGCGCCGAACGACGTCAATTCCAAGACGTCTGCAGGCGTCAAGGTTGACCTCTGAGTGGAGGTCTTGAAAATACCCAAGGGAAATGGATGGTTGACGCCATCCGTAGAATCGGATGGTCGGCGGCGAACGGCGGTCCTGAACTTCACGGAAAATGGCCTCGTCGATTGCCATGTTTTCGAATGCCGAGTGAACCTGATAGTGAATGATTCTCCATGAAGACAAGGAAACCTCAGCTCGCCTCCCCTTCCTCGGCAATAAAGTCCTGGTATCCCCTGGCATCCAGAAGATCATCCAGTTCTTCGGGATCCTTCATGGCGACAACGATCATCCACCCCGTATCATGGGCGTCACTGTTAATGATTCCGATGTCATCAGACAAGTCTTCATTGACGTGAACGACGTCACCCGTCACGGGAGAAATCAACTCCACCACACCCTTTACCGCTTCAATGGTACCGAAGGGCTCATCCCGTTCCACCTCATCCTCCGGATCCGGCAATTCGATTGCATGCACTTCACCAAGCCTCTCTTGAGCGTAATCGGTGATCCCGACCGTTGCCAGATCGCCTTCGATGCGAACCCAGAGATGCTCCCGGCTATAAAACAAATCATCAGGAAATACTTTCATATGTAGGCCCCTATCGTAAGAATTCCCCATTGTTGTCCGGTCAAGGATTGCCTCGCCCGGCACAACGATGCATCATTACAAAACTTTCAATTCCTTGGGCATCCTGGAAAGGATCTCCATTCCATCACGTTGGACCAGCACCATTTCCTCAATCCGTATGCCCCATTTTCCCGGAAAATAAACGCCCGGCTCGACTGTTACCACCATCCCTTCTTCAAGCACCTCATCGGATCGTGATGACAATCGGGGCGCCTCGTGAACGTCCAGTCCGACACCATGCCCCGTTCCATGGGAAAAAAAAGGTCCCCACCCGGCCCGTTCAATCCTCTGGCGCGCCTTGCCGTCCACTTCCCTGCAGGAAACACCGGGACGGACTGCGTCAAGCGCCTCCAGAAGAGCCTCTCTCACAACCGTGTATGCCTCTTTCTTTTCCGGGTCCATTGGCCCCACAAAAACGGTCACAGTCTCGTCAGAGCAATAGCCCTCGAAGATCGATCCGCAATCGATGATCACGGCATCACCTTCCTGAATGCGGCGAGGTCCCGGCGCAGCGTGCGGAAGCGCCGAATTTTCACCGGAAGCCGCTATGATCGGGAAAGAAGGGCCATCCGAGCCGTTCTTTCGCAGAAGGTACTCAAGTTCGGCAGCAAGCTCCCGCTCGCTCACTCCCGGCACGATTCGGGGGAAAATCGCCATTACAGAATGGGAAGAAATGGCGGCGGCCTTCCGCATGAGATCGACTTCGCCATCCTCCTTGACAGCCCTGAGATGTTGAACTTCCTCTCCGAGGGGAGAAAGATTCCTGTCACCAAAGGAATTCTTCAAGGACAGGTAAAGATCCACGGACAGAGCGGAGGCATCGAAGCCAAAATTCCGTTGTCCACCATCCAGTAATGCCTCCAGGAGACCCGTTACCTTGTCCTCGAACAGCCTGATCTCCACGCCGTCCGCCTGACCGCCCGCCTGCGTTTTATATCGACCGTCGACCAGGAGAATCGTCCGATCAGGCAGCAGCAGGAGCACTCCATCGCTTCCGGAAAATCCAGAAAGATAGCGGATTGTACGCAGATTAAAAAAAATGATCCCGTCGAGATGGAACTCCGGGAGCATGGAGCGGACCCGAGCCTGCCGGTTGCGGTGGGAACTACCCTCACGTTCCATGGGATTTCAGCCTGTTAATATTATTGAGCCAGCGGGCAAGTTCCTCGGCCAGCCTCCTCCCCGAGCCTCCGCCTCCTCCTGCATCTTCTCTCGGAAGCGATGCCAGTCTCATTCTGGCCTCCTCGTGATCCGGATCCCGCATCAGGATATCTTCCAGAACCCTCCGGGACATGTCCGGATGCCCCTGGCGGGCATAGAGATCGGCCAGAGTGACCGTCCAGAACTGGCGGTCAATATCTTCGATGCGGACATGAGAACGGTCCGAATCGCTTTCCACCGCCAGGTTCAGATCACCAGCATCACCGATTCTGGATGCAATCTCTTCCGCTTCGGATGCATCCGGATCCAGGTGCAGGAACTTCCGGTAGAAGCGGGCTGCATCGTCCAGACGTCCCTTCCTGGCAAATGAGTCACCCGCCTCAAGATAGATTCTGGCTGTAAAACAAATCCAGCGATCAATTTCATGAATCCACTGCTCGGCGGCGTCCAGGTCATCCATGCCCAGGAGAGCTCGGCAGAGGACAATTCTCCCCTCGATGTCGGAGGGGAGGCGGGTCAGGTTCTCCTCCGCAAGCCGACGGGCACTGTCATAGCGACCCTGCTCGAGCAGCAGTTCCGCTTCTTCCAGAAACAGAGAGCTTCCTTGAACGTCTCCTGGTTCCATCGATCAATGTATTCGAAATGTTTAAGTTTTTAGCCACTAAATACGGCTCGGCGAACGCTAGCATAGCCCCCCCGGGGTGTCAAGGAGGAAATCTCCACAACTCAAGGAGATATGCGTGTCGGTAAAGAGAGAAAGACATGGTTTGGTGAAAATGCCGCCCAAATGGTGAAAACCCCCGGTTGTATTGCTTTGAAGCGGGTTATGATCTCCTTTTCAGAAAACCCCATACACATACTTACACCATATATTACAGCAGCTTCGGTACAGTGGAAGTGAATTTCGGTTTTGATGGTCTGACAATTGCAGGGCTTGTCACACTGCCTGAAGAGGCAAACTGCCCGAAAGGGCAGGACGCAAAACCAGCGGCCTACGTCTTGAAAAGGATATGGTGGCAGGGTTGCCGGGCGACAGCAGTCAACAACATCTTTCCAACCCCGGGGTATTCCCGACGGCTGTCCGGAAACCCTGCCAATCGCCCTTCAAGCCGCGGCCTGAAACAAACCGAAAAGGCCGATTCGTTTGTGGATACGCTTCTTGATTTTGCCGTTTGGATATGAGAATATTTATTTGATTTCAATCATATCCCCCCCCTAAAGGAGATCAAGGAGCATGCAAATGACATCGTTTGAGCGGATCATGAAGCGATTTGTCCCGTTGATTCTTCTGGTACTCGTTTTCAGTCTGCCCGCTCAGGTAAACGGCCAAGGCAAACCAGCGATAAAAGACCCCTGTTCGTCTATGACGGAAGCTGCTTTGCATGATATTTTTGACAAGATTGCACCGGGCGGCGTGTCCATCCTTTCAAATCGAAAAAGTCCGGTGGACGGCTTCTGCGAAATCGCACTCGGCAGCAAAATGAATCCGCAGATTGTTTATCTGGATTATACGAAAAATTTCATCCTCGCAGGATCGATGTTCGATGCCCACAGCATGACCAATCTCAGTCTGATATCGAAAAACGCGATTCAGGATCAGTTCCGGGTTGATGTTGCCAAGATCCCCCTGGACAATGCTTTATGGATGGGAAATGCAAAGGCAACAAAGAAAGTGATCGTATTTACGGATCCCGACTGCCCGTTCTGTTCCTCCCTTCACAAGACTCTGCATCAGATCGTAAACGAAAGGCAGGATGTGGCTTTTCTCATCAAGCTTCTGCCACTCCCCATGCACAAGGATGCCTACTGGAAATCCAAGAGCATCCTCTGCAACCGCTCTTTGAAAATGCTGGATGAAGTCTTTGAAAAAAAAGAAATACCCCGGACGGACTGCACGATGGATGAACTGGAAAAGAATCTCCAGTTTGCTCAATCTTTTGACTTTGGAACCCCCACATTGATTTTCCAGGACGGCTCGGTTATTCCCGGGGCCGTACCGAAAGATGAACTGATGAAAAAGCTGGATTCGAAGAAATGACACCGTTACATCGGCAAAGATCATCCGGTTGCCAGGCACAACCATTCGGGAGCACTGGCGGAGGTTTCAATCCCAGAGGGTTCAGTCTCGCCGAGCTCCTGATCGTCATTGCCATCATCGGCACACTGGCGGCTATTGCGGGGTATTCCTGGCAGCGTTATGTCACAAATTCCAATCTCCGGGCTGCTGCCCGCGAGATTGCCTCGGATTTCTCCGCGGCAAGGGAAAACGCCATCAAGGGAAGCCAGAACCATACGATCAACTTCGATGTGTCCGGCAATCAATACACGATCTCTCCGGGAGCAAAAGTCAAGACTCCAACATTCTTCGGCTCGGATATCCGCCTCACGGCCGCCAATTTCGGTATCGGGGGCACGACCATCACATTTCTGCCAAGAGGGACGGCCTCGGCCGGGAATGTGTCGCTTGTAAACAGTCGCGGGTCCACGGCGCAGATCGTAGTAAACATTACAGGAAAGAACTATGTCCAGTTTGCGACGCAATGAGCGGGGGATCGGCCTCCCGGAGGTCATCATCGCCATTTTCCTGACCACCATCGGAGTTCTGGCCATTCTGTCCCTGCAACCCTCAGCATGGAGAACCGTGGGGCGATCCGATTTCCTGGGTCGGGCGGCGGAGGTTCTCTACAAGGAGATGGACACCCGTGAAACCTGGATCATGAATCCCTGTAATGCCGTGGCAACGGGAACCACGACCACAGCGGTCAAAACCAGCGGCATGGCCGGAACAATCGCCGGGGACGCCACGTACACGGTAACCACGACGATCACCAGCATCGGGACCGGAGTCTGGCGGGTAACGGTCAGGGTAACCTGGCCGATCAACCAGACCGGAATCTCAGAAAGCCTGGTGGTCACACGGCAGGAAAAATTCCGATTCCCAGAGGGGTGTCCAAGCGTATGAGAGGCCAGAAAGGGTTTACCCTCATCGAATTGCTGATCACGTTGGTCATCGCCGTCATCCTCATGATGGCGATCTACGGGGCGATCAACACCGCACAGCGATCCACCCAGGGGATCGAGCGGAAGGTGACGGCCCAGCAGGACGCCCGCGCCGCCCTGGAGCTGATGGCAATGGAGATTCGCATGGCTTCGTACAACCCGAATGTTGTCACGAACCTCTGGGTTGACCCGGGCAACTGCTTCAGTGCGAGTGGAAACCAGACCTACCAGGGAATCCAGGCGGCAACGAACAATCTCATGACGATCCAGATGGACATCAACGAGAACTCCGTCATCACGAACAACAACAATACGGATCCCAACGAAACCATCGCCTACGTCTATGATGCGGCCAACCAGTATATCACCAGGGCAACCAACTGCAGCGGCTCTGCACAGCCGTTTCTAGGAGAAACCGCGGCCAGCGGCCGCCCTCGGACGGTCCGGGTCATCAATGACGTGAACGGAAACGGCGCGTACGACGCGGGCGTCGATATCCCTATTTTCCGCTATTTCAACGGGAGCGGAACCGAACTGACCAGTTTCCCGGCGGATATCCCGAACATCCGGAGGATCGACATCACGCTGGCAGTGGAGACGGCGGAAATCGATCCCATGACGAACCAGAGGAGACGCCTTGTCTACTCAACCAGTGTTACTCCGAGGAACCATGCTGCCAACTGATTCGAAGCATCGGCAATATTTTCCGTCAGAACGCGGGTTTGCAATGGTGGCGGCCATTATGGCCTGCCTGATCCTTTTGGCCATCGGCATGCTGGTCATCCACCTGTCCACGGGGGATTTGAGGACCAGCGCGATGACCGTCGGGGACAAGAAAGCCCTTGCCGCCGTGGAAACAGGGATCCACCGGCTCATGCAGACCTTCGACCCGGAAAACCTGTCGGCAACGACGTCCAGCACCCAGGTGGACTCGAGCAACGACCCGAATTCCTTCTATTCCATCGGAGCCGCGGTTTCACCCACTTCGGGCCCCTCCATCATCCCCATGGCAGGGTTTGCGATCGGTGGAGGGCAACAGTGGGGACAGGCCCGTTTTAATGTCGATATTACCGGAAGGAACACCACCTACAACTCTACCGTCACGGTCGGGATCGGCCTCGGCTATGGCCCGGTGGAGATCAGCCTGATGCACCGTTAGACCGGAGGAGACCCATGAAGCGTTCGGCTTGTTTTCTATTGATGTTGTTTGTTTGCCTGGTCCTGCCGTTGACGGCAAACGCCCAGGAGGATGAGGCGGACGAGTCCGCTCTGTTCACCTCCCTGGCGCCGGACGCACTGATCGTTCTCGACCTTTCGGGAAGCATGAACTGGGCGGCCGCCGGAGAATACATGTATGCAGCCAGCTGTTCCTCCGACGGGCCGTTCTATAACGATCCCGCTGCAGGCCTCATAAAGTGCACGATCAGTACGACGAATGTCCCCAAATACGGAACAACGAATTGTGACGGGGCTTTCTACAAGACCAGCCATACTGGTTATACAACCAACTGCAGCCGCCTTTCCATCGCCAAGCGGGGGCTATTTGAAATCCTGGACGACAACAACGACACGTACATCAACCTTCAGGACTCAAACAGTCTGGGAATCCGGCTCGGGTACATGCGCTATTACAATTGCGGATCCGATGAAAGCGGGAGCTACTCAAGCGGCTGCAACATGGTCCTGAAGACCATCGACACCAAGTACAGCTCCATCTATTGCGGCAAAACTTCGAGCTGCTCAACCACCGATGTCGGATCAAGTTCGACCATCTCCGGGGCCACCGCCACAGGCGGCACACCACTGGCAGGCGCCCTGACAGAAGCCAAGTCATACCTTGACTACCACAAAAACACCGACAGCGCGGCTCTATGCCGCTCGAAGTTCGCCATCCTGATCACCGACGGTGCCGACACCTTTGCCTGCAGCGGCAATGGCCAGGAAAACCAGGTGGATCAGTACAAGCGTCGGCGGGCCTTCGTGGAAAAAGCACGGGCGCTTTCCGCCGCCGGCTACCGCACCTTCGTAATCGGCTTTGGAGCCGCCATGCCCCACTTCCTCAAAAACACCTTGAACTGGGCCGCCTACCTCGGAGGCACAGACAACCCCCAGGCAACCAATACAGGGAACCCGACGGCCTATACCGAGGTGACATCCCCGTGTACGGCCGTTACGGTCACCAGCGGCAGCCAGTGCCTGGCCACGGCGGATTACAATGCAGCGAATTCAATCTGTTACCATACCCTGACGGGTGAAGAGGGCCATTACTACTCCCCCAACGACCCCGGGGAACTGTCCCTCTCCGGGTATGCCTTCATCGCTTCGAACCCGGCTGAGCTCTCCTCAGCCCTGAAGGCGGCCTTCACGATCATTCGCGAGGCAACCTATTCCTTCTCCCAGGCCTCCGTCCAGTCGACCCGGACGCAGGACGAGAATTTCATCTATGAAGGCTCCTTCCAGCCCGTGACAAACGATCCCTTCTGGCTCGGGCACCTGAGGAAATACAACATCAATACCGACGGAAGTGTCGGCAGCGTGGTCTGGAACGCGGGCACCATTCTCCAGTCCCGGGGGGCCGACACCCGGACCATGTATACGTACGTGGGAGGAGCCCTGACAGCCTTCACGACGAGCATTGCCAGAAGCTATTTCAACGCCGATTCCGATGCCGAACGGAACATGATCGTAGGATATCTGCGCGGCGAATCCGCTTACAACTTCGATTACTGGAAACTCGGGGACGTGTTCCGCTCCAACCCGATCACCATCAGCACGCCGTCATCCTTTTTTAATGACACCCGAGACGCCAACAACGCGTTTTCCGCGTTTCGATCGAGCCACGCCAGGACCTCCGCCATCGGGAACCGGGTCATCCTCGCCGGCGCCAATGACGCCCAGATGCATGCATTTAAGACAAGTGACGGTGAGGAGGCGTGGAGCTTCATCCCTCCCAATTTCCTGTACCGACTCAAGTCGCTTGCCCATTCAACCCATCCCACGCTGCTGGCCCATGCCTATTACGTGGACGGGCAGGTAACCGTATCCGAGTACTGGACCGGTAGCGGTGACGGCACCAGCAAGACATCCACCGACTGGAAGAGCATCCTCGTCTTCGGCCTGGGCAGGGGCGGAAGCACAACCCTCTGGAGTTCATCCGCTTCCTGTGACACCGGCTTCAATTCCACATACAGCACGACATACTCCAACTATTGCGGATTCTATGCCTTGAACGTAACCAATCCGCTAACCCCGACATACCTGTGGCGCATCATGCCTTCCAGCACCCAGGCGCCGTACCTGGGAGATCCCTGGAGCCGCATGCAGATCGGACGGGTCAGTATCCTGGGGAACGAAAAATGGGTGGGTTTCATCGGAGCCGGCTACAATGCCTCCGAGTGCGCCGGCGGCGGAACCTGCGATCCCCGGGGCAAGGGGTTTTACATTATTGACCTGGCGGACGGTACCGTCCTGTGGAGCTACACCCGGTCGGACAATACGAACATGAATTACAGCCTCCCGGCCCCTCCGGCCATTGCCGATACGGACAATGACAACTTCATCGATACAGTTTACATTGGAGACCTTGGTGGAAGCATGTGGCGATTCAAGATGTGCTCTGCTGCGGATCTCGCCAGCAATCCCTACTGCACGACATCGAGCTGGTCGGGAGGTTATCTCTTTGCCGCCTCTACCGGTACCATACGACCCATTTTCACGAGTCCCGCCGTCGCGAAAGACAAGCAGAACAACTTGTGGATATACTGGGGCACGGGTGACAAGTCGGATCCGACGGCGTCCAACGCTCAGGAAAAATTCTTCGGCCTTAAGGACAATGACCGGACGACATCATACTCGATCAATGACCTTGAAAATATTACAACAGGAACCTACGACACCGCCTCGACCACAAAGAAAGGGTGGTACATCAACCTCGCCGGCCAGGGTGAAAAGATGCTGGCCGACCCCACGGTCTATGGAGGCGTTGTTTATTTCACATCCTATACACCTCCGATCGGGAGCGATCTCTGCTCACAGGCTGGGACAGCAAAACTCTATGGCGTGAACTATACGACGGGTGGTGCGGCCCTGACGACCAGTACGGGAACAGCCCGCAGTGTCACGCTCGGCGTGGGGATCCCCTCCGCACCGGTCATCTCCCTGAAGCCGGGATCGTCGCCGGTGCCGGATCTCTACGTGACCGTCAGCGGAGGTGCCGGAACGGGTGCCAGCACGATGCGTGCTGACATCAACCCCGTGTCGCCATCCAATCGAACGAACATGCTCTACTGGAGGGACCGGCGCCTGCAATAGCGATCCGCCTAGCGAAGAGCGGATTCGGGAGTCAATAGCCAAACCCATGAAAGGGGACAGACACGTCGAGTCTGTCCCCTTTCTTTATAATTCTTGGGTCCTCCATCTACTGAAACCGCTCGGATAAAGGAAGATTCCCTCTCGATTGTCTGGAGCCCCTTGTTTTCTGCACGCTCCGGGAATGCCTCCATCCTCCATTCCGCCATTCATCATTGCGCATTGCGGTGCGCGCACCCATCAATGAACGGATCTACTCCAAGTACAGGACGTGGATCAAGCCATCGACCTTGTGGAGGCAATCTAAACCCCGGTGGGCACTGCAATGATAAAAGCGAAAGATTCTTGACACTACCCAGTTGCGCTTCTCTTCGCTCGCTGTGATCAACTTGCGGCGGGACTTGCACCCGCATGAGTGCGGCCATTCTGGGCGTACAAGAGAAAGCCCCTCCCCGAGCAATTATGCAGGGAGGGGCTTCCCATGTCTCCAGGTTCTGTTCTGCGCGTCCGTCTATCCTTCCGCTGACATCAACGCCGGCTCGGCAAAAACCGCTGTATCCGTCGAATTGATGATCTTTGGCGTGACAAAGATAAGCAACTGCGTTTTCTTCTTCGTGATGTCTTCCGTCTTGAAAAGCCAGCCCAGAACAGGGATCTTATGGATCCATGGAACCCCCGTTACGGCCTCCGTGTCCGTGGTTTTCATGATTCCACCAATGACGATCGTATCGCCGTCTCTCACGACAACCGTGGACTCGATCTCGCTCTTGTTGATCGGTGGGTTGTTCTGCAGGCTTGCGGCCCTAGCGTAGTCTGCATAGTCGTTGGACGCCTTGATCTCCATCGATATCTTTCCATCCGGCGTCAAACGGGGTTTCACCTCCAGCTTCAGGACTGCTTCCTTGAAGGATACCGTGGCCGGACTTGTGGAGGATGCCGGTGTCACGTACGGTACATCCTCACCCTGCTTGATAATGGCCTTGACATTATCCATCGTCGTTATTTTCGGAGAAGATATGATACGGGTCTCACTGATTGTTTCACTGGCGGCGAGCTGCACGTCCAGAACCGCCTTGGAGCTTCCCAGGACGATGCCGAGCGTCGGAGATGTTATGGTTGAGGCCATGGGCAGGAAATTCACAGCCAGGGCCTCACTGGTAAGGCCTATCCCCGTGGGCGGAGTGGTCACGAGAGAATTCAGCAGGGACGGGTTGGTTCCTCCTGCCGCACCATAAGGATAACTGTTTGCACCTCCCAGACCGGTGCCACCGGCCGCCCATTGAACGCCCAGATTCCGGATGAAACTGTCCGTCGTCTCGATGATCTTCGCTTCAATGGACACTTGCCGCAGCCGACCCTTCTCGACGAGCTGTTTCTGTTCTTCTTCCTTGCGGGCCAGTTCCGATTTTCTCTGTTCGTCTTCGATGGCCTTCCTGTCGGCTGTTTCTTTTTTCAGTTTATCCTGGGTTATGATGGAGATAACGTCACCCGATTCCCTTTTCGTCAGGCTGTTCAGGGAAAGAATCGTATCCAGGGCCTGATCCCAGGGAACATTCTTCAGGGTAATGGTAACGCTCCCCTTGATGTCCTCTGCCGAAACGATGTTTTTCCCGCTCACTTCGGAAAGGAGACGAAAGACGGAACGGATGTTCGCGTCCTGGAAATCGATGGAAATTCTCTGGCCGGTGTATTTCGCTTTTTCCCCGTCCGCTGCATCCAGGTCGTAAGATTTTGCGACCTGTACCGGTTTGGTTTCCGCCGGTGCCTGCCCGAGAAGAAGCGCCTTGCTGGAAACTACCGGCGTTTTCGTCGAGGCGGACGGCTTTACGACCGGCACGGAAGGCTTTACAACCGGTGCGGCAGGCTTCGCGAGCGCCAGCGTGGTCACATTGAAATCTACAAGTATAGAACGACTGCTCTGCCTGACGACGAACGGTACCCGCTCCTTCAGGCTGACATCCACGGCGACCCAGCTTCGGCTCCCTGATCCTTTGCCGTCAGCAACAATACTCTTGATGTTGTCTAATTCTCCAGCTCCATGGGTCCGTTTGAGCTTGTCCGGCACGGAAGCCCCTTCCAGCCGAATTCGCACAATGTTTCCATCCCGTTCCTCCACTGTGAATGAAGCGGGTTTCGATACCAGGATATTGACCCGCTCCTTCCCGGTCGGATGATCGAATGTGATGCCTTCCAATACAGCTGGATCGGCGGCATTTCCTCCAGGCAGAAGGACGGCCAGTACAAAGAAAACGACGAGTAGTCCCTCAATCAATCGCTTCATGGTTTCACCCCTTCATCCTTGTGAAGCAGAATCGGAATCCGCTTCGCTTTCACCTTTCCTCCGCCCTCTCGCAACCTCTCCTCCACGATGATCCGATCGGCCAGGATCTCCACCACGCGGCCATCGTTTTGTCCAATGTACGTGCCAGACACCACGGGATAAAACTTTTTGGCGATTTTATCCTCCATCATGGCGACACGACTGGCTTTGCCAACGGCAATACCCACCAGGGAAAACTGTTCCAGAGACAGATTCTGCAACGGGGAGATGGGGCCCATTTTCCGGCGGCCGGTTGTCTTTTTGACCACCAGCGGCTTGTTCAACTCGATAAAGGGCTTGAACGGATCCGGCTTCCCTGCTGGAACATACCGGTACGTCTCCACCGGAACCTGCGGCTGTGGAACCGGCTGTACCGCCGTCTGGGTCCATCCGTCGGCCGCCATCAACAGAAACGCTCCACAGGCGGCTATTCCCATCCAACTACGGTTTTTTCTTTTCATCGGCCTTATCCAGGAACATGTATGTCTTGATGATACAGGATGTTGTAAGGACCCTCTGACCTTTCAGATCCTTTCCCTCTCCCATGGTTATTTCTTCGACATTCACGATTCGCGGAAGCTTGGCCACCTTGTCGAAGAAGACGGCCGCACTGTGAAACGGGCCGTTCACAGAGACCTTTACGGGGATTTCCTCATAGAATGATACGGGCTCAGCCTGCTTCCCCTTTGCTCCCTTGGCCGGTTCCCCTGCCTTTGCATCCGGAGTCTTCTGTTCCGCCCGCTGGTCGGAAGGCTTCAGATTCTGGGCGACCTGTGGCTGCGCCTCTGTTTTCTTCTCCGGGGCCTTCGGTTCAAAGAGAACAAACTCAACCCCCGCCTCCTTTCCGGCTTCCGCAACAGCCAGGAAAAGTCCGGGAATTTCCCTCTGGTTTGGAAGTTTGGTGAGAGCCAGTTGGTATGCATCCTTGAGGGCCTGCACTTCCTTTATAAACTTATCCCTCTGCTTGGCGATGCGGTCTTTCTCGTCAATCTGCTGATCCAGGGTCGCCTTTTTTTCTTCCAGTCCCTTCTTCTTCTCCAGAGCGCCTTCCAGGTAGAAGAACCAGAAAAAATACCCTAGCAGGAGAAGGACCGCGCAAAGAATTCCGATCTTCGCCGGCATGGACAACTTCTTCAGATCCTCCAGGGACGACAGGGCCATGGCTCACATGCTCCTTCTGGTGATGCACTTCAGGGTAAATTGCTGTAGTTTGCGGCCGGTAAGATCTTTTTGCCTGGAGGAGACGAGATCGACAGACTTGATGAATGAGGCCGTTTCAAGACTTTTCATGAATCTGGCAACGGCAATGCTGTCCACGGCCATTCCCTCGATGGTCAGATTCGTCCCTGTTTCCGCAATCTTTTCGAGCCAAATCTCCTTTACCGGAACCAGGGATGTAAACTGGTCCAGCATTCGCACGGGATAAAGACGGTTCTCCTCCAGCTTCTGGATAATGGAAAGCTTTTTCTCCATCAACAATTTATCGGCCTTGAACGTTTCCACCTCGCCGACAATTTTGTTCAGAACCGCAAGTCTTTGTTCATTATTTGCAATATCCGATTCAAGGCTGCTCGTTGTCATGATCATGTAGGCAGCCACGGAACCCAGGAGGACAAGAAACAGGAGAATCACTCCGGCATAGACGAACAACTCCGCTTTTGTGTCTTCTTTTTTCTTCTTCTCAACGTATGGGAGCAGATTGATGCGGATCATTAGTCGCCAATCCTCCTCAATGCGAGACCCACCCCTACCGCGGCAATCGAGGCGATGCGATCCATGGTGTCCGGATCCAGCTTCTTCCTGTTGATGCCGATCTTCCGAAAGGGATTGACGATCTCGGTTTCAATGTTGAGTCTCTGATACAGTTCTCCTGCTAATCCCGGCAGGTTGGCTCCTCCGCCGGAAAGGATGATCTTCTTGATGGATGCGCCTCCATAAGAAGACTGAAAATATTCAATGGATCGTTCTATCTCCAGGATCAGGGGCTCGGCGAAGGAAAGGAGGCTGGCCATGACCTCACGCCGGGCAGCGTCGTCGAAGGCCATCTTCCCGGCTTTGACCTGATCCGCTTCTTCAAACGTCAACCCGAACCGCTCTTGAATCGCCTCCGTGACGGCATTCCCTCCGAGCGTGAAATCGCGTGTAAAAACAGATGTTGCGCTCTTGATGACGCTTATGTTCGTAATGGTCGCCCCGATATTCACAATCACGACCATCTCGTTTTCCTGATAATCGTAATTCTCTTCGTACATGGTCTCCAGGGCAAAGGAATCGACATCCATGATTGCAACGGAGAGGCCCGCATCCATAAGGGCATCCACGAAGCTGTTGACCGCCTCTTTCTTGGCGGCAACGATGAGAACATCCATCTGGTTCGGATTGTATTCCGAGGCTCCGAGGATCTCGAAGTCAAAATTGATATCATCCATGTTGTCGAAGGGAAGGTACTTGGCCGCTTCATCCCGGATCAGCTCACGAAGCTCCTCCTCTTCCATGGTGGCAAAATTGACTTTCTTCACGATCACGGAATGACCGGACAAGGATGTAACAATCGCTTTCTTGCTGCAGCCGGAATTTTTAAACAGTTCTTTAACTTTTTCAGTGAGGGCTCTCTGGTCGACCAGCAAGCCGTCGACGATAATGCCTCTGGGAAGGGGGATCTGAGAAAAGTGATTTAAAAGATAGCCATCAGCGGAATCCAGAACTTCCACCAGTTTCAGTGAACTGGACCCGATATCCAGTCCCACAACCTGTTTCTTTCCGGCAAACAAGTTTCTGATATCGAACATGGGATCACCACAAAAGAAATGGGTTCGTCACTCTCCTCCTGCCGCTGATGCCGGCAAGCGGGCTATTTCCGTCACACTTATTTCGGAAATCGATATACAACGTCTCCTTTCTTGACCATGCCCAACTCATTGCGGGCCACCATCTCAATGTAACCCAGATGGTTTTTCAGCAAATCGATTTTCTTCTGATACTCCCTGTTCTCTTGTACGATATCCTCATTCGCTTGCTGGATGGCTGCCAGCTTCTTGCCCATCCTGTAATTATCCAGCAACCCCCGGTTTCCGAAGGTGATGAGAATCGCCATAAACATTATGAATACGAAAAGATACCTACCTACCCGCATAATATTTAGATTGAGACAGGTATTTCGTTACGCAATTTGGATAGGAAATATAAAGCAAATTTAAACGCTTTGCAACATAAAATCAAATTCAGGATAAAATGATTGAGTTGGAACTTACAATTGGTCAAAAAATGTAAGGCAAAGGGTAGGATGGAATGCTTATTGAGCATCCACCGTTGGCAGGCTCTGTTGAGGTTCGCCGAGCAAAAAATCTCCCCGCTCGATCCAATCCTTGAGGATAACTGCAATTTCCCTGGCTTTATACATACTGGACAACGGCGCCGTCGGCACATCTTTCTCAAACAGCCGAACCGAACCGCTCCGGAGTTCCTTGTAATTCACTTCCGCTAGGCTTTTTGCTGCCCCCTTCGGATAATCCATCCCATAGTCATAAACCTGTGTAACAATCTCTTCATCCCGGACCGCTGTGAAACGGGCCATTTCTTCGTTCAGGATGGGAATCGGAATACCGATCCCTACGAAAAGGGATACGCCATACCCGAGAATGCTTGCGCCGACGATCCAATCCGGAGACATTTCCTTCAGGTTTCCAATTGTTGCAATTGTACCAGCCCCCTCCCGAGGCACACCGTTTTTCCCCCTCACGGCATTCGGATTATGCTGGGTCCCGGGCCAGGCACAGAATCCCTGGGCTCCGCCCAGGAAAATGCGTGTACCGATACCTATGGTCCGGTAGTAAGGGTCATTAAAGAGCGGGCTGAGCTGGCCGGATGTCGAATAATTCGCATTTCCGGCCCGGGGTCGCAGCATCCCCATATAGGTGTAGATTGTGCGGTCCGAAAGATTCACGGCGCAACTGTAGTTCTGATAGGCATTCCGGGGATTGAAAAGAGTCCCGTCTCTAAGATCGTGGATGGTGATGTTTTTCTCGAACTTACGGAGGGGATAGCAGTCCGTTCCATAGGATTCAGCCCGCAACCGGATCAGGTTTCCTGCAACCAGGTCTTCTAGCACGTGGCCGCCACCGTAGTTGAACTCGCCCGGGTACACACTGTTGAGAGGATCGCCCTCCACCACCTCCGTCGCCCCGATGTAACAATCCACCGCGGCGATTCCGGCATAGGCCGGCACGTCGTTGAGCCATACCTTGGAGGCTTTGATTTTTGGGGACGTGTGCCCAAAGTTCAGAAACGCACCGGATGAACACATGGGGCTGAACGTACCGGTCGTCACCACATCGACTCGACGGGCCGCCTCGACGTCCCCATGACGCTCGACGATATCGATCATCTCTTCCGCCGTAACAACCACAGCTCTTCCCTGGCGGATCCGATCGTTGATCTCCCGATAGCTCTTGGCAACCCGATGTTTCTTCATGCTTCCACCCTCATTCCGTATGGCCGAAACCGCCTTCTCCCCGAAGCGTGGAATCGAGGTGTTCCCGCTCAACCCAGATCACCCTGGCCACCCGCTGCACGACAAGTTGTGCGATTCGATCCCCCCTTCGAACGGTAAAGGGGGTACGGCCGTGATTGATGAGGAGAATGCCAATCTCTCCCCGGTAGTCTGCATCGATCGTTCCCGGGGTATTCACCAGTGTTATTCCGTGGTTGAGAGCCAGTCCGCTGCGGGGCCGAACCTGAGCCTCAAAACCCGCCGGGAGGGAGATGGCGAATCCGGAGGGAATCCTCACTCTTTCTCCCGGCTGGATGACCGTATCTCCCGTCACGGCCGCGTGAATATCCATCCCTGCGGAATGCATGGTCATATAGCATGGAAATGGCAGTCCCGTACCACCGGGAAGACGCTGAATGGCCAGTTCCAGGATTTCCATGTCAGGCGTATGCAATCACGGATGGAGAATAGCAAGGGTCAGGTCCTTTTCGGAAACCCTCCCCGTTGCCGCTACCGATATCTTGTCGGGATTGAACATTTCCCGGGCAAGTTCCAGGACATCCAGACATTCCACGGCATCAATGGCTGAGACGGTCTCTTCCGGTGGAATCTGCCGTGCGAAACAGATTTCGTTTTTTGCCAACCTGGTCATATGGTTGTCGGTGCTTTCCATGCTCAGGAGGAAGTTGCCCTTGATCAATTCCTTGGCCCCCCGGAGTTCCTGGTTTGTCAAAGGCTCGCTGGCCAGACGCAGCATCTCGTCCATAACCACCCCGACCACTTCCCGGACCTTGCTGTCACTTGTTCCCACATAGATGCCCAGCATTCCCGTGTCCAGATAGGGGGTCAGGTAGGAATGAACGGCATATGCCAATCCCCGTTTCTCGCGGATTTCCTGAAAGAGCCGGGAACTCATGCTCCCGCCGAGAACGGCATTCATCAGAAAGCCGGCGTATCGTCTCGGATCGATGGATGATGGAGCCGGCGTGCCGATAATCAGATGCACCTGTTCCAAATCCTTCTCCAGGGATCCTATCCGGGGAGTGATCATGGGAACATTCGTCACCTCCCGGACAGCATCTCGTTGAAGTCCCGAAAAGGAGGACTTCACAAGGCGAACCAGCGTTTCATGTTCCAGCCGCCCGGCCGCCGAGATGACTAGATTCTCCCCCCGGTAACGCGGGGAGAAAAACTGCGTCAGGGACTCCCTGCTGAAGCCCTCGACTCTCTCCTTCGTCCCCAGTACGGGAAGCCCGAGTGGATGCCCGTCCCAGAAGAGAGCCTCGAAGAAATCATGGATCTGCTCGTCCGGTGTGTCCTCCAACATATGAATTTCCTGGAGAACAACCGATTTCTCACGCTGGATCTCCTCCGGATCGAAAACGGATTCCTGAAGGATGTCCGCCAGGAGATCGATCGCCATGGGCAGATGATAGTCGGGGATCTTGACGTAGAGGGATGTCAGTTCTTTGCCTGTAAAGGCATTGAGGACGCCTCCGACCGAATCGATGGCCGATGCGATGTCGAAGGCGGACCGCTTCCGGGTCCCTTTGAAAAGCATGTGCTCAACAAAGTGAGACATGCCATTGGTCAATCCGTCTTCATACCGCGTCCCGCACTGAACCCATACCCCTATCGTGATCGACCGGACATGGTCGATGCTCTCCGACACGACCCGGATGCCGTTATCGAGAATGCTTTTCCGGATCATGCTTTCACAGGGCTTCCTTGCGGCTGAGGCGGATCTTTCCGGCCTTGTCGATCTCCAGGACCTTCACCATGACTTCATCCCCTTCCTGGAGAATGTCGGTCACCTTGTTCACCCGCTCCTTGGCCAACTGGGAAATATGAATCAGGCCTTCGGTCCCCGGCAGAATTTCGACGAAGGCGCCGAAATCGACGATCTTTTTCACTGTTCCCCGATATATCTTGCCGATCTCAGCATCCTCGGTCAGCCATTTCACCATGGCAACGGCGCGGGCCGAAGCCTCGGCGTCGCTGGAGGCAATCGTCACGGTCCCGTCGTCTTCCACGTCGATGGTCACACCCGTTTCGCTGATAATCTGGCGGATGTTTTTCCCGCCCGTCCCAATGACATCCCTCACCCGTTCCGGGCGAACCTTCACGGTCGTGATTCTCGGGGCATAAATGGAAATGTCGCTTCTGGCCTGGGAGAGTGTCTCCTTCAGTTTTCCGATGATATGCAAGCGGCCTTCCTTGGCCTGCTGCAGGGCCTGGCGGAGGATTGCCTCCGTGAGGCCGTCGATCTTGATGTCCATCTGCAGGGCTGTGACACCGTTTTTCGTACCGCAGACCTTAAAGTCCATGTCACCTGCATGATCCTCGTCGCCCAGGATGTCGGACAGAACGGCTACATCTTCCCCTTCTTTCAGGAGACCCATGGCAATGCCTGCCACGACGTCCTTCACAGGAACACCGCCATCCATGAGGGCCAGAATACCCCCGCAAACGGTGGCCATGGAAGACGAGCCATTCGAGGAAAGAATCTCGGAAACGATCCGAATCGTGTAGGGGAA
Organism: Syntrophales bacterium; assembly: GCA_035363115.1. Lineage (NCBI taxonomy): Bacteria > Pseudomonadati > Thermodesulfobacteriota > Syntrophia > Syntrophales > Syntrophales bacterium. The sequence goes on along the minus strand of DAOSEM010000007.1, from coordinate 81,905 downwards.
TTCCTCCGACGATGGCAATACCGGTACCAGGGCTCGCCGCGCCAAGTTCCCGTGTCCGATCTCCCGACGGCCCGGGCTTCTCAGCGGTCTCGCCTCACCCACGCTGTAAGGCGGGAAATTGTAGTGCAGAAGGAAGGATCGGAACTCTTCCCCCATGATGAAGTCGAGTCTTTGTTCATCGGACGAAGTACCCAGCGTCAGGGAGGCCAAGGCCTGGGTTTCACCCCTTGTGAACAGGGCCGAACCATGCGCTCTCGGCAGGATGCCCGTTTCCGACCATATCGGTCGGATTTCAGTGTAAGCACGGCCATCGATTCTCTTCTTTTGTCCCAGGATCATGCCCCGCAGGACCTGCCTTTCCAGGTCCTCAAAAATTCCCCGGGCCTGTGGCGCCGATGCCTCATTTTCTTCTGTAACCGTCTTCAGAACGGTGTCCCTCAGGGCATCCAGTTGGGCATAACGGTCATGCTTCCCAGGCGTCACATAGGCCTGCTGCAATCCAGGCAGGGCCAGTTCCTTGATCCGCAGTGCAAGCGCTTCATCCACCTTCGGCGGTTCAATCACCCGCTTCGGTTGACCGATGGCTTCCCGCATCTTGTCCTGGAGATCAATCACCGCCGCGAGTTCGTCCAAACCACATTGTATGGCATCCACCAACACGTCTTCCGCGACTTCTCTGGCCTCCCCTTCCAGCATGACAAGGTTTATATCGTAGGGCTTTCCGCCGGTACCTGGAGTGACCTTTCGTCCGACGAGAAATAGGCTGAAGTCGCTCTGGGTCATCTGCTCCTGTGAAGGGTTACAGACAAATCGGCCGTCAATTCTTCCCACACGAACCCCACCGACGGGACCCTTGAAAGGAATGTCCGATATTTCCAGGGCGGCCGAGGCACCCAGCATGGCCGCTACATCCGGATTGTTCTCGTTGTCCACCGACAGCACCGTCGCCACGATCTGGGTTTCGTAAACATATCCCTTAGGGAAAAGGGGACGAACGGAGCGGTCAACGATTCGCGAGGTGAGAACTTCCCGTTCGTTGGGACGTCCTTCACGCTTGAAGAAGCCACCGGGAATCTTTCCTGCGGCAGAAGTCATTTCCTGATAATCTACTGTAAGGGGTAGAAAATCGAGTCCTTCCCTCCTGCTTTTGACGGCCACGGCTGTCACGAGAACAACCGTGTCTCCATATTGGACGAGCGCACTGCCGTTGGCCTGGCCCGCCATGTAATTCACCTTGACCGAAATCGGTCTTCCGGCAAAATCTGTACTAAAGACTTGACTCATCGTATTTTTCCTCTTTTTCAGTCGATCCTTGATCGGGCAAGGAATGTAAGGATTCCATGCATTCCTCTCCCGTTTCCGGGATCGGCGGCACGGTTTTCGGACCGCGCATTACTTCCGGAGACCCAGCCGGGAGATGATGCTTCGATAGCGATCCACATCGCTTTTCTTCAGGTAATCCAGCAGCCTTCGCCGCTGGCCGACAAGCTTCAAGAGCCCCCTGCGGGAATGGTGGTCCTTCTGGTGCATTTTGAAATGCTCCGTCAGATACTCGATGCGGGCGCTGAGGAGGGCAATCTGCACCTCCGGGGAACCGGTATCTCCCTCATGGAGTTGATAGCTCTTGATGATGTCTTTTCTCTTCTCCGTATCTAACACCTCTATATCCTCCCTCTTTCACTGATTTCGGTCTATGCTGGACGGAAGAAATACTCGCAGGAGCCTCGCCGCCTGAATATCTCCCTTTTCGGTCAGCAGTTCTTCCGAAGAAAAAAGCATCTCGGCAACGGCGACCAGTTCTCCTTGCACATTCAATACTTTTATCATATCTCCGGGGGCAAGAAAAGGGATATCAACCCCCCGGAGCGCATCCACCCTGGGCTGTCCGCCATCCAGGATTCTCCCTTCCTCATCCGCGTCGACGGTAACGGCACGGACACCACTCCCCAAGGCTTCCGCCATGGGGATCACGGCCTCCAGCAGGACGCTCCGGGCCTCCTCCCGTGTCATGCCGTCGAAAAACACGGCATTTTCAACCGCAAAAGGACCGTTTCGAAGGCGTCGCAACTCTGTGAGGCAGGCCCCGGAGCCAAGGGCTTCTCCAATGTCTGCACACAGAGACCGGATATAGGTCCCTTTCGAGCATGCAACCCGCAGGGTCAGGTACGGAAGCCGGATCTCTTCGACATCGAGACGGTAAATATCCACCCATCGGGGAGGCGACGAAACGGCTTCCCCCCGCCTGGCTCTCCGGTGGAGAGGCTCCCCATGCAGTTTGATGGCGGAGTACACGGGGGGCACCTGTCGGATCCGGCCTATGAACCGGGGGATTGCTTCCTCAATGTCTACGGATGAAACATGAACCTCCCGTTCTGAAAGGATCCGTCCCTCGCGGTCCAGGGTATCCGTCGTTGTCCCCAGGAGCAGCGTCGACCGGTATTCCTTGATCCCCTCCATCAGAAAAGGGGCCAGTTTTGTCGCCTCCCCCAGGCACACCGGAAGAACTCCCGTAGCAAGCGGATCCAGGGTCCCCGTATGGCCCGCTTTCCGGATGCCCAGCGTCCTCCTCACATCCTGAACGACGCGATGAGACGTCCTTCCCGCCGGCTTGTCCACGACTACGACACCATTCATTCCGACAGGACCGCTTCGATCTCCTCCAGGACCCGCCGCACGACATCCGCCAGTTCGCCCTCCAACCGGCAGGCAGCGGCATTCATGTGGCCCCCGCCACCAAAAGAACGGGCCACCTTCTCGATATTAACCCTTCCCTTGGAGCGCAGGCTGACCTTGTACGACCGATCCGCGACCTCCGTGAAAAGGACGGAAACCTGCACCCCCCTGATACCCCGGGGAAAATCGACAAAGCCTTCCGTATGCTCGAAGAGCGCTCCGGAGGCGGCAAAATCGGCCAGCGTCACAACCATCAGTCCGACCTTTCCGTCGAGCTGAAACTCCATAGTCGCCATCGCCCTCGCCAGAAGCCGGATTTTTTCAAGGGGCTTGCTTTCATACACATTCTCGGAAACCCATTGCGGATTGGCTCCACTGGCCACCAGGTCTGCCGCCGCGAACAGACTGTCCCGGCCGGTGTTGCCGTAACAGAATCCTCCCGTATCCGTGAGGATTCCCGTGTAAAGGCAGTCGGCGGCTTCTTTTGACAGTTCCCACCCCAGGGCGACCGCCAGGCGATAAAGGAGTTCGGCCGTCGAACTGGCATGGGCGTCGATAAGGAACACATCGGTGAACCGGTCGTTGGAGATGTGGTGATCGATATTGACAAGCGGACCTGCCTTGCTGATTTCCTCCCACCGGTCTCCAACCCGGTCCAGTTCGCTGCAGTCGAGAAGAAACACAGCATCATACATCCGGCCGGCCGGAAGATCGAACACGACCTCGCCGGAACCCGGCAGAAAGCGGTAGTTTTCCGGAATCGCGTCCTGGGAATAGACAAGCGGTTCTTTTCCGGCGGTCTTCAGCATGTGGTAAAGCGCCAGCATGGATCCGACAGAGTCCCCATCGGGCCTGGCATGGGCGACGACGAGAAAAGACCGTCCCCGGTGGATGATATCAAGAATCTTCTGCATCGTGCTCTGCGTCTCTCTGATGAATCTCCTTGAGCAGTCCCTCGATCCGGCTCCCGTACGCAAAAGACGGGTCGTGCTTGAAAACAATATCCGGCACGTAGCGAAGATGGAGCCTGTGCCCCAACTCCCGTTTCAGAAAACCGGCTGCGCTTTCGAGTCCTTCCCACGTCTCGGCGGCCACATCGTCCTTGCCGAGTTCGACGAAGAAAATCCGTGCCATGCGAAGATCATCCGTCACACGGACATCCGTGATGGTAACGGATCCGATCCTCGGATCACGGATCTGACGACGGAGGATCTCCGAGATCTCCATCCGGATCTGGTCCGCCACCCTCTGTGCCCTCTTGAAGGGCTGCATATTTCCGCTCCTCATAGAGTGCGGGGGACATCCGCTCCGACACACTGGTTATTTCGATCATGGTCTGCAGAATTTCGGCCAGTTGCTGTTCCTGGATAAAATTCAACACCATGTCGATCTTCCGGTTCACATAGGCCCGGTCGTTTCCTACGATGCTGAACCCGATTCTCGCCCGTCCCCACAAGTCCTGCAGGCCCACCTCGGCGATGGATATATTGAACGAATTCTGTGTTCTCTTGAGGATCCGGTTCAGGACTCCCCGTTTGTCCTTGAGGGACCGGCTGTCGGGAATCAGGATTTCCAGGATTCCGGATCCGATGACCATCTTAACTCCCACCAGCCGGAATTCATATCCCGGTAGTTCATCTCTATAATTTCCGCTCGACCCGCTCCTTCACATAGGCCTCGATCACGTCTCCTTCACGGAGGTCGTTGAAGTTCTCGATGCCGATCCCGCATTCATAACCGGTCTGGACCTCCTTGACATCGTCTTTCAGGCGTTTGAGGGAAGCGAACCGGCCGTCATAGAGCACGACCCCCTGTCGAAGCAGCCTTAGTTGGGCGTTGCGGGAGATCTTGCCGTCCACGACATAGCTGCCGGCAATGGTCCCCGCCTTAGGAATCTTGAAGAGCTGGCGGACCTCCGCGTGTCCCTGGACCACATCCCGGTACTCCGGTTCCAGGAGCCCTTCCATGGCCGCCCTCATATCGGCGATTACATTATAGATGATATCGTAAGGTTTGATCTCGACGCCTTCGTTTTCCGCAAGCTCGGCAACCCGCGCATCGGGCCGGACGTTGAAACCAATGATGATGGCATTGGAGGCGGAGGCCAGCATGACGTCCGTCTCCGTCACGGTGCCGGTGGAACTGTGAATGATCTTGACCTTGATTTCATCCGTACCGAGCTTGTTGAGGGCATCTGCGAGGGCCTCGACGGACCCCTGAACGTCGGCCTTGAGGATGACGTTGAGTTCCTTAACACCCTCCTTCATTCGTTGATAAAGTTGTTCCAGGGTGATCTTGGATGTTGCGGTAAGCTCTCTCTCCCGTTCCTTGCGTACCCAGTATTCGCTGATGCTTTTGGCCTTCTTCTCGTCTTCCACACCCACAAACTCGGCCCCTACATGGGGAACCCCTGAGAATCCGATGACGACAACGGGCATGGAGGGTGGGGCTTCTTTCACCCGTCGCCCCTGGTCGTCGATCATAGCCCTGACCCGTCCGAATTCCGTCCGGGAAACAAAGGGGTCCCCTTCTTTCAGCGTGCCTTCCTGAATCAGGACAGTCGCTACGGGCCCGCGTCCACGATCAAGTGTTGACTCGATGATAATACCCCGGGCCGATTGATCCGGATCGGCCTTCAGTTCCAGCACGTCCGCCTGGAGAAGAATCATCTCCAGTAGTTCCTCGATACCCTCCTTTTTTTTCGCAGACACTTCCGAGAAGATCGTGTCTCCTCCCCATTCCTCCGAAACCAGGTTGTATTCCGTCAGTCCCTGCTTGATCCGTGGGATGTCGGCATTCGGCTTGTCGATCTTGTTGATGGCCACCATGATGGGAACGCCGGCCGACCGGGCATGGTTTATGGCCTCCACGGTCTGTTCCATGACGCCGTCGTCGGCGGCAACTACGAGCACGACGATGTCCGTGACTTGGGCTCCGCGGGCGCGCATGGCTGTAAACGCTTCGTGGCCGGGTGTGTCCAGGAATACGATGTCACGGTCCTTGATGTGGACGTGATAGGCACCAATCGCCTGGGTGATTCCGCCCGCCTCTCCTTCAATCACGTTGGTCTGGCGAATCGCGTCCAGGAGAGACGTCTTTCCGTGATCGACGTGCCCCATGATCGTCACGACGGGAGCCCGCGGCTTCAGATTCGCCGGAGCCGTCTCCGGACGCTGAATGGTTTCATCGTAATCAAAAGCGGCCGCTTCCACTTGATATCCGAAGTCACCCGCGATCAGCACAGCCGTGTCGAAGTCGATGGACTGATTGATCCCCGCCATCAACCCCAGCCCGATCAGCTTGTTGATGACTTCGCTGGCCTTGACGCCCATTTTCTTTGCCAGTTCCCCGACGGTGATGGCTTCCATCACCTTGATCCGCCGCTTGCTTGCCTTGGGAACCGTGATCTGGGGCTTCTGCATGCGGACAACCGTGGCCTTCTTCTCATCACGCCAGTGCGCCACCCGCTCGTCGGTATCCAGTTCCTGCCGGATGTCCCGCCGGTCAAGGGATTTGCGCGCCATAGACTTCTTCTTCTGACCCGGCTGCTCGCCCATGACCACTTCAATGGTCTTTTTCTTCTTGTCGGCCACCCATTTCGGCTTCTTGTCCGGTGTCCCACCCGCTGGAGGAGCTGCCGGCGGAACATCCCTCGTCACTTTTAGATCGGGCCTGCGGGGCGCTTCTTTTCTTGCACCCGGGGCGGCAGGAGCCTGCCTCGGCGAAACCGGTTCCCTTCTCACAAACGGTTTTCGGATCTCACCCGGGGCGGGCCTGGATATGACCGTGGCAGTCGTGCCGCGGGAGGGAACCTCCGGAGGCTTTTCAAGCTTCTTTTCCTCTGCAGGAGGAGCAGCCGGCTCCGTCGCTGCAGCGACCGGTTGCGCCGGTTCGGCTTCCTTTTTTAGCGGTTCCGGTGGGGTGGCCGGCGCAGCCGCAGGTTGCACCGGTTCGGCAGGCTCCGGCACGGCCGCTGCGGGCGCTTCATCCGCTTCCGCTTCCATTTCGGCTTCCGCTTCCACAGCCGTTTGCTCGGGCACTTCAGCAGGTTCTTCTTCCGCAGCCGTTCGTATCGCACGGCGCCGGATCACGGTCGACTTGATCCGCTGCTCCACAACCTCCCGAGGCTCCGGCGCCAGCAATTCTTTCTGGATCCTCTCCAGGTCCGCCTCCTCGAGCGTGCTCGAGTGAGATTTCACGATGACACCGATCTTTTCCAGGCGGGAAATGAGCTCTTTGTTGTCCAGGCCCAGCTCCTTCGCCAGTTCGTATACCCTCTTCTTCGACATCCCGACTTCCTCCGACGAAGTCCAAACAGAGGAAAACACCCTGTTGGGTCTTTGATCACTCGCTTTTTCCGGCGACAGTACTCTGCGTGATCATCCTTCCCGCTTCTTCAATCCATTGGGCCGCCACTTGAATGTCCATACCGGGCAGCGCGGAGATCGCCTCCGGATCCGCGGCAGCCAGGGCCGCCACGGTCTTGAAACCGTTCTCATAAAGCTGTTCCGCCTGCTCTTCGCTCATCCCGGGGATCCCCATTAACTCCTTGTGTCCCGGATCCTCCTGGGAAGAAATAAGTGCTTCCGTCTTCACATCGATTTTCCAGCCTGTCAGCTTAACGGCCAGCCGAACATTCTGCCCGTTCTTGCCGATGGCCAGGGAAAGCTGATCATCGGGAACGATGATCTCCATGGCACGGTTTTCCTCGTCCATGAGCACTTTTTCCACCTTGGCCGGGGACAGGGCGCTGCAGACGAACTTGACCGGATCGTCGGAATACGGAACGATGTCGATCTTCTCGCCCCGCAGTTCCTGAACCACGCTCTGCACGCGGGATCCCCTCATGCCGACGCAGGCGCCCACCGGATCGATATCCTTGTCCTTGGTGCGCACGGCGATTTTCGCCCGTTTCCCGGGTTCTCTCGCCACATTGACCAGTTCAATGAGTCCCTCGGAGATTTCCGGAACCTCGACCTCGAACAGTGCCCGCAGGAACCCAGGATGGGTCCTCGAGAGAATGATCTGCGGCCCTTTTGTAATTCGCTTCACTTCCAGGATATAGGCACGAATCCGCTCCCCCCGCTTGTACACTTCCTTGAAGATCTGTTCGGATACGGGAATCACACCCTCCGCCCGACCAAGGTTTACAATGATGGATCCTCCCTCGAATCGCTGGACAAATCCGTTGATCAATTCCCCTTTCCGGTCCTTGTATTCGTCATAGATGTTATCCCGTTCCGCGTCCTTGACCCGCTGGATGATGATCTGCTTGGCCGTCTGAACGGCGATTCTTCCGAAGGTGCTCGTATCGATCTTGATTCCCAGGCTGTCCCCGGGCTCCGCCTCCTCGTCGAGCGTCTGTCGCGCTTCGTCCAGCAGGATATGAAGATCCGGATCGAGAATCTTGTCCACCACCATCTTGAACTGGAAAACCTCCACCTCGCCGGCTTCATCGTTATAGTGAGCCTCGATCTCCACGTGGGGACCCAGCTTCTTGCGCGCTGCCGTCAGCATCGCCGCCTCCAGGGCCTCGATGATGATCTGCTTGTCGATTCCCCGGTCTTTCCCCATCTGTTCGATCAGTCGTTTCAACTCCGGCAACATGAACGTTCCTCCGCTTACAAAATATGGCTCGTCACCAGGCACGCGATCAGGACGGATGGCAGGCCATTCGTCTGCCCCGGGCGCCTGCCGGCGGCTGCCGTTTCCAAGTCTGTGCGCCGATCCGGAGACGATGTGTGCCACCCCGGCTGCGACTCAGTGACGGGTTTTCCTCTTTCCCTTTCGGGGGACCTCCGTACGACGGGTCTCTCCCTCAACATCAATCAGGTTTGCCTTCACAACGGCTTTTCTCGGAATGCGCCGGACCTCACGGTCAACCTCCACCAGGAGCATCCTCTCCGCCTCTCCGGCATCGTACTCCAGGAGGGTTCCGCGGACATTCCTCAGCCCGTCCAGCGAACCGTCCAGCCTCAGCATCACCGGGCTTCCACAAAAGCGGGAAAAGTCACGGTCCCGGGACAGAGGCCGGTTCGGCCCGGGCGAGGAGACCTCCAGTGTGTAAGGCCCCGGCGGCAGATCATGGACCTCCAGGAGATCCCCCAGAACGTGGCTGACCCGCGAGCAGTCATCCAGGGTGACGCCCCCTGTCTTATCCAGGAAAATCCGCACGATCCAGCGGGTCTTCATACGGATGCACTCCACGTGGATCAATTCCACGCCCTCTGCATCCGCAGTGGGTTCCGCCAAATTCCAGATCGCTTCCTCGATGGACCTTCCGGTCGGGCCGTTTTCCATTGCTTTGAAAAAAAAAGTGGGCTCAGGCCCACTCATCAGAAATCCACGATGATCTGGCGGGGCGGTAACATATCCAAACCGCAATATCAAGTGTTTTTTTCCGCAGGAAGCCCGGATTTGCCCCGAAAACAGGGGCTGGAGATACCCCATGAAGGAAGGAAATCAATGGAGCGGGCGATGGGAATCGAACCCACGACGTTCAGCTTGGGAAGCTGACATTCTACCTCTGAATTACGCCCGCCCTCGATGATTCCTGATGTTGAATGGGAGCGCCATCCTAATGGAGACCGATATTTTTATCAAGGGTTTTTTCCCGTCGTATCCTCTTCAAGAGCCGATTGTCGGGAGCCCGGATCGCCGGACGAAGTCCCATCCATCCGGACGGATGCGGCCAACCCGTGTCCCGTCAGCCCCTCCATCGCCGCAAAAGCCGCAACCGAAGCCCCGTAGCGACCGTAGGCCTCCGGCGAAAACTGGATGATGCTTGTCCGCTTGAGGAAATCGTACACACCCAGCGGAGACGAGAAGCGGGCGGTTCCACCGGTAGGCAGGATGTGGTTCGGACCGGCGAGATAATCCCCGATCGCCTCGGGTGCATGCGCCCCCAGGAAGATGGAGCCGGCATGCCGGAACCCGGACAGGATACTCCGGGGATTCTCCACCATCAGTTCCAGGTGCTCCGGCGCGAACCGGTTGGCGACGTCCGCCGCCTGCTCCAGGTCCTTCACCAGGAAGATCGCACCGTACCGATCCAGGGACCGTGTCAGGATCTCTCTCCTGGACAGGCCGCTCACCAGCCGATCCACCTCTGCCGACACGCGGGAGGCATACTCCGAATCGGGCGTAACCAGGACCGCGCTGGCCGATTCATCATGTTCCGCCTGGGCGATGAGGTCCGCGGCGGCGAATGCTGCGGGAGCGCTGCCGTCGGCAACGATCAGAACCTCACTGGGTCCGGCGATCATGTCGATGGAGACCTCCCCGAAGACGATCCGCTTGGCGGCGGCCACATATGCATTGCCGGGCCCTACGATCTTGTCGACCCTCGGCACCGACGCGGTCCCGTGCGCCAGAGCCGCAATGGCCTGCGCTCCCCCGATCTTGAGGATGCGCGTGACCCCGCAAAGCTTCGCCGCTGCGGCGATCAGGGGATGAAGACGCCCGTCCCGTACCGGAGAGGCGAGCAGGATCTCCTTCACCCCGGCGATCCGGGCAGGGATCGCGGCCATCAACACCGTCGACGGATAGGCCGCGAGTCCTCCGGGGGCATAGATGCCCACCCGGTCCAGCGGAAGAACCCGCTGTTCCAGGAGCACGCCCTCCTCATCGTCGATCCGCCAGTCCGGGAGAACCTGTCTCCGGTGATATCGCTCGATCCGCCCGGCGCTCAGGCGAAGGATCTCCCATTCCTGCCGGGAAACGGCCGACAGCGCGGTTTCAATCTCCGCCGACGACGCCTCAACCGCACCATAAGAAAGAAGGCAGCCGTCGAATTGCTTCGTATAGGCGAAAAGGGCTTCGTCGCCCCGGTCGGCCACATCCCGAACGATGCGGAACGTCGTGTTCCAGAGATCCTCGTCGAAGACCCGACCCCGTCCCGCGATCTGCCGGAACACTTCTTCAAACCGGGAATCGCCTGTGCGGATGATCCTCATCTCATGCCTTCTCCCTTTTCACATCGGCCCCGAGAGCGGAAAACTTCTTCTCCATGGACTCATACCCGCGATCCAGGTGGTAGACGCGGGCGACATCCGTCCGTCCCTCCGCGGCCAGCCCTGCCAGGACCAGGGACGCCGATGCCCGGAGGTCGGTGGCCATCACCGGTGCTCCGAGAAGCCGCGGGACCCCTCTCACGAAGGCGCTGCTTCCCTGGATATCAATGTCCGCACCCATCCGCAGCAGTTCGCTCACGTGCATGAAGCGGTTTTCGAAGACTGTCTCGGTCACGACGCTGAAACCCTGCCCGAGGGCCATCATCGCCATGATCTGCGCCTGGAGGTCCGTCGGAAAGCCAGGATAGGGAAGGGTCTTCACATCGACGCTCGCGATCCGCCGGGTCCCGACGGCCCGGATTCCACCCGGCTCCGTCTCGATGGTCATGCCCGATTCCTGGAGCTTCACAGTCAGCGCCTCGATATGGCCAGGATCGCATCCCGTCAGGCGGATGTCCCCGCCCGTCATGCCGGCGGCGATGAGGAACGTACCCGCCTCGATCCGGTCGGGGATGACGGAGGCCTCCACGGGGTGAAGGCGCGGGACCCCTTCAATCGTGATCACGTCCGTTCCCGCTCCATGGATGCGTGCGCCCATCCCGACCAGAACATCGGCCAGGTTGACCACTTCGGGCTCTTTCGCGGCATTCTGCAGGATGGTCGTCCCCTCGGCGAGGGTCGCGGCCATCATAATGTTCTCCGTTCCCGTTACGGTGGAGAGATCGAAGTAAATCCGCGCCCCTTTGAGCCTCCGCGCCCTTGCATCAATGTACCCCTCCTCCAGGCGGATCTCCGCTCCCATCTCTTCCAGCGCCTTGATGTGCAGGTTGACGGGTCTCGCCCCGATGGCGCACCCGCCGGGCAGGGAGACCCGTGCCTGGCCCATCCTGGCCACCAGCGGTCCCAGTACCAGGATGGAGGCCCGCATCGTCTTCACCAGGTCATACGGAGCCTCGCAACTGGTAATCGTGGTGGCATCCACCTGGATGGTTCCGTTTCCCTCCGTTCGCACGCCGAGATTGTGCAGCAGCCTGCGGGCCGTCTTGATGTCTACCAGGTTCGGGATATTGCCGAACCGGTTCGTCCCCTCCGTCAGGAGCGCCGAAAACAGGATGGGCAGCGCTGCGTTCTTGGCGCCGCTGACGGGAACGTCCCCCTTCAGTTTCCTGCCCCCCTGGATGACGATTTTATCCATGCTCGATCTCCATTTTCCTGGCTTTCACGACGCGGTCCCGGCCCCCGTAGTCCTGCCGTATGCCGATGCGGTCATAACGGCCGTCATCCTTCAACGCTTCCGCGATTTCTCCCGCCTGCCGATCGCCCGTCTCCAACAGGAGCCAGCCTCCATCCTTCAGGACGGATGGGGCACCCGCAATCAGCCGGCGGTGTACCGCCGTTCCGTCACCGGGAGCCCACAGGGCTTCTTTCGGTTCATATTCCCTTACCCCGGGAGGCAGTTCCCTGAATTCATCCTCCGGAATGTAAGGGGGGTTCGAGACGATCACATCAAAAGGTCCACATAGCGGCTCCAGGAGGTCCGCCACCACGATGGACACCCGATCCGCCACGCCCGCCCGCTCCGCGTTTCCCGCCGCCGCCGTCGCGGCTTCGGGAGAGCAATCCGTCGCCACAATCCATGCCCGGGGCAGCTCCCGGCACAGCGCCACGGCCACGGCACCGCTTCCCGTTCCGACATCCAGGATGCGATCACGGGCCTGTGCCACCCGGAGGGCCTCTTCGACAAGAATTTCCGTGTCCGCCCGGGGAATCAGAACCCGCGGGTCAACGGCGAAGGGGATCGACCAGAACTCCTTTTCTCCGACGATGTATGCGACTGGTTCCTGTCGCCGTCGTCTCTCCACCCATTCGCGAAACCTGCCGAGGGTGTCCGGGCCGACGATTTCCTCCGGATGGGAATAAAGATGCGTGCGATCCGTCCCGAGTGACCGGCACAGCAGGACTTCGGCGTCCAGGCGCGGGGTGGGCAGACCATGACGGCGAAGGACGTCCGTCGCCTCGTGCAGGACGGAACGGATGGTTGCCATGAATCCCCCCGATGCACAACGGTCTCGGGACGAGCCGGCTTCAGGCGGGTGTCGCCGCCTTGAGGGCGTTTGCCTGGAAATGGGTCGTCAGGGTGTCAATGACCCCCTGGATCTCGCCGTCCAGGATGCTTTCCAGGTTATACAGGGTAAGCCCGATGCGATGATCCGTGACCCGGCCCTGGGGAAAGTTGTAGGTCCGGATGCGCTCGCTGCGGTCCCCGCTCCCCACCTGGCTTCGCCGGGCCTCCGTGATCTCGGCGTTCTGCTTCTGCACCATGATGTCCAGAAGCCTCGCCCGGAGCACCTTCATCGCCTTTGCCTTGTTCTTGAGCTGGGATTTTTCATCCTGACAGGTGACGATCAGGCCGGTAGGCAGGTGTGTGATCCGAACCGCGGAATCCGTTGTGTTGACGCTCTGCCCGCCATGGCCGCTGGAATGGTAGACGTCGATCCGCAGTTCGTTCGGGTCGATCTGAACGTCCACCTCCTCCGCCTCCGGAAGAATCGCCACCGTCACCGCCGAGGTGTGGATCCGGCCCTGTGATTCCGTAACCGGAACCCGCTGCACCCGGTGGACCCCGCTCTCGTACTTGAGGCGGCTGTAAGCCCCGCGGCCCTCGATCATGGCGATGATTTCCTTGAAACCGCCCACCCCTCCGGACGGGCTACCGCTGATCACCTCGACCTTCCAGCCGGACCGCTCGGCATAGCGGGCATACATGCGGAAGAGATCGGCCGCAAAGAGCCCCGCCTCGTCACCGCCCGTGCCCGCGCGGATTTCCAGAAGAACGTTTCTCTCGTCGTTCGGGTCTTTCGGAAGCAGGAGGATTTTCAGGCGCTCTTCCAGAAACGTCCTCTGTTCCTTGAGCCGGGGCAGCTCTTCCCGCACCAGTTCCTTCAGCTCCTCGTCGTCCTCCCGGAGGATCCGCTGGTCCTCCTCGATCTGTCCTCCCAGCTTTTCATATTCCCGCCAGGCCTCCACCAAGTCGTGCAGGTCGGAATGCTCCTTGGCATATTTCTGGTACAGGGAAGGCCTGGTGACTACATCGGAACTGCTCAGCAAACCCTCCAGTTCCTGAAATCGCTGATCGATGTCTTTCAGTCTCTTGAACATGGAGTTACCGAGAATCCGGGAGAAGGGGCGGGAATTCCGGGCATGCCGGCATGCCTGTCACGGCCATGCCTGCCTGGAAGACTTCGGGGGACTTTGCCCCGGGAATGCTGGAACGCCGGTGTGCGGATCGGGATGCAACGGAACCGGACCGTCTCTTCCTGTCGATCACTCCACAAAACCGGCCGCCTGACCGGTCTCATGAACACACCCGGCAAGGGGAGAATTCGCTTACTTTTCCTTCTTCTGCTCCAGGGCTGCATACTTTTTCTTGAATCGCTCGACCCTTCCGGCCGTATCGACGATTTTCTGCTTTCCCGTCATAAAGGGATGGCAGCTGGAGCAGATTTCGACCTTGATGTCCTGCCGGGTGGACTTCGTTTCAATGACATTTCCGCAGACGCAGGTGATGGTCGTATTCTTGTATTCCGGATGGATTCCCTCTTTCATGGGATTCTGTCTCCTTTTCCCTTATTTATCCGAACCGTTTCACGAAAGGGTGTGCATCTAATCAAATCGGCCGGAAAATTCAAGCGGTATTTTACTGGTTCATGGAATCCAGGAACAGCTGGTTCGTATCGGTCTTCCGGATCTTGTCGGTGATGAACTCGATGGCGTCCAGGGGATTCATCTCCTGGAGGAGCCGGCGCAGGATCCAGACCCGGTTCAGATAATTCTTCGCAATCAGGAGCTCTTCCTTGCGGGTTCCGGAGCGGATCAGGTCGAAGGCCGGGAAGATCCGGCGGTCGGCGATGCGGCGGTCCAGGTGCAGTTCCATGTTGCCGGTCCCCTTGAACTCCTCGAAGATGACCTCGTCCATCCGGCTTCCCGTGTCAATAAGGGCCGTGGAGATGATGGTCAGGCTTCCGCCGTTTTCAATGTTGCGAGCCGCTCCGAAGAAGCGCTTCGGCTTGTGGAGAGCGTTGGAATCGACGCCGCCGGAGAGGACCTTTCCGCTGGGCGGAACCACGGTGTTGTACGCCCGGGCCAGCCGGGTGATGCTGTCCAGCAGGATGACCACGTCGCGCTTGTGCTCCACGAGCCGTTTCGCCTTCTCGATAACCATCTCCGCCACCTGGACATGCCGGGTGGCCGGTTCGTCGAATGTGGAGGAGATGACCTCCCCCTGGACGCTCCGCTGCATGTCCGTGACCTCCTCCGGCCGCTCGTCGATGAGCAGGACCATGAGGATCACTTCCTTGTGGTTCTTGGCGATGCTGTGGGCGATATCCTGCAGGAGAACCGTTTTCCCCGCCCGGGGGGGAGACACGATCAAGCCCCGCTGCCCTTTCCCGATGGGCGTGAAGAGGTCCATGATCCGGGTCGAGAAGTTTTCCGAATCCGATTCAAGGGCCAGCTTCTCCTGGGGGTACAGCGGTGTCAGGTTGTCGAAGAGGATCTTGTCCCGGGCGGCTTCGGGATGCTCGTAATTAACCGAATCGACCTTCAGCAGGGCGAAGTATTTCTCGCCCTCCTTGGGGGGCCGGACCTCTCCGGAAATCGTGTCGCCGGTCCGCAGGCTGAAGCGCCGGATCTGGGAAGGGGATACATAGATGTCGTCGGGGCTGGGAAGATAGTTGTAGTCCACGGCACGGAGAAATCCGAACCCGTCCGGAAGGATCTCCAGAACACCGGTCCCGGAGATGACGCCGTTCTTGTCCGACTGTGCCTGCAGGATGGAAAAGATAAGGTCCTGCCGCCGCATGCCCCCGGCCCCCGGCACGTTGAGATCCTTTGCCAGGCCAGCCAATTCGCTGATAGGGAGTCTCTTGATTTCCTCGATGTTCATGTCGATTTCCTTTCCGTGTCGCTGCACGGATTCAGCCGGAACGCCGCCATGCGCCGACACGCGTGACTGTTCCCGGCATCACGATTCCCACTGTCTTCAAGTGGAATTGGCCATGAGTCAGAAATACGAATCTGGATTAGAACTGGTTTGCCAATTGGAACGCTGGAAACACTTGAAAAGGGAGGCTTAGACGTTACCTTTCAAAATTCCCGACTCCCTCTACCCGATGCCCTATAATGTGTCAAGGGATTTTTACCTTACAGGATATCCGGCTTTTGGTCCATCAAAATGAAATTCAGGTGCCTCCCCGAGCGCCCCGCGTCCCGGCGATGGGAAAACCAGCGTTCTTTCCCGCAGGAAGTGCACGTACCAGACAGGTGGACATTCTCCGGAGAAAAACCGCGTTCCAGCAACTGGGAGCGATTCGCCGCCGCCAGGTCGAGCCTCCACTTCCCCGGCCCCGCTGGGGTCAGAAACGATGTCTGGCCGGGTCCCAGGTTCTCCATGGCCTGTTGAACGGGCGCATCCACCTCGTAGCAGCATGGCCCAATGGCAGGCCCGACCGCTGCCAGGAGGTCCCGTGGATCGGACGAAAAGCGGTCCCGAAAGCAGTCGGCCACCCGCCCTGCGACGCCCAGGGAGGTCCCCCGCCAGCCTGCGTGGACCGCCGCGACAACCCCCTTCCGGGGGTCCGCCATCAGGATGGGAACGCAGTCCGCCGTCCGGATGCAGAGGGCCAGGCCCGGCCGGGTCGTGACAATGGCATCGCAGCGAAGGGGCTGGCAGGTGAAGGTCATGAACGCGGGATCATCGATGACCAGGACGTCGTTCCCGTGCACCTGGTGAACGTTGAAAAACTGTCGACGGGTCAGGCCGAAGGCCTCCGCCGCACGGTCCCAGTTCGCCCGGACGCATTCCTCCGGGTCCCCCTCGGAAGAACTGAAGTTGAGGCTCTCGAAAGGTCCGGAGCTGGCTCCCTCCCGGCGCGTGCAGAAGGCATGGGTCACGAAACCCAGTTCCCTCAGGGGCACGCATTGAAGAAACGATACGGATCCTCTCTGTACGAGCTCAAACATGCGTCCGCCTCCCCCGGAGGGCTTCGCACAATCCCGCCATGTCCGCAGGCAGGGGAGACTCGAATGACAGAGGAACTCCCTGAAGGGGATGCCGGAAGGCAATCCGGGCCGCGTGCAGGGCCTGGCGCTTCATTCCACGGAGAATTGACCGGGTTTCCATGTCCGCAACCGACTTCAGCAGGCCGGACCGTCCATAAACGGAGTCTCCCACGACGGGATACCCCTGGGAAGCGAGGTGTACCCTGATCTGGTGGGTCCTGCCCGTCAGGAGGCCGACTTCAAGCAGCGTCGCGGCGCCGAAGCGCTCCCGCACGCGCCAGCGGGTGACGGCATCGCGGCCCCGGGAACTCCGGGTGGACATCTTCTTCCGGTCCGACGGATGCCGCCCCACGGGCAGGAGTACCTCCCCGGCATCCGTCGGGGGCACTCCCAGAACCACGGCCAGATAGGTCTTGTCGATGAGGCGCTCCCGGAACTGCGTGGTAAGCCCCCGATGGGCCCCGTCCGTCTTGGCGACCAGGAGCAGCCCGGACGTGTCGCGGTCCAGGCGGTGGACGATTCCGGGTCGGAGCACCCCGCCGATCCCGGATAGATCCCGGCAGTGATGAAGAAGGGCATGCACAAGGGTGCCGCTGGAATGGCCCGCCGCGGGGTGGACCACCATTCCCGCAGGCTTGTCCACCACCAGCAGGTGCTCGTCCTCAAAAACGACGGACAGGGGAATCGCTTCCGGCTGGACATCCATCGGAGCCGGCTCGGGAATTACCAGGTCCACCGTCTCTCCCTCGCGCAGCCGGTGGCCCGCCTTGACCCGCCGGCCGTTGACGAGGACCCGGCCCTCCTCCACGGCTTTCCGGATCTGGGATCTTGAAAGGCCCGCATCCCGGCCGGCCAGGTACACATCCAGACGAACGCCCTCTTCATCGCCCGTTACCGTATACCGCCCTGTCCTCGGGTCCGTCGTCACGACGCCGACACCGCCCGCAGGGCATCCCGGACGGCGTGGAGGTCTCCCTCATCCAGGGTGCGGGCATCCAGGAGGACCTCCTCATCGGCGATCCGGACGACCACCGGCAGCGGAAGCCGGCGGAGCCGGTCTCCGAGGGAAGCCGACGACAGGCCTGCCATCCGGACGCCGATCAGCCATGTGGGGATGTCCCGGGCGGGAAGAGAGCCTCCTCCGGCCATGGCGGTTCCGGGTTTCAGGGACAAGGCGATCCCCTCGATCCCCGACCGCTTGAGGAGGGTCATGAGCCGGCGGGCGCGTCTCCGAACAGTCTCCGGGGGCTCCGAGAGGGCCTTCAGGACCCGGATTTCCTCCAATGCTCGATCGGGTTTCAGATAAGCAGCCAGGGTCGCCTCGAGGGCTGCCAGGGTCAGCTTGTCGATCCGCAGGGCCCGATTCAGGGGATTCCGGCGGATTCTCTCCACGCTCTCCCTCCGGCCGAGGATGATCCCCGCCTGCGGCCCGCCGAGAAGCTTGTCTCCGCTGAATGTCACCACGTCCGCCCCGGAGGCGACGGCCTCCCGGACAGTAGGCTCGCGCTCCAGCCCGAAGGGCTCCAGGTCGATCAGGCATCCGCTTCCCAGGTCATGCATGACCGGGATTCCGACCCTGCGCCCCAGCGTAACGAGATCGGAAACATCCACTTCCTCGGTAAACCCGACCACCCGGAAATTGCTCGTGTGCACTTTCAGGATCAGGCCCGTCTGCTCCGTAACGGCCCGTTCGTAGTCTCCCAGGCGGGTCCGGTTGGTCGTGCCGACCTCCCGGAGACGGACGCCGCTCTTCTCCATGACTTCCGGAATCCGAAACTCGCCGCCGATCTCGACCAGCTCCCCCCGGGAGACAACGGCCTCCCTCCCCTCCGCCAGGGTGTTCAGAACCAGGAGGACCGCGGCGGCATTGTTGTTCACCACGAGGGCCTCCTCCGCCCCCGTCAGGAGGAGCAGCAGATCCCGGACGTGGTCGTAGCGGAGTCCTCGCTCACCCTTGTCCAGGTCAAATTCCAGGTTCGAGTATCCTCCGGCAACCTCCGCCACATGGAGAACCGCCTCCCGGCTCAGGGGGGCCCGCCCCAGGTTCGTGTGAAGAATCACGCCGGTGGCATTGATAACCCGCTTGAGCCGGGGGGATTCCAGGTCGGCCATCCTCTTTTCAATGCCCTCGGCCACCATCTGCCGGTCCGGAACGGGAAATTCCTCTCCTGTACCCGCAGCCAGGATCCGGCGCCGCAGGTCGTCCACGGCGGTACGGCATGCCTCCCGGACGAATTCCCGGGGAATCTGCCGGAGAAGACCCCGCTTTTCCAGGGAAAGCATCAACTCGTCGATCTTCGGCAGCTTCCGCAGCCGGGATTTTGTCCCTTCCTCCATGTTGATTTCCCTCCCTCACGGAATCCGGTGTTTCCAATCACGTCCCGCTTGCCTGCACGACGGGAATATGAATCCGCGACGCGGCGGGTTCGGCCGCGCGGCCCGGATCACCCGGCCACGGAAAAGGCGGGCTTCACCACACCAGCGGAGAAGCGATGGCGTCGCGGCAGAAATCGCGGAAGTTGTTCACCGCCGTGAAAAACTCACGCATCAGGATGACCCAGTAGTAGCATCCCCGTTCCGTCAGGAAAAACGTACCGTTTCGCCGGCGGAGCCCTCCAGCCGCGGTGAAGGCCGCAATGTCTTTCCAGAGATACGGGTACACGGCCCCAAACTTTTCCTTCAGGTATGACTCCTTCAATTCCATGCCGAATAGCTTCATCATGAAATCGTAACGGATCCTCTCCTCAAGGCTGAAGGTCCGGGAGGCCATCAGCGGCGGCTCTCCCCGACCGATCCGGGTGGCATACTCGGCCACATCGAAGGTGTTGGCATAGCAGGTCCCGTGGAGATACCCGATGGACCCGCTGCCCAGGCCGGCATATTCGCTGTAATCCACGATGTATTCGTCGATGAGGGAGGGTTTGCGGCAGAAGCACCAGGCCGAGGACATCCGGTACGTCGGCCGGAGCCGTTCGAGAATGCGCCGGTAGAAAAGAGCCTCCTGCTTCATGTCCACGTATCCGAGCGTCCGGGTGACCATCTGGCGGGTCGAATCGGACACCATCAGGGGGTAATACGTCACCTGGTCCACGCCGCTCCCCAGCAGGACGTCCAGATCCCGATCGAGCATCTTGGGCGTCTGGGTGGGGAAATTGAACATCATGTCGGCGTTGAGCGTATCGAACGCTCCCTGGTATGTCCGGAGACGAGCGAGAATCTCCTCGCCGCCCCCGTACTTGTCGCGCCGCTCCATCTGCCGCAGGAGCCCGTCATCGAAACTCTGGATGCCCACGGAAAGACGGTTCACCCCCGCCTGCTGCAGGATTTCCACGTTCCGGTCCGTCAGGTGATTCGGGTTCGTCTCCACGGAGATCTCGCGGACTCCGAATGTCTCCCGCGCCAGGTGAAGCGTTTCCGCCAGTTCGTCCGGCAGGACCGTCGGCGTGCCGCCCCCGACATAGATGCCCTGGAAATCATAGCCCCGGGCCCGGTAGAGGCCCATCTCGTTTCTCAGGGCCTTGAAGTAGCGGCGGCAGACCTTTTCCTGGAAAACGAAACGATTGAACGAGCAGTAGGGACACAGCCGTTCGCAGAAGGGAATGTGAAGATAGAGCAGGCGGGACTCCGAGTCGGTGCAGGCCGGCAGTTCCGGGGGCGGGCCGGTCTGGAAATTCACGGCCCTGGAAAATTCCTTTTTTGCCTGCCTGCTGATTATCCGGTGAATCAATGAGGTCAACATGGGTTCTTCCGTCGGTGAGGGGCAGAGGCTAACAGACGCCCCACAAATAATCAAGGAGTTTCGCCCACTCCCTTGCATCACTGGGCGCCTGGTGCTATAGGCTCGCAAGAGTCATGAAAAGAAAGGAATGGAAGGCATGGAGGGGAAACGAGTCCTGACCCTGTGGACCGAAACCGGAAAAAATGCCGGCGATGCTGCCATCCTGAGAACTCCCTGCCGGGAGGCGGCATTCCCGTTCACTCCGGAAACGATCCGGAACATCGAGACGCTGGTGAAAACCTTTCTCGATCGCAATGACGCCCTGGGCCTGGCGGCCCCGCAGATCGGCATCAGCGAGAGGATCGTGGTGTTCCGGAACAAGGGCTTCGACGAGAAGACCTGGTCGAAGAAGGAGGACGATTTCGACGTTCTGGTCAACCCGCGGATCACCCAGTCCCGGGGGGAACCGGTGAAGGCCGCGGAGGGATGCCTTTCCTGCCCCGACATCCAGGTGGAGATCGACCGGTTCCCGGAAATCAAGGTCCGGGCCCTGGACCGCCACGGGAAAAAGATCAACCGGCGCTATCTGGACTTCCTGGCCCGCGTCGCCCAGCACGAGATCGACCACCTGGACGGAAAGCTCATCGTCGATTACGAAGGCAGTCTCTGGTATCCGAAGAAGAAGGAACGCTTCTTCGCGGAGGTGCTCAAGGAGCGTTTTTAGAAAACAGGACAAGGTTTTGCGAAGGGTTGCCCATCAACGTGCCCGAACCATGGCACGGGAATCCGACCGTTCCGTCACAATCCCTCATTTCCTTATCGACAAAGATGACATAGCGATGATATGAACCCTGCCTGAATATACATTCCTCAGGCCTGACCTCGAGATTTGCGCCCGCGATCACCGAACACCCTGCCTCTTTGATCCCCGGGAGTATCCGAAACCCGAGCGGAATCAGCGTTCGGAAGCGCCCCGGGCGAATAGAGGAAAACAATCTTTTCAATGTGTCCCCATCGCAGGCTTGCCTGCCATCGTCTGACCGGACCGGAAGGCCGGCCGGAAAGTCCATGATGCCAGAGGCGTTCATCCTCCGGAGAAGGCTCTTGCCGGCGGACAGAGGGACGTTTTCCCGGAATCCTGGTGCCATCCGGGGCATCCCTTTCTTTCACCAAGAGAAAGGCCCGGGAGGCTCACAATGCGAAGTCTCCGGTTTTCCAGGAGATGACGTCTGACGGGGTTCTCCGTTCGAAAGGAGGGACAGGGATATGAATAAGACCGTGATTCAATATGTGCTTTCACGCCTCTCGGCCATCGGCATCAACGACATTTTCGGGGTGCCGGGAGACTTTGCCTTTCCGATTAACGACGCGATCTGCACGGACGACCGCCTCCGCTGGATCGGCAACTGCAACGAACTGAACGCCGCCTACGCGGCGGACGGATACGCCCGGATACGGGGCGCCGCCGCACTGAGCACCACCTACGGGGTAGGCGAGCTCAGCGCCGTCAACGGGATTGCCGGCTCCTATGCGGAGCACCTTCCGGTCTTTCACCTGGTGGGAATGCCATCGAGCGGGACCAAACGATCCCGAAGCCTGGTTCATCACACGTTCGGCAACGGCCAATTCGATTTTTTTTATCATATGACCGAGCCCGTGGTCTGCGGACGGGCGATCCTGACCCCGGACAACTGCATCGGTGAAACGGAGCGGCTGATTGCGGCGGCTTTCTACAACCGTCGACCGGTCTATATGGGCTTCCCGGCCGACTATGCGAACATGCCGGTGAACGGATCGGTTCCGGTCGTCGAGACCCGCGAAAGCGACCCATCCGCTCTCGAAAAGGCAGTAGACGCCATCGTCGACGCCGTGTGCCGCGCCGGCTCCGCCTGCTTCCTGCCGGGCATCATCGTTTCCCGCTGCGGACTGAAAGAATCCGCAACCGATCTGGTGACCGCATCGGGGCTGCCGTTTGCCGCCATGATCATGGACAAGTCCGTGCTGGATGAGACCCATCCGGGCTACATCGGCATCTATGACGGACGGCTCATGAACGAGGAGGTTCGCGAGTTTGTCGAGGGATGCGACTGCATCATCGAAATCGGCGCGCTCATGACGGACCTGAGTTCCGGTGGCTTCACCGCCAGGATCGACCCGGCAAAGAGTATCAACATCATGCTCCACCATGTTCGGGTGGGTTATGCCGTCTACAACAACGTGGAAATCAGGGATGTGCTGGCGGCGCTGGCGGGAAGGCTCCCCCGGCGCACAGATGTCAAAGCCCCGCGGGTCCAGGGTCTCGACAAGCCGGAAGGCAACCCGGCCGACAAAATCACCTCGTCCTACCTGTACCCGCGACTGGAACGGCTTTTGAAACCGGAAGACATCGTGGTGGTCGAAACGGGCACCGCGTCCATGGGGTTCGCGTTCGCCCGGATGCCGGCAGGCTCGACGTTTCACAACCAGTCCCTGTGGGGCTCCATCGGCTGGGCCACACCGGCCGCCTTCGGCGCCGCCCTGGCCGACCCGAGCCGGAGAGCCATCCTTGTCACCGGTGATGGCTCCCACCAGCTTACGGCCCAGGAGATCTGCATGTTCCACCGCTATGGACTGAAGCCGATCCTGTTCGTCATCAACAACAACGGATACCTGATCGAGCGGCTCCTCTGCAAGGACCCCGGCATATACTACAACGACCTGGCGCAATGGCATTATCACAAGCTGCCCGAGGCACTGGGGTGTGAGGGCTGGTTCGCCGCCCGTGCGACCACGTGCGGCGAGCTCGACGACGCCGTCGGAAAGGCGGAGGGATGCGGCAGCGGGGCCTACATCGAGGTCGTGATGGACACGTACGACGCGCCTCCCCTGCCGCGGAAATTCAAAAACGCTTCGTGAAGAGGCAGGGCCGCAACACCTGGGGAATCAGGGCAGGAAGCTTTCCATTTCTGAGGGAGATAAGACAAGGGGAACGCAGCAGACGGGCGTCTTTCAACGGCCCGCAAGGGCCAGCCTCTTCTCCAACCACCTCGACAAGGTCGTGAAGGCAAAACAGATGATGAAATAGACGACGGAGATGAACAAGAAGATTTCCGCCGGGTAGATCATGGTCCGGTTGTTCACCTGTGTGGCCACGTGGGTCAGTTCGGACACACCGACAATGAACGCCAGTGAGGTGTCCTTGATCATGGAGACGAACTGGTTGACGAACGACGGGATCATGTTCCGCAGGGCCTGGGGCAGGATGATAAAAACCATGGCCATCCAGGGGTGAAGACCTGTCGAGAGAGCCGCTTCGGTCTGCCCTTTCGGGATCCCCTCGATCCCTGCCTGGACGATCTGGGACATGTAGGCGGACGTGAAGATCGAGAGGGCCGCAATGACCGTCCAGGCCTCCGGCATCGTCCGTCCCATGACGAAGGGCAGGAGGAAATACATCCAGAAGATCACGAGCAGAAGCGGGATTCCCCGAACCAGGTTGACCACCGCCAGGGTAGGGTAACGGATCAGCGGATTCCGGACCACGCACATCAGCCCCAGGATCATGCCTCCGAGAAAGGACAGGAAGAGGGACACGATCGCCAGGTAGAGCGTCAGGAGCACCCCGCCCATGGGCCCACTGGGGTAGCGGCCGATCATGAAATGGGCGATGTTGGTCCAGATTACGGTGAAGTCAAAGCCCCCTTCCACGATCACTTCCCTCCCATCATGGGACTGAGAACCTTCCGGTTGTAGATCGTCATCATCCCGGCGATGACCAGCGACAGGATCAGGTAGACCAGCGTCGCCGCCGTGAACGCCTCAAAGCCCTTGAAGGTGTAACTCTCCACCTGCCTCGCCTGGTAGGTAATCTCCGCCACCCCGATCGTCATGGCCAGGGACGAGTTCTTTGTCACGTTGAGGAACTGGTTGATCAGGGGCGGAATCGTCAGCCGGACCGCCTGGGGCAGGACAATGAACAGCATGGAGCGGATATACGAAAAACCGGAGCTGCGGGCCGCTTCCATCTGCTCCTTCGGGATGGAGCGGACACCGGATCGGATGTCCTCGGCGATAAAGGCGGATGTGTAGATGGTGAGCGCGATGACCGCCGCGGCGAACTCGAAATTGACGCTGTTGAGCCAGTCGTTCACGGCCTTTGGCAGGACCTGATAGGAGCCGAAGTACCAGAAGAAGATCTGGACCAGGAGCGGAGTGTTGCGGAAGAATTCCAGGTACGCGTGGGAAAACCAGAGAATGGGCCTGACATTGCTCATCCTCATGACGGCAATGATCAGGCCCAGTAGAAAGGAAAGGACAATCGACCAGACGGAGAGCTCAAGGGTGATCTTGAGCCCCGACACGAGCCACTCGAAATACTGGCCCGAAGTGACGACCGACCAGTCGAACTGATAGCTGAACACCGCTTGTTACTTCTCCCAGGGCTCTTTCTTCGTCGTAATCTTGAAAGTGCGAGCCATGTGGAAGGCCATCCCCTTGGGTCCGAACCACTTGTCGAAGATCTTCTTCGCCTCGCCCTTCTTCTCCATCTCCACGATCGTCTTGTTCACGAAGTCGACCAGGTTCTTGTCCCCCTTCCGCATGCCGAGACCATAGGGCTCGTCGGAGATCTGGATGTCGGGGATCTCGTACTTGGTCTTGTCCGGGGCCTTGTCCAGGATGTTGGCCAGGATCGACTCGTCGGTGGTCACCGCCGCGACCTTGCCCTGCTGCAGGGCCAGGAAAGCCTGGGGATAATCGTCGAAGGACAGGATGGTCGCCGTCGGCAGGGCCTTCTTGGCGTTCTGCTCGGAGGTCGAGCCCTTGGCGGTTCCGATTCTCTTGCCCGCCAGGTCCTGCAGCTTCTTCACCTCTCCCTTCCGGGTGATGAACTTCTGCCCGGTGAAGAAGTAGGTGTAGCTGAAGTCGATCTGCTTGGCCCGATCCGCCGTTTTGGTCATCGTGGCGGCGATCATGTCGATGTTGCCGGCGATGAGCTGGGGGATCCGCGAGGCCGAGGTGACGGGTTTCAGTTCCAGCCTGACGCCCATCTTCTTCGCAATGGCCCGGCAGAAATCGACGTCATAACCGACGATGTCCCGGCTTTTTTCATCGATGTAACCGAACCCGGGCGTGGAATCCTTCACGCCGCAGACGAAGACGCCCTTCTTCTTCGCGTCCGCCAGCGTGTCGGCCGCTGCAGCCGCACCACAGAGGGCCACGAAGAAAAGCACCGCCATCAACCATACCGCCGTCCTTTTCATGTTCCTTCCTCCTTCTATTATTTAAGGTTAGTGCATGGGCGACAGGATCTCTTTCAGGAAGAGCTGGGCCCTTTCATGTTTTGGATTCCGGAAGAACTCCTCCGGAGCAGCCTCTTCGAGAACAACCCCGTAATCCATGAAGATGACACGGTCCGCCACTTCCCGGGCAAACCCCATCTCGTGGGTGACCACCATCAGGGTCATGCCCGTGTGGGCGAGCCCCTGCATGACCTGGAGCACCTCGCCGATCATTTCCGGGTCCAGGGCCGAGGTGGGCTCGTCGAAGCACATGATCTTGGGCTTCATGGCCAACCCCCGGGCGATGGCCACCCGCTGCTGCTGCCCGCCGGAGAGCTGGGAAGGATAGGAATCCCGACGGTCCGCCAGCCCCACGCGCTCCAGGAGCGCCATCGCTTCCTCTTCCGCCTGCTTTTTCGGAAGTTTGCGGATCTTGATGGGGGCCAGGGTAATGTTCTTGATGGCGGTCAGGTGGGGGTAGAGATTGAACTGCTGGAAGACAAAGCCGATTTCAGCCCGGAGCTTGTTGATGTCCGTCTTCCGGTCTGAAAGGTCCTTGCCGTCGACGACAAGCCGGCCTTTCTGGATGGGCTCCAGCTTGTTGATCGTCCGGATGAGGGTCGACTTCCCCGACCCCGAGGGGCCGCAGACGACGACGACCTCGCCCTGCTTCACATGGAGATTGATGTCATTGAGAACGTGCAGATCCTTGAACCACTTGTGGACGGCATCGAACCGGATCATCGTGAACTCCGCGTTTCACTTGTCATTTCACGGAAGCGGCAGTGGGTGCAGGCAGGCAATGCCTGTAAGGTCCCATGAAATGGAAGCAACCTATAACCCATTCCACCGAACAAATCAACGGCCGCGTTTTCCCGCCGCGTTTCTCGATCCCGGAACATCCTTTTTCCCGCCGCCCCGGCCGTGCATCCGCTTCCGTCGCCAAGCGCCCTCGCGGGTTTCCGGCGTTTTGTTCCTTGAAATGGGGAGGGAATTGGTGTACGTGTGAAGCGCAAACGGAATCCCGTTTCCCGCAAGCAACTCCCTTATCCCGTTCATGGAGACGTTTCATGCAGAAGATCACCTGTCCTCTCTGTCAGAAGAGTTTCATCTGGACCGACAACATGGACCCCAAGGGGAGATGTCCCACCGAAGACTGCGAATGGCGGTACGACATCCACGAAGAGCTGCGGAAAAGCGTCGCCCAGAAGATCCCTCAGGCCGACGGGAAGATGGCGTGCCCACACTGCGGGGCCCCCGTCGAGGGACGACTCGTCGTCTGCGACGGTTGCGGCTATGTCGTGGCCGGGGCGAAAGCCTATAAAAAAACGGATGTTTTCATCTTTGTCGCCATCATCCTCCTGGCCCTGTCCCTCATCTACCGGTTCCTGTAGCGGCGGGCTCCGACCATGCGCCGCCGACATTCCGAACAAAAGCCTTTCAGGAACGAGCCATGAACAGAACCCCTCTCTTCAGCCGCCATGAAGCCCTCAAGGCCCGGATCATCGATTTCGGGGGCTGGGCCATGCCGGTCCAGTACACTAACGTCATCGAAGAGCACCATGCAACACGGGAGCGGGTTACCCTGTTCGACACCTGTCACATGGGCGAGATCGACGTATCGGGCCCCGATGCACTGCCGTTCCTCCAGATGGCTCTGACCCGCGACCTGGCCCCGCTCGAGACGGGCCAGATGCGCCTTAGCCTTCTTGTGAATGAGAAGGGCGGGATCCTGGACGACCTGACGGTATACCGTTTCGGCATGGACCGGTACCGGCTGGTGACCAACGCCTCCACCCGGGAAAAGGATTGCCGCTGGCTCCTGAATCTGCGGGAACGAACGGGTCACCAGGTCGACATCATCGATCGGAGCGACGCCATCGGCAAGATCGACATCCAGGGACCCCGGGCGGAGGGGATTCTTCAGGAACTCGTTCCGGTTCTTCTCAAGCCGCTGTCCTATTACACGTTCCTGGAAACGTCCGTCGGGTCCGTCCCGGCTGTGATCTCCCGGAGCGGCTACACCGGCGAGGACGGCTTCGAAGTCTATATGGCGTCGGAAGAGGCGGGGAGCGTCTGGGACCTCCTTCTCGACACCGGCCGGGTTCAGGGGATCCGGCCTGCCGGGCTGGGCGCCCGCGACACGCTTCGCCTGGAAGCGGGGATGATGCTCTACGGGAACGAGATGTGCGAGGGCGTCACCCCTTACGAGGTCGTCTATGGCTGGCTGGTGAACCTCGAGAAGGACTTCGTCGGCCGCGACGCCCTGGCCAGGCAGAAGCAGGAAGGAATTCGCCGCAAACTGGTGGGATTCCGGATGGAAGACCGGGGGATCGCCCGCCACGGATACCAGGTCTTCCGGGACGGCGCGGTCATCGGCGACGTAACCTCCGGCACCTTTGCGCCGACCCTGCAACGGGCCGTGGGATTGGCCTTCGTCCCTCCCGATTGCCGCGAGCCGGGAACCCCGCTCACGATCCTGATCCGGCAGAGCGAGGCCCGGGCGACCGTGGTCCCGCTTCCCTTCTACCGGAAGGAAAAGAAAAACGAATTCTACAACACCTTTCTATAAGGAGCACCTATGGCCAAACCGAATCCGACGGATCGCAGATACTCCCGGGAGCACGAATGGGCCCTCGCGGGGCCTGACGGAACGGTCACGGTGGGCATCACCGACTATGCCCAGGAGATGTTGACGGACATCGTCTTTGTAGAGCTGCCGCAGACGGGCAGAAAGGTCCGCCAGGCGGAGGCCTTCGCCGTGGTGGAATCGGTGAAATCCGTCTCCGACATCTACGCCCCCGTAAGCGGCGAGGTCATCGCCATCAATTCCGAACTGGAAAGCAGGCCCGAGCTGGTCAACCAGGACGCCTTCGGCGAGGGGTGGATCGCCAGGATCAAAATGGACGATCCGTCGGAACTGGACGGGCTGATGGACGCGGCGGCGTACAGCGAGATGATCCTGCAGGAACCACACTAGGCTGTTGAAAAAGGGCTGCCTGCTGCGTTCCCCTCGTCTCTCACCGCTCGACGTACCGAGGGGTACGACTCGCGGATCGAGACTTCGGGAGCCTTGCATTCAACCCTTTTTGAACAGCCCAGAGGATCGGTTCACAACCAGGCTGTTGAAAAAGGGCTGCCTGCTGCGTTGCCCTCGTCCCCTGCCGTTCGACGTACGAAAAAGTACGCTTCACGGCCCGGAACTTCGGGCGCCTTGCATCCGACCCCTTTTGAACAGCCTGAAAGACCGTTTCACTACTGGCTTCTTCGGACAAAGACGAGGAATGGAAACGGCGAAGCACGACAGCTAAAAGAAGCGGAAACCCCTCTCAGGACGGTGCCATGGAATACGTGCCCCACACAGAGCAGGACCGGCGGCGGATGCTGGAGACCATCGGCGTCGCCTCGGTGGAGGATCTGTTTTCCGACATCCCGGAACCTTTCCGCCTGAAGGCCCCCCTGAACCTGCCGCCGCCCCTGGCGGAGCAGGAGGCCTTCTCCATTCTGGAGGAGATAGCATCCCGGAATCGTCCGGGCCGCATCGTCCTCGCCGGGGCGGGCGCTTACCGGCACTACATTCCCGCCGTCGTGGGCCACGTAACGGGCCGTTCCGAATTTTACACCGCCTACACGCCCTACCAGGCGGAGATCAGCCAGGGCATTCTCCAGGCCATCTACGAATACCAGACCATGATCGCCGGCCTGACGGGAATGCGGGTGGCCAACGCATCCATGTACGACGGTGCCTCCGCCGTCGCGGAAGCGGCGGTCCTGGCCGCCAAGACCCTGGGACGGAACCGGATCGTCGCGGCCCGCTCCGTCCACCCCGAGTATCGCCGGGTACTCTCCACCTACGCCTGGGCGAACGGGTACGATGTGGCGGAGGTCCCTTTCGGCGCCGACGGCCGGGTCGACGGGAAAGCGCTGCGGGAAGCCGTCGACGAACGGACGGCGGCAGTCGTTCTCCAATCCCCCAACTTCTTCGGGGTCATCGAGGACCTCTCCGATCTCGAGCCGGCGGTCCATCGCCACGGCGCGCTCCTCGTCGCCGGATTCACCGAGGCCCTGTCGCTGGGTCTCCTGAAGCCCCCCGGGGCATCGGGGGCGGACATCGTCGCGGGAGAGGGGCAGAGCTTCGGCAACCCCATGGCCTACGGAGGCCCCTACCTGGGGATCTTCGCCGCCTCGGAAAAGCTGCTGCGCAAGATTCCGGGGCGCCTCGCCGGGGCCACGGTGGATCGGGACGGGAAACGCGCCTTCGTCCTGACCCTCCAGACAAGGGAGCAGCACATCCGCCGGGAGAAGGCCACCTCCAACATATGCTCCAATGAGGCGCTATGCGCTCTCGCCGCCTCGGTCTATCTCGCAAGCCTGGGGAAGAACCTGAAAAAGCTGGCCGAGCTGAATGCCTGGAAAGCCCTCTTCCTGAAGGATCTTCTCCTCGGGTTGCCGGGCTGGAAGCCCATCTTCAGCGGCCCCGTGTTCAACGAATTCGTGCTCCGCAGCCCGGACCCCCGGGGCGCCAATGAGGCCCTCGAAAGGGAGGGGATCGTCGGTGGCTTCGAGCTGGGGCGGGAATACCCGGAGCTGGAGGGCTGCCTGCTCTTCTGTGCAACGGAGATGCTCTCCAGGGGTGATATGGAAAGAGCGGCGGAGATTCTGGCCGGCGCTCGGAACTCCGACTCATAAATGAAAAAAATCATGGACGATTCCAGGCCTCCCACCCATGTCGTCACCCGGCTTGTCAAGAGCGAGGACCTGAACCATCACGGCACCCTCTTCGCGGGCCGGAACGCCGAGTGGTTCGTGGAGGCGGGTTTCATCGCCGCCGCGGGCATCACCTCCCCGGCGAACGTCCTGTGCGTCAACATCCACGGCCTGGTGTTCAAGAAGCCCGTGCCCAGCGGCTCCATCATCCGCTACGAGAGCCGCATCGTGAAGGCCGGGCGGACCAGCCTCCTGGCCTACATCCAGGTGTTCCTGCAGAACGATATGAGGCTGCTCGTGGACGGCTTCCTGACCTTCGTCCACGTGGACCGGGAGGGACGGCCGTTTCCCCACGGTGTCTCCGTCCCGGAGACCCAGGAAAACCGCCCCATCCTGGAGCGGTTCCGCACCATTTCCGCGTGACGCGGGGAGGAGGACCCCTTCCTGCCCCGAACCATTTCCAGCGAACAAGGAGGACATGATGAAAACGGCATCGAACATCCGGAAAAACCGGCTACCTCTGACCCTTCTTTCCGCCTTCCTGTTCCTGGCGGTCGCCCTGGCCGCCCCGCCGGCTGCCGTCGCGGCCTCCTCCAGGACTGCCGACGAAGCCATGCTCACGTTCGACCGGTTCATTGACCTCTATATCAAGAAGGATCTGAAAGGGGTCATGGCCCTTCACGACGACAGCGTCACGGCCATCGGTACGAACCTCGACGAGCAGTTCATCGGCCGGGAGGCGATGAGCAGGGCCTACGCCCGGGACTTCGCCCGCATCGACAAGATCAAGTCGATCGGCTGGTCCGTCCTGTCCTCCGGGGCACAGGGATCCGTTGCCTGGGTAGCCGCGGATCTCAGAATTTCCTGCATCATTGGCGGCGCTGACCGGAACATCGGCGGCCGCCTGACAGCGGTCCTCCGGAAGAAAGGCAAGAGCTGGCTGATCGTTCAGACCCACTACTCCCTGCCGGCGGACCGGATCGTACGGATGGACGCCATGGTCACCTTCGGGCAGATCGACGTCAACAGTGATGGCAAGATCAGCTTCGAGGAAATCAAGATCTGGATCCGGGACATCACCCCCGAGGCCTTCCGGAATGCCGACCGGAACGGCGATGGGTACCTGAACCGGGAGGAGTACGAGCTCCTTCGAAAGAAGTAGGACGAACAGGGGAATCCGTCATGGAACTGATTTTTGAAAAGAGCCGGCCCGGCAGGCAGGCAACGACCATTCCGGTGAGCGACGTCCCGACATCGCCCCTGGAGGAATGGATCGACCCGGACCTGCTGCGGGGCGACGTGGACCTTCCGGAGGTGGCGGAGGTGGATCTGATCCGCCACTACACGGCCCTCTCCCGTCGCAACTTCGGCGTCGACCTGGGGTTCTACCCTCTGGGATCCTGCACCATGAAGTACAATCCCAAGCTCAATGAGGAAACGGCCAGGCTGTCCGGTTTCGCCAACCTCCATCCGTACGCCCCGGACGCCTTCGCCCAGGGCACCCTGCAACTCCTTTTCGAATTGAAACAGGCGCTCGCCGAAATCTTCGGCATGGCCGACTTCGCCCTCCAGCCCGCCGCGGGCGCTCATGGAGAGCTGACGGGCGTCATGATGATCAAGAAGCACTTCGAGAAACGGGGCGAAAAGCGAACGAGGATCCTGATCCCCGATTCCGCCCACGGCACGAACCCCGCCTCGGGAGCCCTCTGCGGCTACTCCGTGACAACGGTCCGATCCAACGGCGAGGGCGGCGTGGACCTGGACCATCTGCGGTCCCTCATGACGGAGGAAGTCGCCGGGCTCATGCTGACGAACCCGAACACCCTGGGGCTCTTCGAGCGGAACATCGCCGCCGTCGCCTCGATCGTCCACGAACAGGGGGGACTCCTCTACGGAGATGGCGCCAACGCCAACGCCTTCCTGGGCATAGCCCGACCGGGAGATCTCGGATTCGACGTGATCCAGCTCAACCTGCACAAGACCTTCTCGACGCCCCACGGTTGCGGGGGGCCCGGAAGCGGACCCGTCGGGGTTTCAAAGGAACTGATCCCCTTCCTGCCCGTTCCCCGGGTCGTCCTGACCAATGCAGGCTACCGGTGGGATTCCGAAGCACCGGACACCATCGGTCGCGTCCGGGCCTTTTACGGCAACGCGGGCGTCATGGTGAAGGCCTATACGTACATCCGGACCCTCGGGGCGGCGGGGCTCCGGCACGTCGCCGAAACAGCGGTCCTGAACGCCAACTACGTGAAGGCACGCCTCGAACCCCATTTCGACCTCCCGTACCCGCGGACCTGCATGCATGAATGCGTCTTCTCCGGTCGCCGCCAGGTCCGGGAGAGCGGCGTTCACACCTCGGACATGGCCAAGCGCCTCCTGGACTACGGCTTCCACCCGCCCACCATCTATTTTCCCCTGATCGTTCCCGAGGCGATCATGATCGAGCCGGGCGAGACGGAAAGCATCGAAACCCTGGACGCCTTCTGCGATGCCATGATCGCCATCGCCGGGGAGGCCCGGGAAAATCCGGACCAGGTCCGCTCGGCCCCGCTCACGACACCGGTCCGCCGCCTCGACGAGGTGAAGGCGGCCCGGGATCCCGACGTCGTCTGGAAACGATCCTCCACGGAGACCTCCGCATGAAGAAATTCCTGGAGCCGCGCTCCGTCGCCCTGATCGGCGTCCCCCGGTCCGCGGGCCCCGACAGCTACAACAACGCCGAGACCATGCTCCGCTACGGCTATGAAGGCCGCCTCTACCCCATCAACCCCAACGCCGAAGAGATCTACGGACTGAAAGCCTACAAGAGCGTCCTGGACCTCCCCGAACGGGCGGACCTGGCGGTCATCTCCACCGGCCGGGACCGCGTCCTTCCTGCCCTTCGGGACTGCATCCGCGCCGGCATCGACCGGGTCGTCGTCATCACCCAGGGCTTCTCCGACGCCGACGAACAGGGAAAGGCGATGCAGGAGGAGATCGTCCGGACCGCCCGGGAGGCTGGAGTCCGGGTCCTGGGTCCGAACACGATGGGAATCCTGAACAACTTCAGAAACTTCACCACGGCCTTCATGGACACGGAGCGCCCCCGGGCCTACCCGCCCGTCTCCGTCATCGCCCAGACGGGCTTCATCCAGATGGCAGCCCCGAACATGGGCTACCGGCACTGGGGAAAGGCCATCGACATCGGCAACGGCGCCGACGTGGACGTCGTGGACGCTTTGGAATACCTGGAAGATGACCCGGAAACGGAGATCATTTTCATTTACATGGAGGGCGTCTCCCGGGGCGCGGCGTTCCTGGAAACGGCAGCCCGGATCACCCGCCGGAAGCCCGTCCTGGTCTTCAAGTCGGGGCGCACCCGGGCAGGGGCGCGGGCGGCCCTCTCCCACACGGGCTCCCTTGTGGGGGAAGACGCCGTCTTCGAGGCGGCCTTCCGCCGGACGGGGATCATCCGGGTGAACGACGGCTCCGAGCTGACCGACGCCGTCCATGCCCTCCTCTTGCTGGGTGAAATGAAAGGCCCCCGCATCGCCGTCCTGACGATCACCGGGGCGGGCGGCATCATGGTGGTCGACGCCTGCGAGCCCCTGGGGCTCACCCTGGCGAATCTCCCCGAAGGTCTGGCGAAGGAGTTGAAGCAGGGGATCCCCGACTGGATCGGCGTCGGCAACCCCCTGGACATCTGGCCCATCGGCATGATCGGCGGCGACTACCCGGGTGCCTTCGGCAAGGCCCTGACGGGTTTCCTTCGGGACCCCGGCGTGGACGGTGTCATGGTCATCCTGCCGGCCACGGTCTCCCCGCTTCACCAGTCCATGAATCTTGTGGAGGTGTGTGAACGATCCCGGCGGGAAGCAGGCAACGGGAAACCCGTGGCCATGTGGGTTTACATCGACGTGGAGCCCTTTCTGGACCGCTACGAGGCCATCCCGGGAATCGGCTGCTTCCCCACGATCGAGCAGTCGGTCCAGGCCCTCTCCTTCTGCCGGCGCTGGCACGAGGCGAAAAACCGGAGGGAGCCCCACCCGCGATCATTCCCGGTGGATCGATCCGTCCTCGATCCGCTCCTCGCGAAAGGACGGGAGCGTGGATTCCTTCTCGGCGAAGACGCCCTGGCGGTCCTGAAGGCCTTCGGGATCCCGGCAGCGCAGGGAGCCATTGCGGCCGGCCGCTCCGAACTGGAGGCCCTGGCCCCCCGCTTTCGCTACCCCGTGGTCCTGAAACTGGCGGGGGACGCCTTCCTTCACAAGACCGAGTGGAACGGCGTCATCCCCGGCATCGCCCGGCCCGAAGAGCTGGCCGACGCCTACGAGCGGCTCCTGGAGAACGTCCGGCGCCGCAGCCCGGGTACGGCCGTGGAGGCCGTCCAGATCCAGGAGCAGGCCCCCGGCCTGGAGATCCTCCTGGGAATCAAGCGGGATCCCCAGTTCGGCCCGGTTGTCGCCTGCGGCCTGGGGGGCATCCACGCGGAGGTCTTCCGCGACGTAAGCCGCGTCCTGGCTCCTGTCGATGCGGAGGAAGCGGAGGAGATGCTCCGCTCCCTGAAGAGCGCCCCGCTGATCGAGGGAACCCGGGGCCGCCCGGGAGCCGACCGGAAGGCCCTGGTGGACGTCCTGGAGCGCCTGTCCTTCCTGGCCCTGGAGATCCCGGACATCGCCGAGCTGGACATCAACCCCCTGATGGCCTCCGCGGAGGGCTGCCTCGCCGTGGACGCGCGGATCGTCTGGCACGGATCCCGCTGACCGGTCGTCCCGATCCTCCGATCCCGGGGATAATGCGGCGCCTATTCCTTGAGGAGGCGGCGGGCCTCGTCCTTCGATTCGTAGAGATGGGGCGCCACGTCCCGTTTTGCCAGCTCGTCGCCAAGCTTCATGCGTAGAAACGTGCTGGTGGTGTAGCGGGTCACCTTCTCGTAGAACTGCATCACGTACTTGACCATCTCCGCGTACTCGTCCACGAGCTCGGGAAGGATGTTGAAGTTGTCGTAGTTGACGATGGTGTAGACCTTCTTTCCCAGCGGCTTCAGCATGCTCTCGACATGATCCTGGATGCCGCGGATCTGCTCGACGGACTTCACGTAGAAATTCTCGAAATTCACGTAGAACGTGTTTTCCCGGGCATCGTACACCAGCCGGTCTTCGATCGGGATATCCAGGAGCTCCCGGATGATCCCCATGGGCGCGACGCCGAAGATCCGCGGGTCCATGAGCCTTGGGGGCGTCTTCATCACCGGCCGGAAGCCCATCCTGGAAAGAATGTCCCTGTCCAAATCGACCCCGGGGGCGATCTCGACCAGTTCCATCCCGTCCTGCGTGAGGCTGAAGACGCACCGCTCCGTGACGTAGAGGACGGGCTGACGCCTCAGGGCGGCGTATCTGCCGCTGAAGGTGATCTGCTCCACCTGCTTGACGAACTTCTGCTCCCGCCCCTCCGTGTCGATCCGAAGCTTGCCGTCAACGACGGAGACCTGCAGCCCCCCCGCCGTGAATGTGCCGAGGAAAACGATTTTCTTCGCGTTCTGGCTGATGTTGATGAAGCCTCCCGGTCCGACGAACCGGGGTCCGAACTTGCTCACGTTGACATTGCCCGCCTCGTCCATCTCCGCGGAGCCGAGGAAGGCAATGTCCAGGCCGCCCCCGTCGTAGAAATCGAACTGGTAGGGCTGGTCGATGAGGGCGTCGATGTTCGTACCGGTCCCGAAATTGAGGCCGCCGTTGGGCATCCCGCCGATCACGCCCGGCTCCGCCGTCAGCGTGAGCAGGTCCAGGATGCCCTCTTCGTTGGCGATACGGGCGACCCCCTCGGGCATCCCGATGCCGAGATTCACCACCTGGTTGGGCCGAAGCTCGAAAGCGGCGCGCCGGGCGATCACCTTGCGCGGCCCCTGATCCATGGGCGGAACGGAGGCCATGGGCACGCGGATCTCGCCCGTGAATCCGGGGTTGTACGGTTCCAGGAACGTCAGCTTGTGGTTCTCGGGCCTGGCAACCACGACGCAGTCCACCATGATGCCGGGGACCTTGACGCTCTTCGGGTTCATGGTGTGCCGGTCGGCGATCCGCTCCACCTGCGCGATGACAAAGCCGCCGCAGTTCTTCGCGGCCATGGCCTGGGCCAGCATCTCGATCGTGAGGGCCTCCCTTTCCATGGTGATGTTCCCGTCCGTATCGGCGGTCGTACCCCGGATGATGGCCACATCGATCGGGGGCAGCTTGTAAAAGAGGATCTCCCGTCCCTCGATCTCCATCAGCTTCACCAGGTCCTCGCCTTCCCGTTTCGTCCTCTCGTTCAGCTTGCCGCCGTCCAGCCGGGGATCGATGAAGGTGCCGAGCCCCACATAGGACAGCAGGCCCGGCTTCTGCGCGGCCAGGTTGCGGAAGAGGGTGCTGATGACCCCCTGGGGGAAATTGTAGGCGAGGACCTTCTCCTCCCGGATGAGCCTCTGGAGCTGTGGGGCGAGACCGATGTGCCCGCCGATGATGCGGCCGATCAGGCCTTCGTATCCCAGGTGATTCAGGCCCCGGGTCTTGCCGTCGCCCTGGCCGGCTGCATAGATGAGCGTCAGGTCCAGGGGGTGGCCCTCCTGCCTGAAGCGTTCTTCGAGAAAAATGAGGATATCCTCGGGAACGCCCGCGCTCACGAAGCCGCCGGTGGTAACGACGTCGCCGTCCCGGATGATCGCGACGGCCTGCTCCCCGGATACGATCTTGCCCTTGCGGCGGATCTGGGCCCGGATTTCGTCCAGGATCGGATGCTCCATCATGTTTCACCTCCTGAGAACGATCAGAGTCAAGTCTACCCGATGCCGGGAAAGACCCTGTTGCCCATTCCCGGAGACCGTTGCATCTCCCTCCCCGGGAACGGCTGCCCCGTCTGATATTGCAGCGGGCGATTGCCCGGATCCGTAAAGTCTGTTGCATGGTAGAGCAGATTCACGCTGAATACGGCCATCGTCTTGATGAGGGTGATCATCCCGATGTCGGGATACGATTGCCTGCGGGTTAGTCCACAGACGGCCAGGAGGGTGATGACGGCCCCGTTGTGAGGCAATGTATCACATCCCCCCGATGTCATGGAAGCGACCCGATGAAGAATTTCCAGAGACATGCCGATCGAATTCGCCGAGACCTGCCAGTCTCTGGACATCCGGTCCAGGGTGACGGACGCCCGAGGCCGAACTCGTAATGCCCGCCAGCGTCGTCACGGACACCGCCTGCGAAACGAGCGGCGTTCTCTCGATGTGGATGCGGTTGAAGGCGATGCCGGCAGGCGAAAATACCTTCGGCAGACAGCCGCCGATCCTTAAGCAGCCTGTCCTCCGTTGACTTCCATCCCTGGAACGGTATAGGATCGCACAAAAATGAACCGGGAATCCGCGCCCGGCGCGTCGGCGGCGAAACCACCGAACATTCAACCTCCTAAAAAAACAACGGAACCCATGAAAAAACTGCTGACTCTGTCCAGGAAGGAACTGGTGGCCAGGCTCTGGGCCGCCGACCCGAACATCCACCGGATGCTTCGCGACTCCAAGCACGTCGAAGAGGCCAGGCATCTCCTCTTCGACTACTTCAACGCCCTCGACCGCTCGATGTTCAACATGAAGCCGGGGACGTTCTTCTCGAACATGAACATCATCGAGAAGAGAAACGCCAAGGAGTGCATCCGGGTCTTCGCCAACACGATCCGCACGGAGAACGAGCACATCACGGGAACATCGCCGCTGACCCTCCTGTGCAACCTGGCCCAGGAAAAGGAAGGGGCGGTCGACGCGGTCACGGAGGCCTTTCTTTGCGAATACCTGGCCCTCTTTCTCGGGATCACCGGCAAGTACGGCAAACACACCAAAGACCGCGACATCTTCCGGATGGCCGACGGCCGGGAGGCCGCCCTCATCCGCTCCGCCCAGCTGGACGAGTACGGGGCCTTCATCCGGAAATTCCTGAAACGCTACCGGACCGGCCGGGACAAGGCCCTGGTGAAGGAGCGGGCGAAGCTCCGGGACGACATCCTCCGCCACTTCGGGGCTTCCGAGGCGGACTGGGGAAACTATCTCTGGCACCTCAAGCACGTGATCCGGGACCTGGAAACCCTTCGCGCGCTGGTCACCCTCCAGGCCGACGAGATCGAGGGGATCGAGGCGGCGAAGGAAGCCGGCATCCCCTTCGAGATCACGCCCTATTACCTGTCCCTGTTCCACAAGGAGGGCCGCGTCGACCACGACCGCCAGATCCGCGCCCAGGTCATCCCCAGCGCCCGCTACTGCAGGGGTGTCGTCGATAGCGCCCGGTCCGGGGTGGACCTGGACTTCATGGGAGAGAAGTCCACGAGCCCCATCGACGGCATCACCCGGCGCTATCCCGAGATCGTCATACTCAAGCCCTACAACTCATGTCCCCAGATCTGCGTCTACTGCCAGCGGAACTGGGAGATCAAGGCCATGGACCAGCGGGAGGTCCAGATGAGCCGGGCCAAGGTCCGGGAGGCCCTGGGGTGGATCCGGGAAACCGAGTCCATCACGGAGGTTCTCGTGACCGGCGGGGATCCGTTGACCCTGCGGAACGAATACCTCGACTGGCTTCTGGGAGAGATCGCCACCATCGAGCACGTGGAGCGGATCCGCATCGGGACCCGGATTCCCGTCACCCTGCCGTTCCGGATCAACGACGGGCTCCTGGAGATTTTCCGCCGGTACCACCAGTGGGGAAAGCGGGAGCTGGCCATCGTGACGCACTTCGAGCACCCGACGGAAATGACGGAGGACTCCCTGTCGGCCGTGGGGAAAATCAAGGCCCTGGGCATGAACGTCTACAACCAGCAGGTCTTCACCTATTACAACAGCCGCCGGTTCGAGACCTGCCTGCTCCGGAAGGTCCTGAAACTCTCCGGGATCGACCCCTACTACACCTTCAGCACCAAGGGGAAGGAAGAGACCGTCGATTTTCGGGTCCCCATCGCCCGCATCGAGCAGGAGCGGCGGGAAGAGGCACGCCTGCTGCCGGGGCTGGTCCGCACCGACGAGCCGGTCTTCAACCTGCCCCGCCTGGGCAAGTCGAACCTGAGGGCCTGGCAGGATCACGAGGTCATCATGATCCTGCCCAACGGCCACCGGATGTACCGGTTCTACTCCTGGGAGGTGCGCCTGGTCACGGCCTTCGACTACATCTATACGGACGTGCCCATTTACGAGTATCTCCAGCGCCTGGCCCGGGACGGGGAGAACGTGAACGACTACGCGACGATCTGGTATCATTTCTGACGGCCTTGCGAAGAACCCCCGGTCTTGTGCTTCCGTTCGGCCAGGGCTTTTGATGGCCTGACTCCAGGCTGTTCAGAAACGAGGAGGGAAAGGGGACGGATTTCAAACCCGTCCCCTTTTCCCTTCCCATCCTTGAACATCAGGAAGATCACTTCATGCCTGAGACGACCCTCCGAAAACCTCCCTGGCTGAAAGTCCCCCTCCCCCGGGGACCGGCCTTTGCGGCCGTCGACCGGACCCTGGCCGACCTGGATCTCCACACCGTCTGCCGGGAGGCCCGCTGTCCCAACCGGGGGGAGTGCTTCTCCGCCGGGACAGCCACGTTCCTGATCCTGGGCGACACCTGCACCCGGAACTGCCGTTACTGCAACGTCCGTCACGGGATTCCGGCGCCTCCCGCTCCGGAGGAGCCGGAACGCGTCGCCGAGGCCGCCCGGCGGCTCCGTCTCGGTTACGTCGTCATCACCTCCGTCACCCGGGACGACCTCCCGGACGGAGGCGCCTCGGCCTTCGCAGCCTGCATCGGAGCCCTGCGCCACGAGATCCCCCGCTGCCGCGTCGAGGTCCTCGTCCCCGATTTCCGCGGCGACCGGACCGCCCTGGAGCGCATACTCGAAGCCGGTCCGGACGTGATCAACCACAATATCGAGGTGGTCCCCCGGCTGTTCCCGGCGCTGCGTCCCCAGGGGAACTATCGGACGTCGCTGGAGCTGCTCCGCCGGGTCGACGAAGGGAACGTCACGGACGAGGGGCGCCCCGCGGCCAAGTCCGGCCTGATGGTGGGCCTGGGGGAAACCCGGGAGGAAATCTCGCGGGTCCTGGAGGATCTCCTGGAAACCGGATGCCGGCACCTGACGGTGGGCCAGTACCAGCAGCCGACGCGGGAGCACTGGCCCGTGGCCCGCTGGTGGACCCCGGAGGAGTTCGCCGGGATCGAAGAAGAGGCCCGGAACATGGGATTCCGGCGCGTGGCGTCGGGACCGCTGGTGCGATCTTCCTACCGGGCCGCGGAGGCATTCCCGGAAGCGCCGGGACCGGAAGCCGTCCCGTAATCTCGCGGGCGGACACGACCCGAGGCTTGGATTCCCCTGTGATGGACAAAAAACGGTGAGCAACGAGCGCAAGATCATTCTATACACCTGCTGGGCCCATTCCCTGTTCCACTGCTTCGAGGTGGCCTTCCCCGCCCTGGCCATCCCCCTGACCCTGGCCCTCGGCCTGGACCTGACGGTCGTTTTGGCCCTGGGATTCCCCATGTACCTCCTCTTCGGACTCTGCTCCCTCCCGTGGGGAATCGCCGCCGACCGTTTCGGGAACCGCCGCATCCTGGTCCTGGCCCTCTTCGGCAGCGCCGCCGGCGCCCTGTGGACCGCCCTGGCTGACTCCCCCACCGCCATCGCCGCATCCCTGGCCGTGACGGGGGCCTTCATCTCGGCGAGCCATCCCGCCGGCATGGGATTCATCACCGGGGGCGTGAAGAACCGCGGCACCGCCCTGGGCATCAATGCCGTGGCGGGTAGCGTCGGACTCGTGGCCGCGCCGATCCTGGCGGGGCTGTTGAACTGGCTCTCCGGCTGGAGGGCCGTCTATGGTGTCCTGGGCCTGGCGGCCCTCCTGGGAGGCATTGCGCTGGCGGCGGCGAGGATCGATGAAACGCCCATTCCCGGCCAGGGCCGCTTCGCGCTGCCTCCGGCAAAGGATCGGAGCGCCGGCCTCCGGCGGCTGATCCTGTTCTTCTGGATCGTCACCCTCGGGGGCCTGGCCTACCGGATCAACATCGTCTCCCTGCCGGCGTACCTGGAGTATCACGCCCCGTTCCTCCTGGAATTCATGCGGGCGATCCGTCTCCCGGACCACCCGGCAACAGCCACCTTTGCCGCCGCCGCGCTCACCTCCCTCGTCTACGTCGCCGGGATCTTCGGCCAGCTCACGGGGGGCAGGCTGGCGGACCGGCGTGATCTGATCAAACTCTATCTCCTGTTCAACATCGTCTCGATCCCCTTCGTCCTCGGGATGGGCCTGTTCCGGGAGCAGCCGCTGTTTCTCGCCTCCTGCCTCTATGTCTTCTTCGCCCTGGGCATCCAGCCCATCGAGAACAGCCTGATCGCCCTGTTCACGCCGCCGGCCTGGCGAAGCACGGGATTCGGCGTCGCCGCCGTTCTGATCTTCGGCGTCGGGTCCGCCGCGGTGTACCTCGTGGGGGCATTGAAGGACTCCTGGGGCTTCCCTTCGGTCTACTGGGCCGCCGGGGGTCTGATGGGCCTGATCGTCCTCCATATTCTGCTTTTGAAGAGCTGGACTAGGGGCGCATCCTTCCGCAACCTCTGACAGGCTGTTGAAAAGGGGCTGCCTGCTTCGTTCCCCTCATCCTTTACCGCTCGACGTACCAAAGGGTACGACTCGCGACTCAGGATTTCGGGCGCCTCGCATTCAACCCCTTTTGAACAGCCTGGAGAACAAACCTGTGACGGGCCGTTGAAAAACATCCCTCTGCTTCGTTTCTCTCGTCCCTCACCACTCGACGTACCAAGGGGTACGACTCGTGGCTTGGGACTTCGAGGGCCTCGCATCCGAACGTTTTTGACCGGCCCTGGCGGATGACGGTTTTCCGTTTACACCGGGGGGCGCTTCGTCTATGCAGAACACAGCCGTTCCGGCGAGCTATGGTTGATAGAGAGCCGATTCCCGAACGGACGGAGCAGGGAGAACCATGGAGACATTCGATCTGATTGTCATCGGCGGCGGCCCCGGCGGTCACGCCGCAGCGGAGGAATCCGCGCGTCTGGGGGCGCGCACCACCATCCTGGAGCGCAGCGGATGGGGAGGGAC
The DNA here is from genome assembly GCA_035363115.1 of Syntrophales bacterium. Taxonomy (NCBI): domain Bacteria; kingdom Pseudomonadati; phylum Thermodesulfobacteriota; class Syntrophia; order Syntrophales; species Syntrophales bacterium. Next base: position 39,392 of record DAOSEM010000007.1, on the reverse strand, counting down.
CTGCACGCACCACGGCTGCATCCCCACGAAGGCCCTCCTGGCCTGCAGCCGGGTTCGTTCCACCTTGAAAAAGGCGGGGCGCCTGGGCGTGAAGGTTCCCGACGCCGCGCTCGACTTCGCGACGGCACGCCGACACATGGAGCAGATGGTCCGGGTCTCCGCCCTGGGGGCCCACCAATCCCTCCGGGAGGCCGGCGCGGACTGTCGGGTCGGCACAGGATCCCTGAAGACTCCGGGGCAAGTGGAATGGACCGCCCCGGATGGAACATCCTCCCTGCTGGCGGCCCCGGCCATTATCCTTGCCTGGGGCTCCGAGCCGTCCCTCCCACCCGGCATCACTCCCTCCCAGCGGGTCCTGACTTCCGACGGATTCCTCGAATGCAGGGAACTTCCGGAGAGCGCTGTCGTCCTGGGCGGAAGCTTCATCGGCGTGGAGTTCGCCACGTTCCTGGCCGAGGCGGGCTGCAAGGTCACGCTGGCGGAAGCCCTCGACCGGATCCTTCCCATGGAGGACGACGACGTCTCCACCTTCATTTCCCGGGAGCTGTCCCGCCTGGGAATCGCCGTTCATACCTCCGTCGCCGCTGAATCCATCCGGGAGGAGGAAGGAGGCATCCGGGCCCGGCTGGCGGGCCATGCCGGTCCGCTGGAGATGGAGGCCTCGGTCGCCCTCGTCTGCACGGGGCGGCGTCCGCTCCTGGACAAGGAGCAGCTGGACCGGCTCGGCATCGTCCATGACCGGCTGGGGATCCGGGTGGACGAGAACCTGGAGACCACCTGCAGAGGGGTCTTCGCCGTCGGGGACGTGACGGGAGGGGTGCTCCTGGCCCACCGGGCGGCACAGCAGGGAAAAGCCCTGGCCAGCCGCCTCTTCGGCGACGGCTCGGTCCGTCACGACGACGCATTCGTGCCTTCCGTCGTCTATACCCACCCGCCGGCCGCCCGGGTTGGACTCACGGAGCGGCAGGCCGCCGAACGGGGTCTCGCGGTCCGGGTGACCCGGTCCGACTATGGGGCCAATATCCTTGCCCGAACCGAGCTGGCGGGCTCGGGGTTCGCCAAGGCTGTATTCCTGGGGGATCGCCTGGCGGGAGCCGCCATAGCCGGCGAGGGGGCGGGAGAGCTGATCGCGCCGCTGACGCTGGCCGTCCGGTCCGGCCTGGAGAGGACGGCACTCAGGAACTGGGTCCTCCCGCATCCGGGCTACAGCGAGGTCTTCCAGGGACTCTTCCGGGATGGAGGGGCATAGGCGGCATCCCCTGCCGCACCGGGCTCATCTCTGATGCAGAGAAATACAAGCGGGAAGAAACGAGCGCACCGGGACAGGCCGCGGAGCGGCCATCTCCGGTTTATCCGTTCCAGCCTTTCGCCGGACTCGTCAGGGACTGTCTTCTAAAAGGTAGGAGAATATCAGTGGCGCCACGATCGTGGCATCGGATTCGATGATGAAGCGGGGCGTGTCCGGATTCAGCTTGCCCCAGGTGATCTTTTCGTTGGGAACCGCCCCCGAGTAGGAGCCGTAACTGGTCGTGGAGTCGCTGATCTGGCAGAAATATCCCCAGACGGAGATTTCCCGGATCTTCAGGTCCTCCCGGATCAGGGGAACGACACAGATGGCAAAATCACCAGCGATGCCGCCGCCAATCTGAAAGAAACCGAACGGACCCACCTGCGAGGCCTCCCGGTACCACCGAACCAGCTCCATCATGTATTCCATGCCGGAACGGACGGTGTGAACGTTTCCCACCTTGCCCTGAATGCACAGCGAGGCATAGGCGTTCCCCAGGGTGGAGTCCTCCCAGCCGGGGACGAAAATGGGCAGATCCCGGTTACAGGCTGCCATGAGCCAGCTGTCCGCCGGGTCCGCCTGGCACAGCCTTTCCCGGTGGACACGGATGCAGCGGTACATGAATTCGTGGGGGAAGAACCGACTTCCCTCCCGATCGCAGGCCATCCAGTCCTCGCCGATCAGCCCTTCCAGGCTTCGCATGGCCTCCGTGGAGACACTGGTGTCCGTCACGCGGTGGAGCTGCCGGTCGTAAAGATCCTTCTCCTGTTCGGGGGTCAGGAATCGGTAATCGGGAAGGTCCAGGCGGCGGGTCTCCACCAGGTTGAAGAGGTCTTCCTCAAGGTTGGCCCCGGTGCAGGAGATGGCGTGGATCTTGTCGCGGCGGATCATCTCGGCGAGGGAAATGCCCAGGCGTGCGGTGCTCATGGCCCCGGCGAGGCTGACCATCATCCGGCCTCCCGCCTCCAGGAAGCGCCGGTAGGCCTCGGCCGCTTCCACCACCACGGCGGCGTTGAAATGCCGGTAATGCCGCTTCATGAATGCCTGGATGCTCACCGTCATCCTCCATCGCGCGCCACCTCCGTCGTTTTCAAGAGCCCTGACCGTAAAAGGCCGGCTCGGCCGCATCAGGAAAGACTCCGGATACGGACGGGCCACAAAAAAAGATGACCGTCTATAGAAAATTTTTGACCCAAGCGTCAAGGAAAAGAATGCACAAACCCAGAGGAAACGCAGAACTGGCGCGGGATTGAAAGATTTCAGCAGGTAGGATGGGCACTGGTCAGGGAAGGAGAAGCTGGTTATCCCGGGACCGCGATTCCCCCACGGACAGGACATAGATGGCGGGCATCCCCAGGACAGGGCAGCGGTTCTCGCAGATTCCGCATCCGATGCAGCGCTCCAGGTCCACCCGGGGCTGCTTCACCGTCACCGGGCGTCCGTCCCGGTCCTTCACCGTGACCTCCTCGAGCAGAACGGCCTTCTGCGGCGTCGGACACACCTCCTCGCAGACAATGCAGGGAACGGCATGCGACCAGGGAAGGCAGCGGCCCTGATCGATCATGGCCAGGCCGATCTTTACGTCCGTCTTCTCCTGCGGCTTCAGGCTGCGGATGGCCCCCGTCGGGCACACCTGCCCGCAGAGCGTGCAGCGGTACTCGCAGTAGCCGACCCGGGGCACCAGGACGGGAGACCAGATCCCCTCCAGCGAGGTCTCCGCCAGGGCCGGCTGGAGGCCGCCGGTGATGCAGACCTTCATGCACTCGCCGCACTTGACGCAGCGCCGCAGGAATTCCCTTTCCTCGAGCGATCCGGGAGGCCGGATCAGCCGGGGATCCGCCTGTCCCGCCCGGGTCGGACCGATCCGGAGAAGCGGCACCGCCGCGACCCCCGCGGCGGCGGCGGCGACAACGCGGCGGCGTCCCAGGTCCAGCGACGATCCCCCTGCCTTCCTGCCAAAGCCGAAGGAGACGGCGTTCTTGGGGCAGGCGTCGTCACAGTTCCCGCAGAGATAGCATTCGGTCTTCCGCCACTTGTCCAGGCTCTGGGGGGAGCATCCTCCCTCGCACCCGGGTACGCAGGCACCGCAGGAATCGCACCCCTCGCTGACGGAGCGGGACAGCAGGGACCAGCGGGAGAGGATTCCCAGGAGCGCACCGAGCGGGCAGAGATAACGGCACCAGTACCGCCGCTCGACCCAGTTGAGCGCCAGGATGCCGAGGAACAGGAGCCCCAGAATAAACCCCTGGCTGAACAAGGGCTGCCGGAGGGACAGGACGCTTTTGTGGAGGACATCCAGCAGCCAGTCCGCCGCCGGTGCCAGCCCCGGCACCGGCCAGCGGGACAGCGCGTCGAGGAAGGACGTGATGCCGTACTGGAAGGCCGGATAGACCGAGAGCGACAGGGAGCGGATCAAAAGGCTCAGGGGATCGAAAATGCCGGCGATCTGAAGGGTGAAAGCGGAGGATGCCAGCAGAAAGACCAGGAGCAGGTACTTCAGGCGGAAGCTTCCCATCGGGACGACCCGCCGGCGCTTCCGGACGGCGGCGCCCGCGAGGTTGTGAAGCGTCCCCAGGGGGCACACCCAGCCGCAGAAGAACCGGCCCAGAAAGACCGTCGCCAGGGCCACCGCTCCCGCCAGCAGCATCGAGGGAAGAAACGACCGGCTCGAGAGGATCGCCGTCAGCGCCAGCAGGGGATCGGCGTCGAGAAAAAACTTGACCGGGTACCCGAGCTGGTCCGCCCCTTTCGACTCCGTCTGAAGGAAGAGCCACAGGAACAGGAGCAGGAACAAGGCCTGCGAGGCAAATCGCGCTTTTCGGATCACCGTCTTTCCGCTTTCAGGGTCGAGGGAATGGTCCGCCTCCCTGGCCGCCGCGGGAGGCGGCATGCTTTTTTCACGCCCGGATCCGCCGGATTTTCTGCCTGGACAGCCGCATGTTCCCCAGGCCGGCCTGGTGGCCGAGGCGGACGCACCCCAGGGCGTCTTCCTTCAGGCCGAACAACGTGCTGCCGAAGGCGTCCACAGCGACCTGGTCCTGGCCGACCACCACCGTGTTGAGCAGGCGCACATCCGACAGGTCCCCGCCCGTGGGCCCATTGGCAACCAGAATCCGCACGGCGTCGAGAACCACCAGCGTGGGCCGGACCGTCCGGGCCATGTCGACGAGGCAGGGATCGATCCGCTGGTGAATCCGTCCCCGCGATCCCCCCATCACTCCCATCCAGTTCTTCATTCCCAGGGTCAGGATGGACGTGCCGTGGACCTTGGCAATGGGGACGTTGATGATCTTGTCGGCCTCGAAGACCTCCGTGTAAAGGGGCCAGGACTTGAGGGTCTCGCCCTGGATCTTCATCTCTTTGAACTTCCGGTCCTCCACGAAGGACACATCGGCCCCCGCTGCCCCGGCCGCATCGGCGATGCCGCTCTGCTTGTAGGCCCGCCGGGGACTGCTGACGGTGTGGTCGAAGACCTTCACCTTCTTCGCCCCGGCCTCAAAGCAGAGCCGAACCAGGGCTCCGACTACCTCGGGATTCGTGGTGGCGGCGTATTCGGGCGTTCGGTCCCAGCCGATGTTGGGCTTGATCACGACGACGTCGCCCCGGGAAACGAACCGCCGCATCCCCCCGAAGGCATCCACCGCGGCCCTGGTGATCCGGGCCGGCGAAGGCCCCGTTGCCACGATCATGTCCGGTTTCTCGGCGGCCGCCATCGAACCATCCGGCATCAGGAGACCCGGCAGCGCCAGGGTCGCCCCGGTAACGGCGGCCGTTTTCAGGAACTCCCTGCGGTTCATATCGCATTCCTCCCGGGCTTTATTTTCATGAATCCTGAACAGGTGGTCAACAGAAAAAACAGGGACTTGCGCAACTCCCCGGAAACAATTGGATTGACTCGTCCTGACTCTCTGTATGATAATGCCGGCGTACATTCAGGAGCATCAAACCGTCTGCCGCAGCAGGGAATCCCATGAGCAAAGGCAAGATTCACCCCGGCCCCCTGGAAACACGATACCGGGCAGCCCTGGAGGAGGCCCGGAGCGCCTCCGTGCGGTCGCGCCTCCGGCGGAAGGACCCGTCCCTCTGGCCGGGGCCGGCCGCGGAAACCGCCCATCGCCTGGGCTGGCTCGATTGCCCACAGTCCATGGTCCCGCATCTTCCGGACCTGGAGGCTTTTGCAGAGACGGTGCGGATGGAAGGCTTTCGGCGGCTTCTCCTCCTGGGCATGGGAGGGTCCAGCCTCGCCCCGGACATGTTCGCCCGGCTCCTCGGTACGGAGCAGGGGCTGCCCCTGGAGATCCTCGACACGACGGACCCGGCGACGATCCGCTCCTTTACGGATCGCTTCCCGCCGGAGGAGACCCTCTTCATCGCCTCCACCAAGTCGGGAGGAACCGTCGAAACCCTGTCCCTGCTGAAGCATTTCTATCGCCGCGCCTTGCACCGGCTGGGGGCGGAGCGGGCGGGCGGCCATTTCTGCGCGATCACCGACCCGGGAAGCGGCCTGGCGTCGCTCGCCGAGGCCTGCCGATTCCGGAAAACCTTCCTGAACGACCCGGACATCGGCGGCCGCTTTTCCGCCCTGTCCCTGTTCGGCCTCGTTCCCGCGGCCCTGGCGGGTGCCTCGCCCCGCCGCCTGCTGGAAGACGCCGCCAAGGCCGCGGAGAGGGAGTGGCGGGAAGCGGAGCCGGGTTCCGCAGGAGGGCTGGAGCTGGGAATTTTCCTGGGCGAGGCGGCGGTGGCGGGACGGGACAGGCTGATCCTGTGCCATCCCCCGGAGCTGGCACCCCTGGCGGACTGGCTGGAGCAACTCCTGGCGGAGAGCACCGGGAAACAGGGGAAAGGAATCCTGCCCGTTCCCGGCGAGGTCCCGGACGGGCATCCCCTGTCCTGGAATGACGGAGTCTTCGCCTTCCTGTACCCCGGGGAAACCGGGCCTCCCGGGGACCGGCTTCGTCATGCCGAGCGGTGCGGCTGCCCCTGGGTCGCCCTCGATGCGGATCCCCGGCGGGACCTGGGAGCATTCCTCTTCCTCTGGGAAACGGCCACGGCCTGTGCCGGCTGGAGGCTGGGGGTGAATCCCTTCGACCAGCCCGACGTGGAGTCCGCCAAGGAAGGAGCCCGCCGGTTCCTGCAGGATCCCGCCCGGGCGGGGCGGGTCTCCGGCGAGCCGTCCCTTCATTCCGGAGAAGGACGGGAAGACCGGGCGGCCGCGGACATCCGGGAGTTTCTCGGGGATCCCTCACCACATGGATACACCGCCATCCAGGCGTTTCTCCCCTGCGAGCCGGAGATCCGGTCCGCCCTGGAGGACCTCCGCCGGGCGGCCCAGGGTCTGTCAGGCCGTCCGGCGACGGCCGGTTTCGGCCCCCGCTACCTTCACTCGACGGGACAGCTCCACAAGGGAGATGCCGGGCAGGGCCGCTTCATCCAGATCACCGCCGACGACCGGGAGGATCTCCCGATCCCCGGAACCATGGACAGCGACGAGTCGACCCTGACCTTCGGAACACTGAAGGCCGCCCAGGCGGCGGGTGACCGCGAGGCCCTCGCACGGGCGGGCCGCCGGGTTTTCCACCTGCACCTGGGCCATAATCCGGCGGAGCGGCTGCACGATCTGACGAAGCATCTCCGGGACTGACCAACCCGGAGCAAACGATGGATGCTCCGGCAGACGGCATCCTGCATCAGGCCCCCAGACAGCAAAGGATGGAATCATGGCTGGAACAAACCGCCTCGCCGGCGAAAAGAGCCCCTATCTCCTGCAGCACGCCTCCAATCCCGTGGACTGGTACCCCTGGGGAGAGGAGGCCTTCACCCGGGCCAGGCGCGAAGACCGCCCCGTGTTCCTGTCTATCGGCTACTCCACGTGCCACTGGTGCCACGTCATGGCCCACGAGTCCTTCGAGAACGAGGAGGCGGCAGCCCTGCTGAACGGGGCCTTCGTCTGCGTCAAGGTGGACCGTGAGGAGCGGCCGGACCTGGACCATCTCTACATGACGGCCTGCCAGATGATGACGGGTTCCGGAGGCTGGCCCCTGACGGTCGTCCTAACACCGGACCGGCGACCCTTCTTTGCGGCCACCTACATCCCCCGGGAGACCCGCCTGGGCCGCACCGGCCTGATGGACCTCGTTCCGAAGATCGTCCATCTCTGGCGGACCCGGCGCCAGGACGTCCTCGAGTCCGCCGGCAGGGTGCTGCAGGCCCTCCAGGAGTCCGGGAAAGACGCTCCCGAAGAGGATCTCCCGAAGGACATCCTCGATCGAGCCTACGGTGAGCTGCGGGACCGGTTCGACCACGAGTCCGGCGGCTTCGGGGAGCGTCCCAAGTTCCCGGTCCCCCACCAGATCCTCTTTCTGCTCCGCTATTCCCGATCGACCCGGACCGGCTGGGCCCTGGAGATGGCGGAGAGGACCCTGAAGGCCATGCGGGCGGGGGGGATCTGGGACCACGTGGGCTTCGGCTTTCACCGCTACAGCACCGATGACCAGTGGCACCTGCCCCACTTCGAGAAGATGCTCTACGACCAGGCCCTTCAGGCCCTGGCATACACAGAAGCCTTCCAGGTCTCGGGAAATCCCCTGTACCGTTCCGTCGCCGGAGACATCATGACCTACGTGCTCCGGGACCTGGCAGACCCGGGCGGCGGGTTTTGCAGTGCCGAGGACGCCGACAGCGAGGGTGAAGAAGGAACCTTCTACGTGTGGAAAGCGGAGGAGATTCGGCGGATTCTGGGGAAAGAGGCGGCCCGGGCCTTCGGGGAGGCATACCAGGTCCGCGAGGAGGGCAATTACCTCGAGGAGGCCACGGGACAGCGGACGGGCAGGAACACCCTCCACTGGAGAGGGGATCCCCCGGCGGAACTGCCGCCCGATCTGGAAAAGGCCCGGCGGACGCTCTTCGCCGCTCGGGAGAAACGGCCCCGCCCCCACCGGGACGACAAGGTCCTGACGGACTGGAACGGCCTGATGCTGGCCGCCCTGGCCAGGGCGGCGGCATCCGGCGACTCCCGCTGTGCCCAGGCCTACCGGCGCTGCCTGGCCTTCTTCTCGGAGACGATGCTCAGCAACGGGATGCTGCTCCACCGCTGGCGGGACGGGGAAGCGGCCATCTCCGCCAACGTGGACGATTACGCCTTCCTTATCCGGGGGCTCATCGAGGGCTACCAGGCCTTTCTGGACCCGTCCCTCCTGGCGGCGGCGATCCGCCTCCAGGTGGAGCAGGACCGCCGTTTCTGGGACGACCGCCTGGGGGGATACTTTTTCTCCCCCGCGGAAAACCGCGACCTCCTGGTCCGTAAAAAGCAGATCTACGATGGTGCCATCCCGTCGGGCAACTCTGTCTCGGCGCTGAACCTGGCCCTCCTGGGCCGGCTCACCGGCGAGAGCGGCCATGAGGAGCGGGCCGTGCGGATCCTGCGCTGTTTCTCTTCCGCTGTTGCCGCGATGCCCTCGGCCTATACCATGCTCATGGCGGCGCTGGACTTTCTCACCAATCCATCCTATGAAATCGTCATTGTCGGAGACCCCGCCGCCCCGGACACGGCGGCCCTGCTGACGGTCGTCCGTGAGCGGTATCTTCCCGGCGGGACGATCCTGCTCCGGCCGGCGGGGCGAGGCGCCGGGGAAATCGGGAAGATCGCCCCCTTCGTGAAGGACATGAAACCGGTCGGAGGCAAGGCGGCGGTTTACGTGTGCCGGCATTTCAGTTGCCGGGAACCGGTCACGGATCCCCGGAAGCTCCGGGACGTACTGGAAGAGGAAGGATCATGAGCACGCTGGAGACCTGGAAAGAGCGGCACCCGGAGAAATTCGCCCCGGAAGAGGCGATTTTCGGCCATATCCACCGGGGTGATGTGATCTTCGTAGGCTCCGCCTGCGCAGAGCCGCAGTACCTGGTCCATTCCCTGATCCGGTACGTCAAGGCCCACCCGAAGGCCTTCTTCGACGCAGAGGTCCTCCACATCCGGACCCTGGGCGTTGCACCCTACGCCTACGAGCGGTTCAGGCAGAACTTCCGCCACAATTCCTTCTTCATCGGCGAAACCACCCGGGACGCCGTCAACCAGGGCGTGGCGGACTATACGCCCATATCCCTCTCCAAGGTTCCGGAGCTGTTCTACCGGGGGCTGGCCAACGTGGACATCGCCCTGATCCAGGTCTCGCCGCCCGACGACCACGGGTACGTGAGCCTGGGAGTCAGTGTCGACATCGTCAAGGCCGCCGTGGATCAGGCCAGCCTGATCGTGGCCCAGGTGAACCGGCATATGCCGCGGGTTCACGGAGACGGATTCCTCCACGTGGAAGACGTCGATTTCCTGGTGCCCCACGACGAGCCTCTCCTGGAGTACGCCCCCGAGACCGACACCGAGATCATCCAGCGCATCGGCCGCTACGTCTCGAAGCTGATCCAGGACGGGGACACGATCCAGGTGGGACTGGGGAGCCTGCCCAACGGCGTCTTCACCCACCTGGGGGACAAGCAGCACCTGGGGATCCACACGGAGCTCCTGGGCGATGGGATCGCGGACCTGATGCGCCGGGGCGTCGTGGACAATTCCCGGAAGACCGTCGACCGCGGGAAGACCGTGGCCACCTTCTGCATGGGCCACCGGGAAACCTACGAGTACATCCACGACAATCCCGCCGTCGAGTTCAAAGCCATCGACTACACGAACAACCCTCTCGTCATCGCCCGGCAGGATAATATGGTAGCCATCAACAGCGCCCTGGAGATCGACCTGACGGGGCAGGCGACGGCGGAGTCCATCGGCCGCCGATTCTATAGCGGGATCGGGGGACAGGCGGACTTCATGCGAGGCGCCTCCCTGTCACGGAACGGAAAGACCATCCTGGCCCTCCAGTCCACCGCCTCGGCAGAAATGATCTCACGGATCGTGCCGTTCCTCAGGGAAGGAGCGGGAGCCACCCTCATCCGGGGGGATGTCCAGTACGTGGTGACCGAGTACGGCATCGCCTATCTCCACGGGAAGAACGTCCGGGAGCGGGCCATGGAGCTCATCGGCATCGCTCATCCGAAGTTCCGTGCCCGGTTGATGGAGGAGGCGAAGAAGGCCGGCCTCGTATACCGCGACCAGGCCTATATCCCCGGGGAGCGGGGGATGTATCCGGAACACCTGGAGTCCTACCGGACCACCAGGAAGGGCTTCAACATCTACTTCCGGCCCATCAAGATCAGCGACGAGCCGCGCCTGAAAGACTTCATCTACTCCCTGTCGGAGCAGAGCATGTACCGGCGCTTCATTTCGTCCCGGAAGGACATGCCCCATGAGCGGCTGCAGCCTCTGGTGATCATCGACTACACCAGGGAGATGGCCATCCTGGCCGTGACCGGAACGGAAGAGAAGGAGACCATCGTGGGCGTGGGCCGCTACTACATCGAGCCGGACAGCCACTCTGCAGAAGTGGCCTTCGCCGTACGGGACGACCAGCAGAACCGGGGAATCGGCATCGAGCTCCTTTCGTACCTGACGTTCCTCGCCAAGCGCCAGGGTCTCCTTGGCTTCACCGCTACCGTCGTGGCGGGGAACGAGCCGATGCTCCACGTCTTTGAAAAGGGCGGCTTCGAGATCGAGCGGCGCAGCGGCGGCGGCATCCACGAATTGAAGATGACCTTCCGGGAGGAGGGTTACAATCAGGGAATGCGTTGAAAGGAACGTTGCAATGAAAGTGGCGGGGGTCGAAGAGATCCGGGCGATGGACCGGTGGGCGATCGAGAAGCTGGGAATTCCGGAAGAGATCCTGATGGAAAATGCGGGACTGGCCGCGGTCGCCCTTCTGGAGCGTCGGGTCGGCGTGGCCGGGAAACGATTCGTCGTCCTCTGCGGAAGCGGGAATAACGGCGGGGACGGGCTGGTCGTGGCCCGGAAGATCCATTCCCTGGGCGGGATCCCCAAGGTCTTCCTCCTGGGCGATCCGGGCCGGTTCCGGGGGGCCTCGGTGACGAACTTCGGGATTCTCCGGCGCCTGCCCGTGGACATGCGCCCCGCGGACGACCTCCTGGAGATCCGAAAATACATCGTCCATGCAGACGCCGTCGTCGACGCCCTGCTCGGCACCGGTCTCGACCGGGAGGTGTCCGGTCTCTACCGGGAGGCCATCGATCTCATCAACGACAGCGGACGAAAGACCCTCAGCCTGGACATCCCTTCCGGCGTCAACGGCGACACGGGAGAAATCATGGGCACCGCCGTGAAGGCCTCCTGGACGGTTACTTTCGGGCTCCCGAAGCCGGGAAACATTCTCTACCCGGGGTTCGGCCACTGCGGAGAGATCTTTGTCTCCGGCATCTCCTTTCCGCCGGAGCTGACCGGCCGGGAGGAACTGAAGATCGCCCTGAACGGTTTCATCCCCCTGCCGCCCCGGGACCCGGAGGTCCACAAGGGAGCCGTCGGGGACGCCCTCTTTATCGCCGGAGCCGCGGGCTACCTCGGGGCACCCCAGTTTGCCGCCCTGTCGTTCCTCAAGGCCGGCGGAGGCTATGCCCGGCTGGCGGCTCCCGCCTCGATCGTGCCTTTCCTGGCGCAGGGCGCCGCCGAGGCCGTCTTCACCCCCCAGCGGGAGACGGCCTCCGGCAGCCTCTCCCGGAGGAGCAAGGCGGACATCCTGGCCGTTGCCGGGAAGGTGGACATGGTGGTCCTGGGACCGGGCCTTTCCCTGGCGGCGGAGACACAGACACTGGTGCGGGAGCTGGTCAAGGGGATCGGGAAACCCGTCCTGATCGACGGCGACGGCCTGACGGCCCTGGCGGTGGATCCGGGAATCCTTCGGAAGCGGAAGGCGCCGACGGTTTTGACGCCGCATCCCGGCGAGATGTCCAGATTAACGGGGAAAACTGCGGCCGACATCCGCCGGAACCGGATCGCCGTCCTCCAGGCCGCAGCGCGGGACCTGAAATCCATCATCGTCCTGAAGGGCGCCCACAGCCTGATCGGCTGCCCCGACGGCCGGGTCTTCGTCAACCTGAGCGGAAACGCCGGGATGGCCACGGCGGGGTCGGGAGACGTCCTCACGGGAACGATCGCCGCCATGTTCGGGATGGGCCTGCCGATGGAAGAGGCCGTCCGGAAGGGGGTTTTCCTCCACGGCCTGGCGGGGGACCTGGCGGCGGACGCAAAGGGGGAAGACGGCATCACCGCCCGGGACATCCTGGAATTCCTGCCCGCCGCCCTGAAGAGGGACCGCGAAACGCCGCCGCCGGAACGGTCCGGCCTCTGTCGCCTCCCGGCGATGATCGGATGACGGATATCCGGAAACGTGTTTTCCGGCGAATCAGGTCCGCCGTTCCAGGATAAACCCGGCGATGGCGAGCAGATGCTGCCTGGCCTCTGAGGAATCGAACCCGTCCAGGCATGCCCTCGCCTCCGCCACGAACGCCTCCGCCTTTCCGAGGGTATAGGAAATGCCGTCGTTACGGCGGATGCAATCCACCACTTCCCCGACTCCGTCGGCGCCGCCCGACCGCTTCATCTCCTCAACCAGTCCGACGACCCGGTTGCGCTCCGTTTCGGGGCAGCGGGCAAGTGCGGCAATCAGCGGGAGGGTCAGCTTTCCCTCCTGGAGGTCCTTGCCGATGGTCTTGCCGAAGAGGGCCTCCTCGGCCATGTAGTCCAGGGTGTCGTCGGTCATCTGGAAGGCCATGCCCAGGAGAAGGCCGAAGCGCCGGAGCGCCTCCACACCCGCCGCCCCCCGGTCGCCCAGAATCCCGCCGATAGCGCAGGCCGCCGCCATGAGGATGGCCGTCTTCTTCTCGATGATGGTCAGATAGTCCTCTTCCGTGATGCGGACGTCCCCGCTCCGGATAAGCTGAAAGACCTCCCCCTCGGACATGATGTTCGTTGTCTCCGACATCAGGCGGAGCACGTCGATGCTCCCGTCGTCCGAGAGGATGCGGAAGGACTTGGAATAGAGGAAGTCGCCGACGAGTACGCTCGCCGCATTGCCCCAGACGGTGTTGGCCGATGCCTTGCCCCGGCGGAGCTGTCCCTCGTCGATGACGTCGTCGTGGAGAAGGGTGGCGGTGTGGATGAACTCCAGGACCGCGGCAAGGCGGGCGCATCGTTCGCCCCTGTATCCGCTGAGGTTGGCGCAGGCAATCAGAAGCAGGGGCCGGAAACGCTTCCCGCCGCTTCCGATCAGGTAGCGCGAGATCTCCGGAATCAGAGCCACCTCGGAGCGGAACTCCCGCTCCATGAAGGCCTCGACCTGCCGGAGATCGCCGGCGTAATGCTGGAAAACGTCCTGGATCGTCATGGAAACCACCGGTTTGAAGTGAGCCCGATGATAGGGAAGAGGGGATGCCTTGTCAATCCGAATCGGGCAAAAAAAAGCGCCGGCCTCGGGGCCGGCGCCGGTGTTCTGCAGCCCGGGTTATCTCTTGGGCGGCTTCATCATGAAGAAGGCGATGATGATGCCCAGCACCGCGAGCCCGGCCGTGGGGTAAAAGGCAATGGCATAGGAGCCGAAGGCGTCCTTTGCCTGCCCGGAAATGATGCCGCCGAGGATCGCCCCCACGCCATAGGCGAAGTACACGAGGCCGTAGTTCCTGGCGTAATTCTTCACGCCGAAGAAGGTGGTCGTCGCCGTCGGGGCAATGGCAAGCCAGCCGCCCAGGCAGAGCCAGAAGCCGACGAAGCAGGCGACATACATGGTCACGCTGCCTTCACCCGCCGTAAGCATGCCCAGGGAGCAGACGAGGATGATGACAAAGGAGATGATGGCGGCTATCCTGGGTGAGAGCTTGTCTGTCAGGACGCCGAAGAGCGGCCGGCCCACGCCGTTGAAGATGGCGAAGACACCCACCAGCGTGGCGGCGGTTGCCGCGTTGATCTTGATGATCTCCTGGGCCACGGAGCTGGAGATGCCGATGGCCATGAGGCCCGCGAGACAGCCGATGGTGTAGCAGAGGAAGAGGCCGTAGAACGTGGTGGTCTTTGCCATTTCACCCATGGCGAAGTCGTTTCCACCGCCCGCTGCCGCGGCCGGGGCCTTCCAGCCCGCGGGGACCCATCCGTCCTTCGGGTAGCGGAAGGGCAGGAAGCACACAGCAACGATGACCAGGAAGGCCGCTCCCATGTACATGAATGTTTCCATGGGGCCGACGGCCTTGATCAGGGCCGCCGCCACATTGGCGGAAACGAAGGGCGATCCGCCGAAGCCGGCCAGGGTGAGACCCAGGGCCAAGCCTCGCTTGTCGGGGAACCAGCGTCCCACGACCGCCAGGGGCACTCCGTAGGCGAGCCCCACGCCTGCGCCGCCGATGAGGCCATAGGTAATGGTGAGCATGTTAATGCTTGTCGACTGGCTGGCCATGATCCAGCCCACGCCGACGATCACGCCGCCCAGGATGCCCAGGTTCCGGGGGCCCAGCTTGGCGATGATCTGGCCGCCGAAAAAGACCATGACGGCAAAAAGGGCCAGGAAGATCATGAACGGCATTCCCGCTTCCGTGGCGCTGGCGTTCAGGAGCTTCTGGACGGGCCCCCGGAACACGCTGTAGGCGTACACGCTCCCGAGGCAGATGTTGATGATGAATCCGAGAACAACGAAGATCCAGCGGCCTGATTCCGCCGGCATACCGAAAACCTTGTTATCACTCATGCGATACCCCCCTCTCCTCTCATAGATAATTGGTCGCGACGATAGCCAAGCGGGGAGTCTTTGTCAAGGATTAAGGGAAATTGCCGCCTGGACAGGGGATGGAAGAAGACGCGGTGCCACGCATCCGGCATTCAGGTGCGGCTTCCCGGCGCGGACGGTTGACGGCCCAAGGCCCGGAGCTGTTCCCGGGTGTTGACATTGAGGAAGGGGTCCTGACCGGCGAAGAACGGCGCGGTTTCCGCCTCTCCGACCGTCAGGATGTGAAATCCTTTGTAAAATCCCGTTACTTTCCGTTCATTCCGCTCCAGGAGACTCCGTATGACAGGCAGGCATTTCAGGCTGTAGACAGCATGCAGGGGCTCCGGGCGATCTCCCCGGCAGGGAACGACGATGTCGTATCCCTCCGCCAGGGACACCAGGTAGCGGATAAACGGGGCGTCCAGGTACGGCATGTCGCAGGCACAGACAAAGGCCCGCGGAGCCCCGGCGTGAAAGAGGCCGGAATGGATGCCCGCCAGGGGCCCCATTCCCTTGAAAATGTCCGTCACCACGGTGACGCCAAGATCCAGGTACTCCAGGGGCTCGTTCGTCACGACCAGGATCTCGTCACAGACATCCCGAAGGATCTGGACGGCCCGGTCGATCATCCGCTCCCCTTCCACCGTCAGGAAGGCCTTGTTGGCTCCCATCCGGGTGTTTTTGCCGCCCGACAGCACGATTCCCGCAATGCGCTCCATGGTCCAGGCTCCGAATTTCAGTTCATGCCGGGATACAATTTCCGGGACCGGTCGACGATCCTCTCGATGGCGTCGGTGAGGGCGCCGTTCAACTGGGCCTGCAGGGTTTCCCGGGAGAAGCCGAGGTCCTTGAGGGAGGCGGTGCTCTCCACCGTCGTTCGATGAACGATCTTCCCGCTTTTGATGTCGGCCATGACCAGCGTCAGCTTGACCTTCGCCTGGTAAAGGTTGACGGGATTGAGGCGATTCGAGCGGTCACAGGTCACTTCCAGGGTGTCGATGGTTCCCCCTACCAGGACGTCTCCCCACTCGGGCCGGATCGTCTCCGCGCGAAGGTCCCAGGACGGCGAGATCCTCGCCACGGAGCAGCCGGAGCGCAGGAGATAGGAGCGGATGCCCGATGAAACGGCCTCCCCGGCGGTCACCCGCTCCGGAAGGACCGGGATCCGCTTCTCCCCGGCCTCGATCACCGTTCCGATCCGCAGGGGATCTCCGGAAGGCCTGGCGTCACGGAGGGCCGCCACGGCCACCAGCCGGTCCCCGCAGGGCCGCTCCTGGACCGTGATCGGTTTTGTGGGCATGTACCGCATGTCGATGCTGTAAAGGCTCGTTCCGGCACATCCTCCGAGGGCGGCCGCGAAGAACAGGATCGCGCAGGCCGCCGACAGCATTTCGATGGTTCTTTTGTGCTTCATTTCTCACCTCTTGAGGAATCGGGAGATGTCCCGGCCGGATCCCGGCGGCTTTTCCATTTCCAACCAGGGAAAACATCGAACCATAGCGATGCATCCCGCGCCCGGCCCCCTATCCGTTGTCCCGATCGACCGCTTCCGTCAACCGGCTGGAGAAATCCGGGATTGCCGCGGCAACCCGCACCCAGGCGCTCATCAGTGGAATGCCGACCGGATCCGCCTGGAATTTTTCCTGCGCGCGGCGAAGGGATCCGACGAAGGCCTCGGAGGCTTCGATCTCACTGTGCCGGTCGTACACGAGCCCGTTGATGAGGGAAAGGGCATGATACTTCTCCACGGTGACCCTGGATTCCTCGATGTAGGCGGCGCACAGGGTCCGGTAGAACGCCTGGCTCATGACGATGCCGTCCTGGCTCAAGACCCGGAAGAGGGCCTCGGCGATGTCCGTGGCCATCCGGATCAACCCGTCGTCCGGCTTTTGCCGGTCCAGGGATTGATGCTTGTGCTCATAGGTGTCGGCGATCTCCACCTGGCAGATCCGGTTGACCGACGCGCGCCGGTACACCTCGGAGAGGAGGGAAACCTCCAGGCCCCAGGTGGGGGAGATGCGCATGCCCCGG
This sequence comes from Syntrophales bacterium, assembly GCA_035363115.1. NCBI lineage: Bacteria > Pseudomonadati > Thermodesulfobacteriota > Syntrophia > Syntrophales > Syntrophales bacterium. The sequence continues at coordinate 22,433 of DAOSEM010000007.1, read as the reverse complement.
GCGAGGGTGGAGATAAACGCGAACTCTCCCGACAGGGGATAACGGAAGTTGCCCAGGTATTCGAGAAACGCATTGTACTCCAGGATCCGCTTCAGCGCCCGGATCAGCGGCGTGTAAAAGAGCCGCGTCACCCGGCCGTAGAGCCGGTCGGTTACGCGGGCATAATATCCCTTGCTGAACTCGAAATCAACGGCCGGATGAACGACGGGATAGACCAGGCGGGCCAGCATCTCCGAACGGTAGTTCCGGATGTCCGTATCGTGAAGCGCCATGGCATAGACACTCTCGTCCGCGAGGATGTATCCGATCGTCATCCAGACGGAGCGTCCCTTTCCGGGGGTGTCGAGATTGAAGTCGCTGCCCCGGAGTTCATCATAGAGGGCCTGCATGCGGGGGCCGTCGTGCCAGACGATCCGGACGTCCGTCGACAGTTCGGAGAGCAGGCGCCGGACACGCCGGAAATCCGCCTCGTCCGCCCGGTCGAGGGAGAGAACAATCTTGTGCAGGAACGTGATCTTTTTCAGCTCCTCCAGGATGACCGGCATGGACGGCGTGTCGAACTCGCTGATGAGGGCCGGCAGGAGGAGAACAGTCTTCCTCCGTCGGGCAATGGCCATGAGCTCCTCGTTCAGTTCTCCCGCGGGCCGCTCCCTCAACTTCTGAAGTGTAGTGATCATACCGTGCTGATAGAAATCGGACATGGCTTTTCCTCCTTATGTCTTATTCCACTGTTCCAGGAGATAGGGTTTCATTTCCTCGAACGTCCGCGCCTGGTCCGCGAACAGCTTCTCCGCCCGGTCCGCATCCGCATCCTCCAGTTCCAGGATGAGAGAGGCGACCCGCGCATTGTAAAGGGGAATCATCGTATCGAGGAGCTTCATCCGCTGCCGCGGAGCGGCATGGAAGGCCGAGGCATAGCGGTAGACAATCCGCACCCAGGTCTCGATGGGCAGAAGGAACCGGGATGCACGGCCATTTTCCGCCAGGTCCCGGATGATGGCAAAATCCGCCTCCTCGACGATCTGCCGCCAAACTTCTCCAAAGTGGAAGAAACCGACCCGGAAATACTCGATCAGGGCTTCCTGGTTGACCGTGAACGCCTCGGGCGTTCCCCCGTCGCTCGTCCCGACCGTCGGGATATCACTGGACCCGTGGATACCCTTCCAGAACGCGTCATGGGTTTCCATCATCTGAAAAATTGTCCCCACAACCTGCCGGAACATGGGGCTCAGATCCGCCGCAGGATCCTTCCGGTCGTGGACCTTCACGCCCATTTTGGCCTGGCAGAGGCGGAAGCCGTCGACAATGGCCGTGGTGGTCATCCAGATGTCGATCCCGAAGCGGGCCACATCGGTCTCCCAGACATTCTGTCTCAGAAAGTGCCTGGCCATGGCACCCGACAGCCCGAAGTCGCCGCCGATGGGCTGGCGGATCCGCCGGCCATAAAGAGCACGCGTCAGGTTGTGGGCGATCGTGTTGGTAATGGTCCCGTCCAGCTTGAATCGATCATAATCGGGGGCGACGAAGTCGTACCCCTCGAAGACCGGCTCCAGGAGATTCCGGACCCATTGGGGCGAGATGGAGACCAGGTCGGAGTCGAAGACGGCCAGTGCCCTGGGCCGGAGAAAGTCGGCGGCCTCGAAGATCGCCCGCAAGGCCGATCCCTTGCCGGGGACCCCGCGATAGATCGTGACAACCTTCACAATCCGGAACGTCTTCTCGTCAAACATATCGGCGATCTCCCGGGTGTCATCGGTGGATCCCCCATCGGAAACCATGATCAGGGAGCTGGCATTGGGATAATGCGTGGCCAGTCCGTGAAAAACCATCTCCAGAACGTGTTGGACGGTTTTCCCGCTCTGGTAGCAGGGGATCCCGATAACAACATCCGCCTTTCCGAGGTGCTCGATCTGCCTCCTCACTCCGATCCTCAATGCCGTGCTGAAACGCTGGTCCGGATTCATGGTATCTCCCTTCCGCCGGGGCCATCCCCTGTTCTGCCGCCGCCCTGCACATTCCGTCCGTTTTCGGTGATCTTGCTGTCGAAGGTCCCGGCCCAACCCAGGATTTCCTCGACCGACTGCTTCCAACCCAGACTGCCCTGTTCCCGCGCCCGGACAAGACCGGGGAGGGATATCGCCAGGTTCCTCCCTCCCGGTGACGGAATCAGGACCGGGCAATCCACAGCCATGAGCAGGGGCAAATCGTTCAGGCTGTCTCCCAGGCCGACCGTCCGGATTTCATCATTCCAGGTTCTCCGGAAAATCTCCTTCACGAACCGGGCGGCCGTTCCCTTGTCCTGGCCACGCCGGAAAAGGTGATAAAAGCGGCCGCCACGGGTGATGGAAAGCCCGCTCTCCTCCGCCAGGGCCGTCAGTTCGGAGATTCGTTCCGCTTCATCCAGGAGAAAGGGCTCGGAGAATTCCCTTTCCTTTGCCAGCCGCGCCTTCTCCGGGGGAAGGTCCGTCAGGCGGGCCACCTCATCGACGGTCATGTCACCGAATCCATGAAGGGGGATCCGCTGGCGCACCCGGGCGACAAACTCCCGGATCTTCCCGTATGCCAGTCCCAGGCGGATGACAAAATAAGGCTCCCGCTCGGCCCCCGGTTTGAACGGAATCCCCCGATAGCCCCCCGGAAAGTAGATGCCTCCTCCATTCTCGACGATGAAGGGCGTCTTGAACGCAAGTTCCTCCTGGATCACTTCGATTTCCGCCCGGGTCTTGCTGGAGGCAATGATCAGCGGGATCCCTTCACGCTGAATGCGTTCCACCACCGGGCGGGCCGCTTCGCAGGAATAGTCGTCTTGATTCAGGAGCGTTCCGTCGAGATCCGTGAACACGATCCATTTCATAAGGGAATGCCTTTTCGTTGCCGGAACCGGGATCGGCCTTCTTACACGGGATCCCCCCCGGAGGGATTCCAGGCAACCGTTGAACGGAAAACGCTTGTTATCCTGATGATGAGACGACGCGGGCGTGGTCGGGAGTGGGAGTGAAAAGGAAAGCGAGGACTTTCCGCCTCTTCCCGGGATCACCCGGCTCGTGTCAGGACATTCATGGTTCCCTCTTCCGCTGGTCAAGTGATGGATGTTCCTTCGCCGGCACATTCCATTCCGGTGACCGGATCAGCTGTGGCGGCACGGTCTGGGCGCCGAATATTTCAACCAGTTGTATGAGTCCATGGTTGATGTCCCGGAGTTTGCCCTCCCCCAGCGTCTCGAGTCCCGAGGCGAGAAGCCCCTGGGCCACTTCGGGCGCCGATGAGAGAAGGTCCTTCCCCTTTTCCGTCAGTTCCAACCATACAACACGCCGGTCCTCTTCGGACCGCTTCCGCAACAGGTAACCCCGCGTCTCCAGGCGATCCAGGATGCCGACCACCGTGGCGGGGTGAAGGTAGATGCGCCGGGCCAGGTCGAGCACCCGCACAGGCGAGGACTCGTCAATGGCCTTGATCGTCCAGAGCTGCGGCCCCGTCAGACCGGTTTCCCGCTCGATCTTCTTGGACTGTTCGTTTAGAATCTGAAAGATTCTTCTCACGTTATCGATGATGTCCGCGATGGCCCGGTGCTTTTTGTCCAAAAGAGAAACCTCAAAAAAGGGGTTGCAGGCAGAACGGCAATCTGTTAGTTGCAGATCAAATCGTTTGTATAGAAATTATATAGCAGCATGGGCCTGATCCGTCAACCAAGGCCCGGTAAAATGAAATAAATCCATATGAAACGTCGTGTCTCCATATTATTCCTGGTTTTCCTTCTCGGCTTCTTTTCCGGAACAGCCGTCCCGGCGGATTATGCGATCCCGGACCTGCGGGGGAGCTGGACGGGATGTTCAACGCTAAGGGCGGACCAAACGGGTTTCGCCCCCGTCCCTTCAACGTTTCTGATGGAGATCGAGAGCCAGTCGAACCGCCAGTTCAGCGGACGCCTCGCCACCGACGACCAGGCACCGGCCTGGCGGAAGTTCCGCGGAACACTGGATGACCAGGGGCGTTTTTTGACCGTCCTGCTCTCGGACCGCACGGTCAACATCGGTTACATCATCAGTAGAAACCGCCTTCGGCTCATTTTTTACGGAGCCCCGGAAGACGGAGTGGTTGCGATCCATGTCCTGAAAAGGGAACATCCTCAAAGCGCCGCTCTGGACAGGCAACGGTAAGACCCCTTCGGCAGAGCAGGGTGTCACAGGTCAGGGACATACAGCCTCCTCATTCTTTCTGTGTTCGTCCAGCCCTGCTCTGCTTTTCTTTTTCCGCTCCCAGGTGGTCAGGTCAATCCCGTTGTCTGGCCGTTCCTGCCCGCTTTGATCTTTTCGATCTGATCATAGTAGATTCGAATAATGTCCTTGCGGCTGATCATGGAAATCACCTTTCCAGGGTCGCGGGGATCCACGATGGGCAGTTCACGGATTTCCGCTTTCGTCATCATCCGGAGCACCGTCTTCAGGTCGTCGCCGGGGTTCACGGTGAAGACATGATCCGTTGCAACATCCTTCGCCACGACCAGGTTGTGAAGTTCCTCATCCAGCATGACCCGGCGCACATCCGATATGGAGAGGATCCCCGTCAGACGGCCTGCTGCGTCAACGACTGGAAAATTGGATTGCGTGGAATCGACCATCCGCTGGAGAAGGGCATCGAAACGGCAGCCCTCCGGAATGGTCTCCACTTTTCGGTCCGGAGGCACAGCATCCGACACGGTGACGTGCTCGAGCATATCCACCGCGAAATCGCCAAGATGGGCAGGCGAATCGATGCGTGCGGGCACCTGTTTCTCGTAAAGCGAGACGTCGCCCAGCAGGAGATAGGAAATCGTCGAAACGATCATGAGGGGCACGATCAGGCTGTAGCCGCCGGTCATTTCCGCCACCATGATCAGGGAAGCGATGGGAACCTTGGCCACCCCCGCAAAAAACCCTCCCATTCCCACCAGGACGAAGGCGCCGGGATGAAGGGACAACGGATCGAAGATGCTTCCGCACAAATGGCCGTACGCCCCCCCCAGCATGGCCCCGATGAAGAGCGAAGGCGCGAAGACGCCCCCGCTCCCGCCCGAGCCGATCGTAAGGGACGTAGCGACGATCTTGGCAAAGACCAGAATCAGCATCATAAGCATCGCCATCTTTCCGTCAATGGCGGATTGAATCCAATCGTAGCCACCACCCAGGACCTCCGGCAGGAAGAACGCGAGAACACCCAGCAGCAATCCGCCGATGGCGGGCCGGTAGATCTTGTTCATCCGGAGCCAGCCGGTGAAAAGGTCGCGCATGCCATAGAAAACCCGGACATAGACATACCCCACGGCGGCGCAAAGGATGCCGAAGATTCCGTAGAGCAGGAGCTCCACCGGGGCGGTCACGGGGGCCAGGTTGGGAATGGTGAAGATCGTACCATATCCGGTATGGAGGGAATAGACGGTGAAGGCCACAATGGAGGATATGATGCAGGGGATGATCCCCTCGAACTCGAATTCCGGTTTCCGGTAGAGCACCTCCACGGCAAAGAGTGCGGCTCCCAGCGGTGCTTTGAAGATGGCACCGATTCCTCCCGCGGCGCCGGCGAGAAGCATAAGCCGGCGGCTCGGCTCGTCCATCTTGAGAAAAGCGGCCAGAATGGAGGCGAAGCCGGAACCGATCTGGGCGATGGGACCTTCCTTGCCGGCGGACCCTCCGGAACCGATGGTGATCGCCGAGGCGATGGTCTTGATGACCGGAACCGGCGGGCGGACCGCCCCTCCCTTCCGGTGAAAGCTGTCAATCATGGCGTCGGTCCCGTGACCCTCCGCCTCCGGGGCAAACCGGTAAACCAGGAATCCGGAAATCAATCCGCCCAGGGCCGGGATGACGATCATCAGCCATCGAGCCGGTGGAAAACCGAGGATGTGAACGGACTGGTAGGATTCCGGGGTCATCCAGGCAACGAGATCCATCATGAAGAACCGGGTCCCGCTTATCAGCAGATAATTGAAGAGCATGGCTCCCAGCCCGGAAACCACCCCGACCGTGATCCCCAGAACAATCCAGCGCCCGATGGATTTCATCCTCACGGTTGAAAGCGTCTGCCGATATTTGCCGAATCTGATTTCCATTCGATCCCATCCCTCGCTACTGTCCGGTGACATTAGTTTGTATCGCAATCAATGTCAACCGTGGACGACCCCGGAAAACCCGTTTCTGCCTGCTTGCCATCAATCGGTACGATGCCCGGCGGACCCGATGGTTTTGCACATCGGCCCTCCGGCATCGCCCGGACCTTCAACTGCCTGCATCAACGGCGTTCAAGGGAGAATTGTCTTGCGAAAACACCGTCCCTCTTGTAGGAATTTTTCACGGACAATCAGCGGGAGGCAAGCGATGTACTGGGAAAAAGAACTGGAAACGATGGACCGCGGACGACTGGCGGCCCTTCAGCTGGAGCGGCTCCGGGAAACCGCGAAACGGGCCGTCCAATCCTTTTATTACGGGAAAGCCTTCTCGGATGCGGGCCTCCACCCGGAGGACATCCGCACCCTCGACGATCTGCAGAAAATCCCCTTCACCACCAAGGACGACCTCCGGGAAAACTGGCCCTACGGATTCCTGGCCGTTCCGAAGGACGATCTGATCCGCATGCACTCGTCCTCGGGGACCACGGGCCGGGCCACCGTCATATTCCACACGAAGAGCGACGTCGACGCCTGGACGAACCTGGTGGCCCGCTGCATGTACATGACGGGGCTCCGAAAAAGCGACGTCTTCCAGAACATGATGACCTACGGCCTGTTCACCGGCGGCCTGGGCTTCCATTACGGGGCGGAGCGGGTCGGTGCCCTCACGATCCCCGCCGGGGCGGGCAACAGCAAGCGCCAGATCCAGCTCATGCGGGACTTCGACACGACGGCCATCCATATCATCCCCAGCTACGCCCTGCACCTCTACACCGTCTTCGAGGAGCTCGGCCTCAAGCCGGCGAAGGATACGAAAGTCCGCATGGCCTTCATCGGCGCGGAGCCCCACTCGGAAAAAATGCGGAAGCGAATTGAGGAATTCTACGGCTTCAAGGCCTTCAACTCCTACGGCCTTTCGGAGATGAACGGACCCGGCGTGGCCTTCGAGTGTCCCGAGCAGAACGGGATGCACATCTGGGAGGACAACTTCATCGTCGAGATCATCGATCCGGTTACCCTCCGGCCTGTCCCGGACGGCCAGGAGGGGGAGCTGGTCATGACTACCCTTCTCCGGGAGGGCATGCCGGTCATGCGGTACCGGACGAAGGACCTGACCCGCATCCTCCCCGGCGAATGCCCCTGTGGGCGCACCCATCGCCGTATCGAGCGGATCACCGGCCGCACCGACGACATGATGATCCTCAAAGGGGTCAACATCTTCCCCATCCAGATCGAGAAGAAGCTCATGGAGATCCCGGGAGTCGGCCGGAATTTCGTCATCCTCCTGGAGCGGGAAGGCTTCAACGACCTGATGCACATCAAGGTCGAGGTGGAGCGGGATTACTTCAGCGGCGAGCTTCGCCACCTGGAGGCCCTGCGGCGCCGCATCGTGGAGGAGCTCAAGAGCGACATCCTCATCACGCCGAAAGTGGACCTGGTGGAACCCGACAGCCTCCCGAAGACGGAGGGGAAAGCGGTCCGGGTCATCGACAACCGCGAAAATTGAAAAAGGAGGATTTTTCATGATCGCACATCAGCTTTCCATTTTCGCGGAGAACAAGCCCGGCAAGCTTGCCGCCGTCACCTCCGTCCTGGCCAAGGCAAAGATCAGCATCCGGGCGACCACGATCGCCACGACGGACACCTTCGGCGTCATCAACCTGATCGTGGACGATCCCAAGGAGGCCCAGGCCGCCCTGACCAAAGCAGGGATGATGGTGAAACTGAGGCCCGTCCTGGCGATCCTTATCGACGACAGGCCCGGCGGGCTGGACCGGCTCACCCAGCTTCTCTTCAAGGAAGGCGTCAACGTGAACAACGCCTACGGCTTCGTCCTGGAAAGCCGGGAAAAGGCCGTGTTCGTGGTGGACGTGGACCAGATGGACAAGGCAGAAAAACTGGTTGAAAAGAACGGATTCCGGACACTGGACACGGAGGCCCTGTCGGCCATTGAACCGTTTCACTACATGAAGTACTGACGACAGGCTTTCCGTCACCGGCAGGAGAACACGGAAAGCAACGGTAAGAATTTTTCACCGCGGCCCCACACACTCAAGCAGTCGGGCAGAACAGGGGGAGAGACATGAAGCACGAGAACAAGAGTTCCTTCAAAGACAAGCACCCGAATGCCGAACCGGACCCGGAAATCGCCGAGGCGCTGCGAAACGCATCCGAGAAGGGAACCCTCTCCTGCGCCGCCGCGGCTAAGATGGCGGATTATCTCCGGAAGGACATGGCCACGATCGGTATGCACCTGGACCTGCTGAACATCCAGCTCACCCGGTGCCAGCTCGGTCTCTTTGGGTATCCCCAGGGCAGGATTGTGAATGCCGCCCTCGCGGCCCCGCCGGACATCGAGAGGGCCATCCGGGCGGCCCTCCACGACGAGCGCCTGCCCTGCATCGACTCCTGGGAAATCGCCCGCCGGTTTGCCGTCCCGAAGATGGAAGTGGCCGCCATCTGCGAGACCCTGAAGATCAAGATCAAGCCCTGCCAGCTCGGTGCTTTCTGAGCACCTCGCTGCGTCCGGACACACCCCGACCCGCCGTCAGAGAGAATCCGCCCGGAGATCCCGCATCTCCTCCGGCGGATTCCCTGCATCCGGCTCCTGAAAGGTCGAGACCTGTTCATACCGGTTGCCGCCTGCTTCCTTTGCCCGGTACATCGCCTCGTCGGCCTTCCTGAGCAGGGTCCTGCCGTCCTTTCCGTCCTCCGGGAAACGGGCGATCCCGACGCTTGCAGAGGTATGGACAGGATGCCCTTCCAGGACAAAATCCATCCCCAGAGACTCGACGATCTTTTCGGCCACCACGAGAGCCGCCTTCTCCTTCCGGATTTCCGGCAGAAAGACCACAAACTCGTCCCCTCCGAGACGGGCCACCGTATCGCTTTCCCGAACCGCCTGGCGGAGTCTTCCCGACACCTCCACCAGAAGTTGATCTCCCAGGGCATGTCCAAGGGTGTCGTTCACTTCCTTGAAGCGATCCAGGTCGAGAACCATCAGCGCCGCGTGGCGGTTTGCGCGGCTGGCGGCCGCAAGGGCCGTATCGACGCGGTCCTGCAGCAGGGAACGGTTCGGCAGCCCCGTCAGGGAATCGTGGTAGGCCATGTAACGGACCGCCTCCTGGGCCCGGATGTGATTCGTCACATCGATTACGGTTCCCATGATGGCCACCCTTCCCTGATAGGTGATCATGACCGAGTGGACCTCCACATTCAGCACCGATCCGTCCTTGTGCACCGCCCGGTAGGGGGTGTGGATCACATTTCTGTCTCCGGCCACGCGCCGCCGCAGGTTCTCCTCCAGAATGGGAAGGTCTTCGGGAACGATGATTTCGGCCGGAGACATGCGGTTGATGACCTCCTCCGGCAAATAGCCGAACATCTCGATGAGGCGGTGGTTGGCGTAGCGAATCCGGTTGTCCTGCAGGACGAGAACCCCGACAATGGATTCCTCCGCCAGTCTCCGGAACTGCTCTTCCGAGCCGCGAAGGGCTTTCTCGCTTTCCTTGAGGCTGCGGAACAGCAAGTCATAGGGGCGCCTGAGCCCCGTATCGATCAATGCCAGGTAGACCAGCCACAAGGCAACGATGTTCAGGAAATGCTGCAGAACGCCTGCGTATCCGGACACGCCGGAGACGAAAACGAACGCCGTCTCCTGAACCGCCTTGATCAGGATGGCGGCCATCACCAGTCGATATACGATCCCGTCAAAGGCCGTCCGGACCCGGAAAAGGAGAATCGCCGCAACGGCAAGGGTTCCACCGACGGCATACCCTCCGGCGATCCGGAAGAGGGTCGGTCCGGACCCTTCACGGACGCATTCCGGAAAGGCCCCGGGCGTAAAGACCGCGAAAAGGACTGCGACCGTAACCAGCAGGTAAAGAAAAAGGGACTCCCAGGCGGGAAGACGGCGGCCGACGAAGGCGGGAGCCACCGCGAACGTCAGGCCCTCCAGGAAGCGGGCGGCGATCCAGAGCTGAACCTGCAGATTGGCGCCATGCTCCGGGAAGACGCCCATTCCCGGATGGGAAAGCATGTGAACGAAATCAAGGACGGCCGCGGACAGAAGAGAGACGGCGACGAGAAGGAAGAAATGATTGTCCAGGACCCGCCGGGCATTCCAGGCAATGGCGAACACCGTGCAGGCAATGGCGACGGAGAACCCTTCGGCGATGGCGCTGGAAAGCAGGATGCTGTGGACTCCGGCGAGGGCCAGGCCGGCCAGGAGAACCAGCCCGAGAACTAGATGTCCTGCTGCACGTTTCACGATCGTTGGTTTCTCTTTCCAATGCAGTCTTGTACCACCGGCCGGCACCGGTCACCAGCCGACGGGGGCAGCCTTATCCGTTCTGCTCCTCGTAGCGAGCCAGCGTGAAAAGCATGTCCGCGAGCCGGTTCATGTATTCATGGACGGCATCGTTCTTCACGAGACCCTCCGCCTTGAGCAGGGCGGCCTTCCGCTCCGCTCGCCGGATGACCGTGCGGGCCACGTCGATCTGGGCGGAGACGACCGTTTTCCCCGGATAGATGAATTCCCTTCCCAGCGTCACATCCTTCTGGAGTTCGTCGATGAGGTCCTCCAGCCGTTTCGCATCCTGCGGGCCGATGCGGCGGGACAGCTTCGGCAGGTCTTCCGGAAGGGCCGACAACTCCGCCCCCAGAACGAGGAGGTCTTTTTGGACATCCAGCAGAATGTCCTTGATTTTCACGTTCCCCGTCATCGCCCGTGCAACCCCCATGACGGAGCTGGCCTCGTCGAGAACTCCGTACGTCTCCGGCCGGGGATCGTATTTGGGCACCCTCTGTCCTCCCAGGAGACTCGTCTCCCCACCGTCGCCCTTCTTCGAAAATTTCATGCGTTTCCCCTCCTTTTCTCCAGCAGCCTCTTGACGATTCGCACGACGGCCTCGGCGTTCTCCCGGGCGCATCGGCTGATTGCCTTCATGGTCAGGGGTTTTTCCCCGATCCCGTGGGCGAAATTGTCGACGGAACAGAGGGATGCGTAATCGAGGCCCAGCTCCTTCGCCACGGAAGCCTCCCCGCCCAGGGTCATCCCGACGATGTCGGCGAAGGCGGATGCCATGCGGACTTCCGCTTTCGTCTCCAGCCTCGGACCCGTTGAATGCCAGTACACGCCGCCACCGATCGCGGCCAGGCCGCACTCCGCCGCGGCCGACAGCAGCTCTTCCCGGAGATCCTCCGACAGCCCCGGGGTCACATGGACCGGCCGGTCGTGGAACACCGTCGGTGAGGCGGCCAGCATGATGTAATCGTCCGGTACGACCAGGGTCCCCGGCGGAAAGGCCGCTTTCAGCGATCCCGTGGAATTGGCCGATACGACCTGACGGACCCCCAGGTCCCGGAGGGCGGCCATGTTGGCCGCATGGTTGATCCGGTGGGGAAGGATGTAGGGCTCCCCGTCCAGGCCGTGGCGGGGGAGAAAGGCGATGTCTTCGGAGAGAAGGACCATGGCGGGTCCAAAGGGCGTTTCCACCATGTTCGGCTTCAACCTTCCCAGGACATGGCTTTTGAGGAGCATGGGGCCGGAGATGATTCCCAGGGGCGGCACGACGTTCCCTCCAGATGAAGAATGGCCAAGCAGGTTGATATTACCCCAGAAATGCCCTGTCCGGCAAGGAATCCTTTACGGATGCCCGATGCGCGCGCGGTGCGGCGGCAAAGGGATTGACAGCCTCTTTCTTTGTATGCCATAGGCACAGAAAAAACAGGGAGGATACGCCATGGCGGAAGGAAAACTTTTCGAAGCCGGCGACGATAACTTCGATCAGGAAATCCTGCATGCCGACAGGCCGGCCCTGGTTGATTTCTGGGCGCCCTGGTGCGGCCCCTGCAAGGCCCTCGGGCCGATTGTGGAGGAAGTCGCGGCGGCGTACGGGGACCGGATCCGGTTCGCCAAGGTCAACGTGGATGACAACCCCAGGATATCCGCCACTTACGGGATCCGCAGCATTCCCACGCTGCTCCTGTTCAAGGACGGGAAAGTATTGGATACCCTGATCGGGCTGGCGCCGAAGGACAAGGTGGAAACCTTCGTGAAGAAGGGGCTGTGATGCATAATGTGAGAAAACGACAGGCTGTCCTGCTGATCCTGATCGTCCTGATTTTCATGACGACGGGCTGCGGATGGGTGAAAGGCCTCTTTACAAAGAGGGACATGAGCCGCTCCACTCCGGACGCAATCTACGCCCGGGGGTACGAGGACTACCAGGAGGGCCGCTACAAGAAGGCCATAGAATCGTTCCAGCGGCTCAAGGAGGTCTACCCCCTGAGCCCCTTGGCCATTCTGGCCGAAATGGGCATCGCCGACGCCCACTTCAGCGACAAGTCCTATGCAGAGGCGGAGGTGGCCTACGCAGACTTCTACAACCTGCATCCCACCAACGAGAACATTCCCTACGTCCTGTACCAGATCGGAATGTGCCACTTCAACCAGATGCCGACCATCGACCGGGACCAGTCGGAGGCCTTGAGGGCGAGAAAGGACTTCGAACGGCTCATCGCCCGGTTCCCCAACAGCAAATTTGCATTCCTGGCGGAAAAGCGGCTTCGGGAAGCCAAACAGCAACTGGCGGAACACGAGTTTTACGTCGGCCAGTTTTATTACCGGACGAAGAAATACAAGGCCGCCCTGAGGCGGTTTGAGGGCATTGCCAAGGAGTATCCGGGCCTCGGGCTGGACTACAAGCTCAACTGGTACCTCGCCGAGACGAAAAAGCTCGCCGCGGCACAGGAGATCGAGGAGCAGAAGGAAAAGGAAAAGAAGCGGCTTAAGGAAGCAAAAGAGAGAGAAAAAGAGGAGAAAAAAGACAAGGCAAAGAACGGGGACCAGAACCGGAACAACAAGGAAAAGCAAAGCGGCTGAAACGGCTGCATGGGACAGGCCGCCGGCAGAAATGCAGAAAGGAGCCCGAGAGGCTCCTTTTTTTATGTCTTTTTCATGAGGGCCGGCCGGGCATGCCGCAGTCAAGCGGACGGACCACTCGCTTATCACGCCCGGATCCGGCTTCACTCCTCCGGGAAACGAAGGCGGCGCAGCGCGCGGTCGGCCGCCTCCGCCGGGGAGACATCCGTCTCCACGATGCCGTGGCACTCCTTCGGCAGTTCGGAGACGGCGTCGTAGTCCGCCTGCTGTTGCCGGAAAATCTCCCAGCGCCCGTCGGAGGGCTCGCCCGCCTCCAATTGCCGAGACTCAAGCCTTTGCCGCACCTTCTCTTCATCGCATCGGCACTCCAGAACGATAAAATCCGCTCCCAGGTTCCGGGCCGCCTCCAGCGCCCGCAGGCGCTCCTCCCGCTTCTTGTAGGAGCCGTCGATGACGGCCGACCGGCCCGACCGGATCGCCGCCGCAGCGCGGTCCAGGGCGGCCTCATACGTCCTGCGCGAGACCTCTTCCGAATAGAGGCCCGCGCCGAAAGCCTCGGGACGCTTTTCCTCCGGCTTGAGTCCCGCCAGCTCCTTGCGCAGGGCGTCCATCTGAATGACGACCGCGTCCAGGCGGGGAGCAACCTGCCTTGCCACAACGCTCTTGCCTGTCCCCATGAGCCCCGCCGTCAGGATCAGCATGGGGCGTTCCGGTCGAGCGGCGTACGTATAGGCCCAGTCGAAGTATTTCTCCGCCATCTCCCGGGCATCCCGGCGTCCCTCCTCGCCGATGGCCGGGTCGTCGAGGCGGAAGCTGACCACCTTCCCCCGGACAAAGGCGTAGTAGCATTTGTAGAAATTGAGAAGCCTCCGTACGTCACCATCTCCGGAATGGCGGATATAGGCCTGCACGAAGGCATCCGCCCACGGCGGGTAGCCGTTGTAGTCCAGGTCCATGGCGAGGAAGGCGGCCTCGGCCGCGGTGTCCTCGAAGCGGAAGCGCTCGTTGAATTCGATGCAGTCGAAGATGACGATCTCCCCCGCCAGGCAGATGTGCTCCAGGTGCAGGTCCCCGTGGCAGTCCCGGATCCGGTGCTCCGACACCCGGCGGAGCAGCAGGTCCCGGTTCCGATCCATGAAAAAGGCGACATAGTCCCGGATGAAGGTCCACTGGTGGACCGGGATGGTCACCCCCCGATACTTCGCCGTCTGTTCGAAATTCTCGTCGTGATTGTGCCGGATCGTGTCGATTCCCCCCACCTCGTCGATGCGCCCGCCCGTCTCGGCGGCGGCATGAAACGCGGCAACCTTTCGCGCCACGTCGTCCATGACGGAGATGTCCACGGCACCATTCCGGAGCAGCCCTTTGAGCATCCGGTCCTGGGGCAGCCGCCGCATCCGGACGGCGTATTCGACCACGGGCCCGTCCCCGGAAAGAGACAGGCCGCCGTCCAGACCCTCGTGGATCTCCGCCACGCCTAAGTAGGTGTCACCCGCCAGCCGCCGGTTCAGCCGGACCTCCTCGCCGCAGTAAAATTTTCTCTTCTCCGGTGTGGTGAAATCGAGAAATCCGAAGTCCACGGGCTTCTTCACCTTGAAGACCTCGCCGCCGGCGATGAAGACATAGGAGATGTGGGTCTGGACCAGCTCGACCGTCTCCGGCCGGTGGGGATAGAAGTCGGGGCGCAGCATGCATTCGACAAGTTTCGGGTGGGTCATGGCTTTACGCGTTCTCCTCACGATGATTTCTTCTTTTGTTAAGCCCGGGGGCATCCCGGCAAGCGCCGGGAAACCGGTCCCGGCGGAGCGATGGATTCCTTTTGCAGCATGGCGACGGACGGGCTCGCCGGCGGCCCGGTGCGGGGAAAGTCGGAGCCTTCACTTTTTCCGGTAATCCAGCCGCCTACTCCTTTTCCAGGCGCTCCTTCCACTCCTGGATGCGCTGCAGGGCCTCCAGCGGCGTCATGTTCAGGGGATCCGCCGCCCGGATTTCCTCCAGGAGGTCATCCCGGACACCCGCGAAAAGGCTGAGCTGGTTCGACTCCTTCCGGGGCGCCCGCTTTCCCCGGGCGAGGCGGGGCATCCCGCCCTCGTCGAACTCGCCGTTCTCGATGTTGTGCAGGATCTCCCGGGCACGCAGGATCACCTCCTCGGGCACACCGGCGATGCGGGCCACCTGGATGCCGTAGCTCCGGTTCGTCCCGCCCTCCATGATCTTCCGGAGGAAGATGATCCGGTCTCCCCACTCCCGGACGGCGATGTTGTAGTTCTTCACGCCCTCCTTCGCGGCGGCCATCTCCGTGAGCTGGTGGTAGTGCGTGGCGAAGAGGGTCCGGCACCGGAGGCTCGGCGCGTCGTGGAGATGCTCCGCCACGGCCCAGGCGATGGACAGGCCGTCAAAGGTGCTGGTCCCGCGGCCCACTTCGTCGAGGATGACGAGGCTCCGGGGCGTGCCGTGCCGGAGGATGCCGGCGACCTCGTTCATCTCCACCATGAAGGTGCTCTGACCCCGGGCCAGGTTGTCGGCGGCGCCGATGCGCGTGAAGATCCGGTCGGCCACCCCGATCCGGGCGGAGGCGGCGGGGACGAACCCCCCCATCTGGGCCAGGATCACGATCAGCGCCACCTGCCGGATGTAGGTGGACTTGCCGGCCATGTTGGGCCCCGTGATGATGAGGAAGCGGTTTTCACTCCCGTCCAGGCGGGTGTCGTTGGGGACGAAGGTCTCGGGAAAGACCGCCTTTTCGACCACTGGATGCCGGCCGTCCCGGATGTCGATGACGTCCCCGTCGTCCACCTCGGGGCGGCAGAAGTTGTCTCGCTGGGCCACCTCCGCCAGGGACGCCAGGGCATCCAGGTCGGCCAGGGCCGAGGCGGTGGCCTGGATCCGACGCACCTGCCGGGCCGCCTCGTCGCGCACCGCCGTGAAGAGTTCGTATTCCCGCTCCCTCCGGCGCTCCTCCGCGTGGAGAACGGAGTGCTCGTATTCCTTCAGCTCCTGGTTGATGTAGCGCTCCGCGTTCACCAGGGTCTGCTTGCGGACGTACTCCGGAGGCACCCGGTCGGCGTTGGCCTTCGTCACCTCGATGTAGTAGCCGAAAACGCTGTTGAAGCCCACCTTCAGCGTGGAGATGCCCGTCTTCCGCCGCTCCGTCTCCTCCAGCGAGGCGATGCCCCGCTTGCCGTCGCGACTCAGGGCGATGAGCCCGTCCAGGTCGGCATCGTACCCCTCCCGGATGATCCCACCCTCTCGGACGGTGAAGGGCGGATCGTCCACGATGGCCCTGCCGATGAGGTCGCGCAGGTCCTCCAGCCCGTCCGCCTCCGCCGCCAGGGACTCCGCCAGCGGCGCGGTCCATTCCGCGGCAGCGGCCCGGACGGCCGGCACCTGCTCCAGGGAGGAGCGGAGGGCCGCCAGGTCCCGGGCATTGGCCACGCCCATGGACACCCGGGCCGCCAGGCGCTCCAGGTCCTGCACCCCCGCCAGGGACTTGCGGAGGCGGTCCCGGAGGAGGTTCCGCTCCCGGATCGCATCGACCGCCTCCAGGCGCTCGCGGATCCGCAGGGGATTCACCAGGGGATAGGAGAGCCACCAGCGGAGGCGCCTTCCCCCCATGGGGGTGACCGTCTCGTCCAGGGCATGAAAGAGAGATCCCGCCTTCTTCTGCTCCCGGATCGTCATGAAGAGCTCCAGGTTCTCCCGGGCCGTCTCGTCCAGAACGAGGTATTCCGAGGCATCCTGGAACTGGATCTCCCGGAGATGCCCCAGGCGCTCCTTCTGGGTCTCCTCCACGTAGCGGAGCAGCGCCCCCGCCGCTCCCGCCGGGGCCGGCTCGACGGCGAGGCCCTCCCTGCCCGGAGACTCGCTTGGGAAATAGGAATCCAGGCGCTCCCGGGCGGCATCGCCATCAAAGTAGTCCGACGGAAGAAAATTCACGAGCAGCGGCCCTGACCGCTGCCGGAGAGCCTTGATCCACGGATCCGTCCGGTCCTCCTCCCCGGCAATCAGCTCCCGGAATCCCAGGCCCGCCGCCTCGGCCAGGAAGAACTCCCGGTCCCGGAACCGGGTGACCCGGAAGTCGCCGGTGGAGATGTCCAGGAAAGCCAGTCCGTACGTCCCCTCGCGGACACAGACGGAGGCGAGAAAGTTGTTTTCCTTGGCCCGGAGGTTGTCCGGCTCCAGGACCAGCCCCGGCGTCACGACGCGGACCACATCCCGCTTCACGACCCCCTTCGCCTGCCGGGGATCTTCCATCTGTTCGCAGACGGCGACCTTGAACCCGTTCTCGATGAGCCGGGCGATGTAACCGGACGCGGAGTGCCAGGGCACGCCGCAGAGGGGAACGGCGTCCTCCTTCCCCTTGTTGCGAGACGTCAGGGCGATGTCCAGGACGGGCGCCGCCGTGACGGCGTCGTCGAAGAACATCTCGTAGAAGTCGCCCATCCGGAAAAAGAGAATGCAGTCGGGATACTTCTCCTTGAGCGCCACATACTGGCGCATGGCGGGGGTCAGGTCCCCTACTCCCATCGGTCGCCTCCCCGGCGCGTGAGGTCGATGGTGCCGTTCCCGGAACGGCGGGTTCCCGGGCCGGAGCGGAATCCGGGACCGGGTCCTGAGAAGAAGGAGTTGAGGATCCAGCTGACGATGCTGATCAGGATCGCACCCAGAACGGCGGGCCAGAAACCCTGGACGTCGAACCCGGGAATCACCCCCGAGGCCATCTTCAAAAGCAGCGCGTTGATGACCAGGGTGAAAAGCCCCAGGGTCAGGATGTTCACCGGCAGCGTGACGATGATCAGAACCGGCTTGAGAATCGTGTTCAGGATCCCCAGGGCGGCGGCGGCGAAGAAGGCGGACCAGAAGCTTGCCACGTGGATGCCTTCCACGAAGTAGGCCGCCGCGAGGACGGCAACGGTGAGGATCAGCCAGCGAATGAACATTCCTGTCATGGCAAGGCCTTCCCGGTCCCGGCCGGGCCCGTAGAAAGAAAACCCCGCCTCGCCCGCAACGGAGACTGCGGGCAATACGAGCGGGTTGCGTGGGATGAGCCCAGGCGCCTTATCAACCGCGGCGGCGGGGCATGACGGGCGGCGGGACGGCCGGGCCTGTTCGGGCCGTCGTCACACCTGGGTAAAGTACTCCGGCTT
Source organism: Syntrophales bacterium (assembly GCA_035363115.1). Taxonomy (NCBI): domain Bacteria; kingdom Pseudomonadati; phylum Thermodesulfobacteriota; class Syntrophia; order Syntrophales; species Syntrophales bacterium. The sequence goes on along the minus strand of DAOSEM010000007.1, from coordinate 4,258 downwards.
GGCGGAACAGACGGGACATCTGTCCGGGAGGACGCCGTCGGAGACATAGCCGCAGATCGTACAGACGTGATAGGTCGTCTCCCGCTCTTCCATGAAGTGGCCCATGGCCTCCTTGTACAGCTTCGCGTGTACCTCCTCGACGTCCCGGCTCTGGCTGAAGTGCAGGGCGGCGCCGCGGTTTCCCTCTTCGTTGGCGATTTTGATGAAGTTGTCGTAGGCCACGCCAGCCACCTTCGTCTCCGACTCGAAACTCGCCGCCAGGTTCTCCTCGGTGCTCTTGATCTCCTTGAGGAGCCTGAGCGCCCGGGTTCCGTGAACCTCCTCCGACAGGGCGATGGCCCGGAACAGCCTGGCCATCTGGGGATAGCCCTCCTTTTCGGCCTTGTCGGCGTACACCTTCAGCCGCAGGACTGCCTTGGCCTCACCGGTATAGGCCTGGTGAAGGATCTCCATGATCTTGCTCATCGGGCCTCCCTATTCCTCCGGTACGAAAGAGTCCTTGCCGGAACCGCAGATGGGGCAGACCCAGTCTTCGGGCAGGTCTTCAAAGGCCGTTCCAGGCGCGATGCCGGCATCGGGGTCCCCCTTCGCCGGGTCGTACACATAGCCGCACACGTCGCAAACATATTTTTTCATGCTGTCCTCCACGGTTGCCTTGTTTTCATCCCCGGGAAACGATGTCCTTCACAGCCGCGGCCACCTGGCGCCCCTGCTCGCAGCAGCGGGCCAGCGTGTCCCGGTCCGGGACGTGCTTGGCCCGGATGGCCTCGCCGACGATCTTCACCTTCGTGTCTTCCAGGTACTCCTGGACCTGTTTCGCCGATTCGCCGCTCCAGCCATAGGAGCCGAAGGCGCACCCCAGCAGGTTGGCCGGCCGCAGTCCCTTCAGGTACGTCAGGACGTCGGCCATCTGGGGAAGCAGGTTGTTGTTCAGGGTGGGGGATCCGGCGCAGAGGGCCCCCGCCTCCAGGGTCTCGTAAACCACGTCGCTCCGGTGGACCTCGTCCATGTTCATGAGCTTCACCCGGAGCCCTCCTTCGGCCAGGCCCTCGGCCATGGCCCGGGACATCTTCTCGGTGCTCTTCCACATGGTGGCATAGACCACGACGGCCTTGTCCGTCGGCCTCTGGGCGGCCCAACGGCCGTAGCGGGCGAGGATTCCCGCGAGGTCCTTCCGCCAGATGGGTCCGTGGTCCGGGGCGATGGTCTCGATGGCCAGGCCCGAGGCGGCGACCCTCTCCAGGAGCTTCAGGACGAGCGGAGAATACGGCAGGAGGATGTTGGCATAGTACGTGGCCGCTTCGAACTCGAGGATGGCCGGGTCGATCTCGTCGTCGAACCGCTCCGACGTGGCCAGGTGCATGCCGAAGCCGTCCTGGGAAAAGAGCAGCCTGTCCTCCTGGAGATAGCTGAACATGCTGTCGGGCCAGTGAAGCATCCGCGTCTCCATGAAGTCCAGGGTCGCGTTGCCAAGGCTGAGGCGGCTGCCGTCCTTCAGCGGAACAATCTCCGCCGGACGGTGGAAAAGCTCCTGCAGGGTCTTCACCCCCATGGGGGATGCAAAGACCTTCTCCGGCCGGATCATCTCGATGATCTCCGGCAGGCAGCCCGAGTGGTCCATCTCCGAGTGGTTGGAGACGATGTAGCGGATTTCCTTCGGGTCCACGACGGAGGCGATGCGGGAGAGCATCTCCTCCCGGAACGGGGCCTTCACCGTGTCCATCAGGGTGATCTTGTCGGCCATCACCAGGTAGGCGTTGTAGGTGCTTCCCCGGCGGGTCGTGTAGCCGTGGAAATCCCGGATGTTCCAGTCGATCGCCCCGACCCACCAGACCCGGTCGGTGATCCGGACGGCCTTGTAGAAATCGGCATGATTCATGGGTGTACCTCGCATCGGAATGGGGATGGGAAATGCCGGGCATTGGATAGCATTACCCCGAGGGAGGTGTCAATCCCGACGGCGTCGGGTGAGCAGCTCTCCTGGTCGGCCCACTTCATCATTCCGTTTCCGGTTCCGGGAAGTCGGTGAAGACGCCGTCGACGCCCATGTCCATCAGGGATTGGAAGTCCTCCTCCCGGTTGACGGTGTAGACGAACACCTTCAGGCCCCGCCGGTGCGCCCCGTCCACGAAACGGGAACGGACCCGGTCCAGGCGGATATGGATGGAAAACGGGGCCAGTTCCGCCAGGAGCCGCTTCGACGGGAGAATGGGAGAGCGCGTCAGGAGTCCCCGTGGAATCCGGGGCGCCTCCTTCCTGGCAACGGCAAGCTCGCGACGCAGAAAGGAAGAAAAAAGGATGCTCCCGTGGTGCCATCCCCGGTCCCTTACATACCTCTCCACCAGGGCCGCCGCCGGGCCGGCCGTGCCGGGTCCCTTCAGTTCGACATTGACCGCGACCCGCCGGTCCACCAGGTCCAGGACCTCGCGGAGAAACGGAATGCGTTCCCCCTGCCCGGCATCGAGGGAGCGCAGGCAGGCAAGGGAGGAGGCCATGACCCGGCCCCGTCCGTTCGTGGTCCGCTCCAGGCGGGAATCGTGGATCACGACCAGTTCCCCCTCGACGGCATACACGTCGATCTCGATGCCTTCCGCCCCCAGGGCGATGGCCTCCCCGACCGCCCGCAGGGTGTTCTCCGGGGCCCGGCCGGAGGCTCCGCGATGGGCAAAACGGAAAAGGCCGCCTGATGGGGGGTGGGACTCGAACAGATTGGGAGTTTCCCGCACAGTCTGCTCCTCGATCAACGGGGATGCCTGCGATCCCGTTAAAATGTGAGGGGAGGACGCTTCCATTCGGAATGCGGAGCACAGGGGATCACCGGGAAGTCATGCCGTCGCGGCCCCCCGGACCAGCACCTTCAAGTCTGGAAAGACCGCGCGGTCCCCGTCCCAGGCATAGGGCAGGATCTCCAGTCCGAGTGCTTTCAGGGACTCCTCCAGGGCCGCCGGCAGGACGTCCGGAACAGCCAGGGCCAGGCGGGGTTTTTCCGCCATGGAAACGCGGTCCACCAGGAGTCCCGCCGCCCCTCCTAAGATCTCATCCTCCCGGATGCCCGCCAGGACCCTGAACAGGATGGTCATGCGACCCTGGCGGTCCACGGCGAAGCAATCCCGCCCGTCCCCGTTTCCTGCCCTGATTCCCAGCGATCGAAGGGCCTCCGCCAGGTCCCGGGCGGCCAGGCCCCGGTCGCAAACCCGGGCTAGGCTGTCAGGAACAGGCAGGGAGGCATCCCCGGTGAATTCCTCCCGAAAGGCCACCTCCGGAAAGGCAATGGCGAGCTGCTGGTCCCGCGAAGCGGCCAGGTCCTTCATTTTCTGCACCTTGCGGACAAACTGACCGAGTTGGCGAACAAAGCGGGGGGAGAAAAGGACGCCCACAACGGCCACCGTCGCCCGCTCGTCGCCGTCCTCCATCAGGGCCCAGACGCCGCGGTAGCGGCTCCCGAACAGGGTCTTGCCGATTCCCTTCCGGCTGCCCCCGAGACGTCCCCGGTGGACGACATAGACCGTTCCCTCCAGGTCCCGGGCCAATGCACCGCCGATCTTCCGGTCGATTCCGCGGATGGGGAAGTTGATCTCGCAAGTGATGGCGACGCGCCCTTCAGGCACCGGTTTGCCGATCCCCAGGACATTCCAGTGATTCCTCTCCTGGACCCGCCTGGAATAAAGCCAGAGGCCCAGTTCGTCCGACCAGTGCACGGAGGCCCGGAAACTGGCCCCGGGGTGTCCCACCCGGACAGGCAGCCGGGTATCCGCAACGGCCCGAAAGCTGCGGTTGAACTGCTGCTGGCAGCGCCGGATGGTGGCTTCGTCCTCGATGACCTTCAGCATGAATCCTTCCTCTCCGACCGGACCTCCGCTCCGACAGGCGGGGCTCCGGATCGAAACGGCGTTTCTCAAGGGTTGCTTTTTCTACCATGGGAAAGCGGTCACAGCAACGTTCATCACGGGAATACGGAAGAATTTCTTCATGAAAGGCATCGGGAGGAATGGATCGGGCTCAGCAAAAGAATAACTATGATATTATCGATTGACACATATCGTAACATTGTTTATTTAAAAACCACGTTTCGAAACGATGTTATTTCACTGGAGGTAATCAAGATGACTTGGACAAGCCTTACACAGACCTGGCATTACGTTGAGAAGTGGGCCTCAAGGAAACCGGAGGCCGAGGCCCTGGTCTTCGAAGACGAGCGCCTCACCTGGAGTGATTTCAAGGCGCGCATGGACGGCATCGCCAAGGCCTTCCTCGCGGC
>DAOSEM010000006.1 GCA_035363115.1 Syntrophales bacterium | reverse complement strand
CCGGAAACGTTTTCCAATTGCTCCTCTGGGAACCCCCGGTCGCGCCCCCGCGAACGTTGGTGGGGAGGAGGGTCTTCCCGGAGCGCGAATAGCGGCTTTTTCGGGGCACCCTGCCGTCGCAGCGCAGCGCCCGCAAAGTCATCTGTCTGAGCGCCCCTGGGCGCGAGTTATGACTTTGCAGCGGAGCGAGACGATGCAGGGTCGAAAAAACGCTCCTGAGCGCGAGGGAAGCCCGGCTCCCACATGCCGGCCCCCCATCCGCTCCTGAATCACTTTAAAAAAAATGAAAAAATTAGGAAGGGGGTGGATTTGAAATCGGTCCACCCCTTTGTGCGTTTTGGGCGGTGTCAGGAGACGGTTCGCTTCACCTCTTCGAGCGTTCCCTCGACGAGGCCGCGGATTTCCCGGAGGCGGTCCTCCGTCGCCGCCTCGAAGCGCAGGACGAGGACCGGCTGGGTGTTGGAGGCTCGGATCAGGCCCCAGCCGTCAGGGAAGGGGATGCGCACGCCGTCGATGTCGATGATCTTGTACGTCCTGGCAAAACGGGCCTTCACCTCCTCGACGACCCGGAACTTCAGCTCGTCCGGGCAGTCCACGCGGATCTCCGGCGTGGTGAAGGTTTTTGGAACGTCCGCCAGCAGGGCACTCAGGGTGGTTTCGGAGGAGGAGACGATTTCCAGGAGTCGTACCGCCGCGTAGATCGCATCGTCGTACCCGTAGTAGCGGTCCGCAAAAAACAGGTGGCCGCTCATCTCCCCGGCCAGGACGGCGTCTTCTTCCTTCATTTTCCCCTTGATCAGGGAGTGGCCGGCCTTCCACATGATGGGCCGCCCGCCGTGCCGGGCGATGTCATCGTAAAGGTTCTGGGAGCACTTCACCTCGCCGATGATCGCCGCGCCGGGACGCTCCTTGAGAATGAACCGGGAAAACAGGAGCAGGAGCTCGTCGCCCCAGAGAATGCGCCCCTCGTCGGTGACGGCTCCGATACGGTCGGCGTCCCCGTCGAAGGCGATGCCGAGATCGGCTCCTTCCTTCTTTACGAGAGCGATCAGGTCCTTCAGGTTTTCCGGCACCGTCGGGTCGGGAAAGTGGTTCGGGAACCGCCCGTCGGGCTCGCAGTAGATATCGGTGACACGGCAGCCCAGGCGCCGGAACAGGGGCAGGACGAAGAGGCCGCCGACGCCGTTTCCCCCGTCGACGACGACGGAGATGCCCTTCCTGACCGCCACGTTCCCGAACAAAAGGTCCTCGTATGCGCCCGAGACGTCCTGGGTCGTCATGCGGCCCTCACCCCGTTCATAGCGGCCCTTCTCCATGATCCGGCGGACTTCCTGGATGTCGTTGCCATAGATCGTGTCGGGACCGATGCAGATCTTGAAACCATTGAATTCCGGAGGGTTGTGGCTACCGGTGACCATGACGCCGCCGTCCGTTTCCAGGTGGCGGATGGAGTAATAGAGGACAGGTGTGGCGCACATGCCCACGTCGATGACGTCGATGCCGGTGCTCCGGAGACCCCGGGCCATCTGCCCGGCGTAGGATTCGGAGCTGAGCCGGCAATCCCGGCCCAGGGTCATGGTCCGGACTCCTCGCTGTCGGGCGTAGGTCCCGATGGCCTGCCCGAGTTCCCGGACGAAATCGGGATTCAGGTCCCTGTCCACCAGGCCCCTGACGTCGTATTCCCGGAAAATCTCTGGGTTCATGATGGCCTCCTCGTTGAATCGGCGGGTTATGGAAGACAACCTCCCCGGCAAGCTGCGGGGAAGCGCGTGCAGTACATTGAAAGTACGGCGTTCTATGTTAAAAAGGGCGACTCTGTCAAGAAGGATTTGAGGGCCGATTGGCCTTGACAATAGCAGGTGAATCCATTAGCGTAGCGCCCCTAAACGGTACTGGCTGGAGTGCATCATGATCGGAGTTCTGATTACAACCCATGGCGATCTCGGCAAGGAGTTGATCAAGGCCGCAGAAATGATCAAGGGTCCCATGAAGGGCGTTCTCCACATCCCCATCGACCAGAGCAAGGGCGTCGAAGAGATCAAGAAGGAAATCAGCACCGCCATCAAGAAGCTCGAGCAGGGCAAAGGGGTCCTCATCATGACGGACCTCTTCGGCGGAACGCCTTCCAACATTTCCCTTTCCTTCATGAAGGACGGGAAGGTCGAGGTCGTCACCGGCGTCAATCTCCCCATGATGCTGAAGCTCGCCGATGTCCGCGAGACTATGAACCTGAAGGATTTCTCCTGCTTCATCAAGGATTACGGACGGAACAACATCTCCCTCGCCAGCGAGATCCTCAACAGGAAGGTCGGCACATGACGGGTTCCCGGACATGGACATCGCCCTGGTGAGAATCGACAACCGTCTGGTCCACGGCCAGATCATCGAGGCATGGGTTCCCTTTGCCAGGGCCAACTGCATCATCGTTGTCGACGACCACGTGGCGAACGATTTTTTTCGGGAGACGGTCATCAAGATGTCCGTCCCCCGGGAAATCGAGACCCTGATCAGCAGCGTCGACGAGTTTCCGACAAACATCCGGAGCATCGAGAGAAAAGGCCGCAAGGCCATCATCCTCTTCTCATCCATGAAGGATGCCCTGCGGGCGTATCGGGGCGGATTTTACTTCGACCACCTGAACATCGGGAACATCCACAACGAGGAGTGCATCCAGCAGTGCGCTCCCTCGGTCCTGCTTGGGGAAGAGGACATCAGCGCCATTCGGGAGCTGGTGAAGGACGGCGTCCACGTGGATGTCCGCCGCGTCCCGCGGGAGAAACCCGTCGACATCCGGGATGTCCTCGGCGACGAGGTCCAATAGCGCCGTCCCGACCGCCCCGAGGACACCCGCCGGAGGGACCCGTGCACTGGAAAATCCTTCTCATTGCTACAGCCGGCGGGTTGATGTGCCTGGACCGGGTCGTTCTCCAGGCCATGATCTCCCGCCCCGTCGTGGCGGGGACCCTCACGGGATGGATGCTGGGCGCCCCGGCGACGGGTCTGCTCGTGGGAGCCCTGATCGAACTGTTCTGGATCGACCATCTTCCCATCGGGACCTACATTCCCCCCAACGAAACCATCGTGACCGTTCTTGCCGTTTCTGTTGCGGTCCTGAACAGCCCGGGTCCGTCCGGGAACGTTCCCAGGGAGACCGTCGCCCTTTCTCTTCTCATGTTTCTGCCCGTTGCCCACCTCGCCCAGAAGGGGGAGCAGGTTCTCGTCATGCTGAACGAGCGCTTGGCGCGGCAGGCCGTTGCGGCCGGGGAAGCGGGCGATCTCGGGGCCGTCTCCCGGCTGCACATACGGGCGATCGGCCGCTACTGGCTCTCGTCGGCGGGGCTGCTGGCCGTTCTTTTGGCGGTGGGCGTTCCTCTCCTGGGCTGGCTTCTGGAGCATCTTTCCCATTCGGTCCGCATGGCCCTGCAGCTGACGTATTTCATGTTTCCCGTCGTGGGAATCGCCGCCGCCCTGAAAGCCTTTTCCCAGAAGAGGGCGCTGCACGTATTCTGCGGCGTGTACCTGGCGGCCGTTTTCTTCCTTGAGCTGTTCCAGGGCCCATGATTCGGAGTCCCGGATGAGCCCGTCCATTGAACTTTCTCCGGTGACGGAAGAGTACCTGGAGGAGATCCTGGCCATCGAGCGCGCCTCCTTTCCGACCCCCTGGTCCCGGGAGCTGTTCCTGCGGGAGCTGGACCTGGTCATCTCCAGGAGCCTTGCAGCGCGGGAGGCGCGAAGGCCGGGGGCTTCCGTATGCGGGTACATGTTCTTCTGGTTCGTGGCCGGCGAGGGCCAGCTGCAGCGGATCGCCGTCCGGCAGGACCTCCGGCGCGCCGGCATCGCCGACTGCCTCATGAAGGGAATGCTGGATCTGTGCACCCGGGAGGACGTGACGCGGGTGGTTCTGGAGGTGCGGAGAAGCAACGCGGCGGCCATCGAGCTGTACCGGAAATGGGGGTTCCAACGCACCGGCACCCGGCGCGGCTATTATCCCGAAACCGGCGAAGACGCGCTTCTCATGGAGTGGAATGCTTCGTGACGGGGGAGCGGGCCGGATTTGTCGTTGCAATTGCCCGTCTCCTGTGAGAAAAGAGACGGGACCATTCAAACATTCAGGATCGTTCAAGAAATCGAATTGGAAATCATGACGGACCAGGCACGGCGGGGAATGGAGCGAAATGTCGAGGGGGTGGTGCTGTCGAATCGCGAGACGGCGCCCGGCCATTTCCACATGGTCCTGGGACTCCCGATTCCCATCACCGACCCCGTTCCGGGCCAGTTCGTCATGGTGCGGATGCCCGACCGGTCGGACCCCCTACTGGCCCGGCCCCTCGGAATCTACAGCTTCTCGCAGCGGAGGGGGGAGGCCCGCCTGGAGCTTCTCTACCGGGTGGCCGGGAAGGGTACGGCCCTGCTCTCGGGCCTCCCGGCGGGCCGGGTGCTGCAGGTCCTGGGCCCCCTGGGCCGCGGATTCCGCATTGCCCCGGAACTCCGGACCCTCGTGCTCATCTCCGGCGGCATCGGCATCGCCCCCCTGACCTTCCTGGCGGAGCATTACCGGGGAATCCCGGACGGGGCGGAAAAAGACATCGTCTGTTACGCCGGTGCCCGCTGCGCCGACGCCCTGGTCGGGCTGGAGCGGATGGAGGCGCTGTGCTCGCGCGTGGTCGTCACCACGGACGACGGCACCTGCGGTTCATGCGGCATCGTGACGGACCCCCTGGGCCAGGATCTGCCCTCGTTCCACCCGGAAGAGACGGCCCTCTACGCCTGCGGTCCCCGGCCGATGCTGTCATGTCTGGCGGACATGCTCCGGGACTCGCCGGTTCCATGCCAGGTCTCCGTGGAGGAGCGCATGGCCTGCGGGCTCGGGGCCTGCCTGGGCTGCGCCGTCGCCGTCCGCGGCAGGGACAGCGCTTTGTCATACGTGCGGGTCTGCAGGGAAGGACCGGTTTTCGACATCCATGAACTCGACTGGTAATAACCTCCCGTCGCTCGCCGTCTCGATCGGCGGCCTGAACCTGAAGAACCCGGTCATGCCCGCGTCGGGCACCTTCGGGTACGGGGAGGAGTACGCCCCGTTCGCGGACCTGAACCACCTGGGGGCCGTCGTCACCAAGGGCATTTCCCTCCGGCCCCGGGCCGGCAACCCGCCGCCCCGGATTATGGAGACGCCCGCGGGGATGCTCAACGCCGTGGGCCTGCAGAACGTGGGCGTCCAGGCATTCGTCGCGGAGAAGCTTCCCTACCTGCGTAAGTTTGACGTCCCGGTCATCGTCAACATCTTCGGAGAGGCCGTCGACGAATACGCCGCCGTGGCGGAGGAGTTGAGCCGGGCCGGCGGCGTCCATGCCCTGGAGGTGAACATCTCCTGCCCCAACGTGAAGAAGGGCGGGATTGCCTTCGGTGCGCGGCCGGAGTCCGCGGCGGAGGTGACGGCGGCGGTCCGGGGAAGCACGGACCTGCCGGTGATCGTGAAGCTCACCCCCAACGTCACGGACATCGTCGAGATCGCCCTCGCCGTCGAATCCGCCGGAGCCCATGCCCTCTCGCTCATCAACACCCTCCTGGGCATGTCCGTGGACGTGGAGCGGCGTGTTCCCCATCTCGCGAATGTCACCGGCGGGCTCTCCGGACCGGCCGTGCGGCCCGTGGCGGTGCGCATGGTCTGGCAGGTCGCCGGCCGGGTGAAGGTCCCCGTCATCGGCGTGGGGGGTATCGTCGACGCAGCGGGTGCCCTGGAATTTCTCATCGCCGGGGCCTCGGCCGTCCAGGTGGGGACGGGACAGTTCATGAACCCCCGAACGTCCCTCGACGTCATCGAGGGGATCGAGGCCTACCTCGTGCGGCACGGTATGAGGGACATGAAGGATCTGGTCGGCTCGCTCGTGTGCAACACCGTACGGTAAGGAGAACGTCATGAAGAAAGCGATCCTGTTGGCTGCAGTCCTGCTCCTGGCGGCCCTGCCGGCGTTCGCCGCCTCTTCCGCCATCACCGAGGCGGAGGGTTACTCCTGCATGGGCTATGACAAGTCCCGGAAGGCCACGGAAGACGACGCTCTGGCCAACGCCAGGCGGCAGGCGCTGGAGTACGCCGCGACGTACGTGAAGAGCGAGACGAAAGTCGAGGACGCGACGGTCCTCAAGGACCTCCTGGAGGCCTATGCCAACGGCACCGTCCGGATCCTCCAGGAACTCCAGCGGACCTGGTACACCGACCCCAAGACCGGCGAGTGCTTCCGGATCCGGGTCAAGGCGGAGATCCTTCCCGACACGAAGGCCATGGACCGGGTCGCCGCAAAGCCCGCCCTGGCGGACGATCCCGGGGCCCCGCTGAACGTCCGCGTCTGGACGGACAGGCAGACGTACCGGCAGTCGGAGCAGATCCGGATTTTCCTCAAGGGGAACCGGCCCTTCTTTGCCCGGGTGATCTACCGAGACACGAAGGGGCAGATCCTCCAACTGCTTCCGAATCCCTACCGGTCGGACAACTATTTCCAGGGCGGCGTGGTCTACGAGATCCCCTCGGGCAACGACAAATTCCAGCTCGAGGTGGTCCCGCCCTTCGGGGAGGAGAAGATCATGGTATACGCCAGTTCCTCTCCCATTGGTGACCTCCAGCTCGAGGCGGCGGGCGGAGTCTATGAGGTTCGGACGAAGGCGGCGGACATGGACGTGAAGGTCCGGGGAGTGAGTGTCGTCAAGGCGCCCGTGAAGAACGCAAAGCCCGACGGACAGGTTGCCGGGGCGGGCTTTTTCGAGACCTCGGCGACGCTGCGGACGAACCGCTGAACGGTAGGAGGCCGGCTATGGGCAGGGCGGAAGCCATCTGGGACGGGATCTGGCTCGTGGGGGGACCGGATGTCTCCCGGTCCGACGACGCCACGGTATTCGTCGTCGATTTCCAGGGGGAACTGGTCATGATCGACTCCGGGGCCGGCGGCAGCTCGAAAGCCCTCCTGCGGAACATCGAGGGGGCGGGGCTGGATCCCGGGGCCATTTCCACCCTGATCCTGACCCACTGCCACATCGACCACATCGGGTCGGCTCCCTTCTTCCGAGACCGGTACGGCTGCCGGATCCTGATCCACGAACTGGACGCGGAGGCGATCGAGGCGGGGGACCCCGTCCGGACGGCGGCCAACTGGTACGAGACGGACTTCCCGCCCACCCGGGTGGACCGGCGCCTCAAGGGGGAGGAGGAGGTCCTGGCCTTCGGCGGCGAGGATCTGCACTGCCTTCACACGCCGGGCCACACGCCCGGCTCCATCGTGGTCTGGCTCGACCGGAACGGGAAGCGGGTCCTTTTCGGACAGGACATCCACGGCCCCTTCATGTCGGCCTTCCGCTCCAACATCAGCGACTGGCGGGCCTCCATGAAGAAGATCCTGGCCCTGGAGCCGGACGTCCTCTGCGAGGGGCACTTCGGGATCTTTGAGCCGAAGGAGCAGGCCGCCGCCTACATCCACCGCTACCTGCGCATGAACGGCTGACGCGGAGGCTCCCGTGAAGACGCTGAAACAGTTCGAGAAGGCTACGGTTTACGCCCTCATCGGCATGATGGCCCTGACCGTCTTCCTGGCAACCGTCGAGGTGGCCTGGCTCCTGGTCCGGGATATTTTCACGCCGCCCCTTTTCCTCCTGGAGATCGACGAACTCCTGGAAGTCTTTGGCATGTTTCTCCTGGTTCTCATCGGGCTGGAACTCATCCACACCCTCAAGAGTTACCTCTCCGCCGAGCCGGTTCATCTGGAAGTCGTCCTGATGCTGGCGATCATTGCGGTGGCCCGGAAGGTGATCGTTCTGGACGTCAAGGAGGCTTCCGGCATGACTCTGGTCGGGATTGCCGCCATCGTCCTTGCCCTGTCCCTGGGCTACTATCTTGTGACCTGCGGGGTGAAACAGCGGATGGCCGCCTGTAATGCGGCAAGGGAAGGCGGACAGCCTGAAGATGGTGCCTGACAGGGCCTTGCGTCACTCCACCGGTTTCCGGACCAGTTCAAGGAAGCGATCAACCAGGTAGGGGTTGAAGGACGTTCCCTTTTCCTTGATCAGGATCTGCTCGATCTTTTCCTGCGGCATCGGGTCGCGGTAGGGCCGGGCCGTCCGGAGGGCGTCGAAGACGTCGGCAATCGAGATCATCTGGCTGATGATATTGGTACTCCAGTTCTGTTTCAACCGGGGATAGCCGGTGCCGTCGAACTTGATGTGATGCTCCATGGCCGCCAGGACGGCAAGGTTGGTCACGCCCTTGATTTTCATCAGGTACATGGCTCCGTTGATCGTGTGATTCTCCATGACGGCCCGTTCTTCCGATGTCAGGCTCCCCGGTTTCATGAGGATCTCTTCCGGCGTGGTGATCTTGCCGATATCGTGCAGGGTGGCGGCAACCCCGATGTTCTTCAGGTGAGGGGCCTTGAATCCCACGTACTCCGCCAGGTACATGGTCAGGATGCCCACGTTTGCCGTGTGGGTGAAGGTGTACTCGTCGCTGGACTTGAGCTCCGAGAGGAGCTTCAGGGGGTTCACTTCCTTGCGGAGACCGTCCATGAAGTTGACGACCATGTCGTCCACCCGCTCCATGTCCAGGTTGCTTCCCTTGGCGATGCTGCGGTAGATGTTGCGGACGAGCTGATCCGGGGTCTCGATCTCCAGCTCGACAAATTCGTCGAGGTCCAGCTCGGAAGAGACAATGCCGGTCCCGTCATCGACTTCCCCCTTTTCCGCTTCCTTCAGCTTGATCTTCCCAATGCGGATCTGGGGCAGGGAATGAATGGATTTTGCCTCCGGATCCGACAGATTGCGCACGAACGTCTCGAGTTGGGAGAGCGGGAGTCCCCGGACAAAGGTAATCCGCTCGACGGCCCGTTTTTTGAGGATGCGGATCAGTGCGGTTTCCGTCGCCCCGGCCAGCAGGAGGGGGCGATTGTCGATGGTTAGATGTTCCCCCAGGAGCAGGATGGTGGTATCCAGCCGGATGCTCATCAGGTATTTGAGGTGTTCGTAGGCACCCTGGATATGCGAGAGGACCAGGGGGTGGTCTGGCGGATAGATGCCGGAGTTCTGGACGGCCGCCGTCAGTTGCGTAACCGCTTCGCCGATGGAATCCTGGTATGTTGCCATGGGTCAAGACCTCCGACCTGTCTCCGGCTTCCGCCGGCCGTCCATTGCCGATGACGACCGGGCCCGGTTGCCGGTTCATTCTTAAGCAGCCGGGGGAAGCGTCTCCCGGATCAGGCGTTTCATGCGGCTCAGCCTGCGCGGCGAGAGGGTCCAGCGGATCTTCGCGAGGCTTTCCATGTGGGGAATGATCGCGGGATCGCGGCTGGCGGCGATTTCCCGGATGATCCACTCGTTCCGGACGGCGTCCTCCTCCCGGATCAGAAAGGTCTTCACAAGCACCAGCACGTCACCGATCAGACCCCAGATCCGATGCCTGCTGATCAGGCTGATGACCCCCGTCTTTTCCTCCCAGCTCTCCCTCCTGATTCCGTCTCGCAGGAGATCCGGCGCCAGGGGATCCTTGAACTGCAGGAGTGTCTCCAGCACTTCCATCCTGACATCCCAGCTGCCCTGCTCGTATAGCTCCTTCAGGGCCGTGGAGACATTGTATTGCGCCGTGTCCCGGATAAATGTCAGCAGGCGTGAGATTCCCAGTGAGTCCTGTCCCTTCAGCCTTCGGTAGGCCTCATCGCCGGCCGCCTTCCCGTAGCTGTTCAGGATGCCGAGAAAAAAGGGCGAGGGGGCGAAGGAGCGGTCCAGGTACAGATCGAAGAGCCAGGGTAGGGTGTCTTCCCCGCAGGCCTTGAGGTACGCCTTCAGGGAATCGGATTGTCCGATATCGATCTGCAGGAACGGCTCCACGAGGGACATCATCTGACGGCTGGTGAAGGCCTTGATGGTCCAGAGCGCCCTCTGGCGCACGGACTCCGACGGCTTTGTCCGGGTATGGGTTTGCAGGGTCTCCAGGACCTCGGTCAGGAGGGAAAACCGTCCCGTGCTGACGAGCCCCATGGCGGAAGTCACCAGGTGTTCGCTCAACAGGCGGTATTCCTCATCCGGGATATCCTCTTCCATCATGACGAGGCTGAAATAAGTGATCCGATACTGAATCTCGTCGTCCTGCAGGGATTGGAGGTGCCACTGGAGAGGGAACGCTTCTTCCCCGGATACGGCCATACCGGGGGTTTCCGCGGCATCCCGGAGCAGATTTTCATATTCCACAGGGACGTACTTCTCGTAGTTTTCCCGCTTGATCAGGTCCCGAACGCTGCCCACCGAGAAGTCCTCCTCGGGGGCGACGCCTGTGGCCGCCATTTCCTGACGGTGAACCGTCGTCATTTTCTGCATCAGGAGAATCAGCGTGGGAGAGATCCGGTTCTTCCGCTCCTGGTTGAGCTGGATGATCTGCTGGAAGACGTCCTTTGGAAAACACTTGAGGTTTTCGAGTTCGAGCACCGTCTCCGGCTGCAGGCAGACCTGGCGTTCCAGGGAGTCCAGAAGTTGTGCCCTCAGCTCGGGGGTCAGGCTCTTCAGCATGTTGCTGATGTTCGCCAGCGCTTCGAAGCGGATAGCGGAGCCGGCGTTTCCGTGGCGCAGGTCCAGGAAGTACTCGCGGACGAGTTTTTCATAGCTGTCGACGGCGCCTTGCCACAGGTCCGGCCTTTCATTGAGGGCGCGCGCCTGGAAAGAGGGATCCAGGAATGGCGAAAGGGCGGGGTCGGCGATTGTCAGCGATAGCTCCTTGGAGCGTGCCAGGAAGTCGAGCCAGAAGTCGCCCTTCTTGTTTTCCTTGTTCTCCGGCGTGAAAAAGATTTCCCGCTCGTCGGTGATCTGAAAGTCATCCGCGTCCAGGGACTTGACGCGGATCCGCGTGATCCCGGCCTGGGCGACGGCGCGAGCCACCGTGCTCTTCATCCACACATCCGATGGCTTCTGGGCGAGGAACTTGTGGAAATCGACGATCTCCTGCTTGCTGACACCGGCCACGAAGCTGATCGAAACCAGTCGGAAAGAGGAGAGCGTCCGGAGATAGTCCCGTACGGAGGAGTTGTTCGGATCGAGAGGGATCTCGCCCGACGCCATCATGGGCCCGTCGATGATGAAGTTGAGCTCCATCCTCCCCTGGAGCGATTTCTGGAGGAGATCGCCTGCCTGTTCCGTTGCTTCCTGGATTCTGACATGGCCCGGCGGGTACATGTTGAGACTGAGCCGGAGCAGGTTCAGCGCGGTGACCAGGGCGGAGAGCCGCTGTGAAACCATGAGTGCGGTTTCGGGTGCCGGACGATCCGGACCTGATATGGCGTTCTGTTCCCTCAGATTTGTTCCGTTCATATCGACTGAGCATTTACGCGAGATTTACCGGGGTAGTCAAGCCGCCGTTTCAACCACCGGTTCCAGCCGCGGCCTGCCGATGGGCACCCGGGAAGGACTGGGAGCCGCCGCTTTCTTCCGTCCGGCCTCAGTGAGACTCCCGCCGGTCCTTCTTCCGGTAGCCCTTCAGGAGCAGCGTGCAGATGTTTTGAACCCGCCTGCCGGCGTGCTCCCTCAGGTGAAACTCGCAGAAGGGGCAGACACTGATGACTGCGTCCGCGCGGGTCTTTTCGATCTCCTCCCGGCGCTTCAGGGCCAGGGCTTTTGCCTCTTCGGGAAACGCCGCCCGGACACCGCCCCCGGAGCCGCAGCACCAGGCGGGCATCTCCACGAGCTCCGCCGCCTGCCGGATCAGCTCCCTCGGCTCTTCCCGGACCCCCTGGCCGCGGAGCAGGTGGCAGGGATCGTGGTACGTCACCCGGACGGGCAGGCGGGCCGGGGACTCTATTCCCTGCCGCACCAGGAGCTGCGTGATGTCCAGGACCTCGAAGGGCGTGTCGTAATCGTTTTTCAACGTGGTCCCGCAGCCGGCGCAGATGGTGATGACCGCGTCGACACCGAGCCGTGCAAAGATCCCGATGTTCTTTTCCATCAGGCCTGCCACGAGGTCCGTCTGCCCCGTCCGGATCAGCGGCGAGCCGCAGCAGACCTGGTCCTTGGGGACGACCACCCGGATTCCGTTGCGCCGCATGACCTCCACGGCGTCGAAGGCGGTCTCGGGCATCACCAGGTCGTACAGGCAACCCGTGAAGAGGGCGACGGTGCAGCGGGCGGCGGTCTCCGGTTCGACCACCTCGGGGACGCATTCCAGGAAACGGGGGCCCGGGAACGAGATGCTCCGGCCGGTCTCCCGGACGAGCCGGGCGAACTCGAGGTGCTTGGGAAACGTGAAGCCCCGCTCGACGGCGAGAGCGCGGAGCTTCTCGATCGCCAGGGCGGGGGTTGCGATCTCCTCGGGGCAGGCGATCCGGCAGGCCTGGCAGGAGGTGCAGTGAAAGAGCCCGGCCTCCACGGCCTCGGGGATGCGGTCCCGGGCGTCGCGGGGATCGAGGGCGAGGCGCATCTTCTGCCGCATGGCCGTAGGCCCGGCGAATTCGGCCACGTCCAGCATCGGACAGACGGAGACGCAGGAGAAGCACTGGATGCAGTGGCGGAGCGGCTTGATGGATTCGGTCTCCGCCCTGCCCGGCGCAGTCGACTCCCCGCGGGGTGCGAACGAGGCGACGGATTTCAGGAGCGGCGCCAGGTCCGTGACGAGGTCCTTTTCCACGGGCAGCCGGAGCGGCTCCACGACCATGCCGTCGGTCGCCTCCTCTTTGCAGGCCATGACGGGCCGGCCGTTCACCCGGACGGCGCAGCTTCCGCACTGTCCCACGCTGCAGGAACGGCGGTAGGAAAGGGTCGCGTCGATATCGTCGCGGACGGCCTGGAGCGCGTCGAGGACCCGCGCGCCCTCGTTGATATCAACGGTATAGGATTCGAGCCGCGGGCCATCGTCCAACTCCGGGTCGAACCGGGAGACCGTGAGGCGGATGGTCTTCACGGCCGGTCCCTCCTCTCGATCCCCTCCCGGGACAGCGAAAGGAAGGTGTGCCCGAAGAGTGACCGCTCTTCGTTCCGAGGCGCGTCGGCGTCCGTTCGCATGTGCGCTCCCCGGGATTCCCCCCTCAGGAGGGCGGCCCGGCAGACGAGTATGGCCGTCGTGCAGGCGTTCCGGACGGAACAGCAGTCGGCCAGGTTCCGGGGGACAGCGGCCCGGAGCCGCTCCCGGGAAATCCGGTCGATCTCCAGGAGCGCCTTCTTCAGGCCGGTCTCATTCCGAAAGATCCCGGCGCCTTCCCCCATGATCTCGTGTAGTCTCTTGAGCAAGGCATAAGGATTCGCTTTGCCCGTCCGGAAGGCATCCAGCCTTCTCCGCTCCCTTTCCACCTGCTTCTCCGGGATGGAGGATGCCCGCGGTTTTGACTTTCCCGCCGCCTCACCGGCGATGGCCCCGAAGACCTGGGTCTCGGCAAGGGCGTTTCCCCCGAGGCGGTTCGCCCCGTGGACGCCGCCCGCCGTCTCGCCGCAGGCGTAGAGTCCCTCGACGGTCGTCTGGCAGGTCAGCGGGTCGATCCGCAGGCCGCCCATGACGTGGTGCGCCGCCGGCGCGACCTCCACGGGCTCGCGCCGGATATCGACCCCGAAGCGGAGGCACTGTTCCAGCATCACGGGCAGGCGCTCCTCGATCACCGCCGGCCCCAGGCGGGAGACGTCGAGATGCACGCCGCCGTTGGCCGTTCCTCTTCCCTCCCGGATCTCCGTGACGATCGCCCGGGACAGGACGTCCCGGGGGGCAAGCTCCATGCGCACAGGGTCGTAGCGCACCATGAAGCGCTCTCCCAACCGGTTGAGCAGGATTCCCCCCTCGCCCCGGGCCGCCTCCGTGATCAGCCTTCCCTTTGCGTCGGGGGGATGGACGGCGCCGGTGGGGTGGAACTGCACCATCTCCATGTCGATCAGCTCCGCGCCGGCCCCGTAGCCCAGGGCGTAGCCCTCGCCGGTGCCGCTTGCCGAGTTCGTCGAAGAGGCGTAGATTTTCGCGCCCCCGCCCGCCGCCAGGATCACGCTGTCGGCCCGGAACAGGAGGAGGCCGCCGCTGCGGTCGAGGGCGAGGGCTCCCGTCGCGGCGTCGCCGTCTTTCAGGAGGGCGATGGCAGAGGTTTCGTGAAACACCCGGACCGGGGTCGTGCGCAGCCACTCCATCAGGGTCGTCATGATCTCGTGGCCCGTGCGGTCGCCGGCGTAGCAGGTCCGGGGGTACTTCTGGCCGCCGAAATAGCGCTGGGCGACCTCGCCATTCTCCGTGACGTCGAAGACGGCCCCCCGGCGGAGCAGGTCCCGGAGGCGCTCCGGGGCGTTCCGGACCAGTGTCCCCGCCAGGATCGGGTCGTTCAGGAAGGCGCCGCTCTCGATGGTCTCCCGGAGGTGGGCCTCAACGGAGTCCTGCGACCGAATGGCCGCATTGTACCCCCCTTCAGCCATGGGGGTGCAGCCGCCCTTGCCGGCGATCGCCTTCGACAGCAGCACGGTCTCGCCGTACCGGGACGCCTCGACGGCCGCCCGGACCCCGGCGCCTCCGGCCCCGATCACGAGAACATGGCAGTCTGTCGTCTCCGGAGAGGTCAAGGACCCGCTTCCTCCTGTTCGTTTCCCCGGAACCGGGGACAGATCTCCGAGGAGCCGGGCCGAAACTCCCGGCAGACCCGGGGCCGCGTTTCGTAGATGGCACAGCGGGTGAGGCCGTTCTCCCACTCCAGGAAGGGGCAGCCCCGGAACGTATGGCCGTTGTTCGCCGAGACGATGTGGTCCCCCATCCAGACGCCGTGGTGCTGCTCGATGATCCCGAGGATGTCGTCCCGCCCCTCCCGCTGCCAGCGTTCCTTCTCCTCCTCGGCGGCGTAGTCGAGCATATCGGCAAGGCAGCACTTGCCGCAACGCTTGCATTCGATTTCTTCCGGGTTGCTCATGGCTTGTCTCATGCCTCGAACACGGAACGCAAATTGGGTCGGAATCGGTTCTTCGGGGGTAGATTTGAAATTTGCCCCCGTCGCCCTGGAAACGGGGACAGATTTCAAATCCGCGCCCATTTGAATCCCGTCACGGGGACGGATTCAATTCCGTTCCCTTCTGGAGCATCAGGTACTCATACTGGTACAGGTCCTCGAGGAAATGCCGGAGGACTTCCTCCTCGTCGTTCCGTGCCGCCGGGGCGCGCAGGATCGCCCGGAGGCGGTCCGTCCAGGCCACGGACAGGAAATCCGCCAGGGGACCGCGGCGGACCCGGTAGCCGTGATACCGGGCGATGGCCTCCAGGTGCGAGAATTTGATGGTGAACTCGTCGTGGCCTTTCAGGGGAATCCGCTCCGGCCGTCCCGGGGCGGAGACACGGATCAGCCCGGCCAGCTCCTCCGGCACGCGGGCCTCGCAGCTGTGCTCGCTCAGGAAGATCGACGGAACACCCGCCAGACAGAGCTTCTCCAGGGCCTCGCAGGCCCCGAGGTTGAAGGGGAACAGTGGGGCTTCCAGCGCTTCCAGGCCATAGTTCGCGAACAAACGATACACCCGCTCCATCAGGCGATCGGAATCAGACTTCGTTTCCCGCTGCGACCATCGCTCTGTGTCTTCGATCTCCCGCGGCATGTCCAGGACCACGGGAAAATCCCCCAGGTTCTCGTTCAAAAGTGCCAGGCCGAATCCCGCCAGGATCTCCGGCGGCGTCTCCAGGAAATCCTCCCGGCGGAAGTCCGCGGGAAATCCCGCCAGTGCCTCTCTCTGCTTCTCGAGGAGCACCGGCGACAGGTCGATGCAGAGGGACGACCATTCCGGGCGGTCCGCCAGGAAATCCCGCTTCAGGACGCCGTATCCCCCGCCGACTTCGAGAATACGCCGCACCCGGCCCAGATCGAAATGGCGTTCCAGAAAATGGCGGAGGAGATTCCCGTAGGAATCGGGGCGCACGAGGACCGTGCGGCAGAGACTCTCGGGATGGGCGAGGCTGTTGCAAACGGTCCACTCCCAGCCGAGGGTCGTCAGGTCCTGAAGGTGGTAGTCCCGCGTGGAGTGCAGATTCCAGGTCGGAAGCGGGTCTCCCGTCATGGCTATGATTTGCCGGCCGCCCGGGACGCCCGGTCTTCGACGGCCTCCCGCTCGAAGTCTCCCCCGATGGCGGGGCTGCCGTCGGGCTTGAAGAAGGTCGGGTAGTAGACCCGGAAGGACTCCTTGATCATCTCCAGGGGCACGTCGTTGAAGGGGCCGTGGTCCTGGACGTACTCCATGTGGCGGTTCCCCTTCTGATCGTAGGGATGCAGGAGGGCGTCGTGGATGCCGTCGAAGTCGAGGGGTTTCACGCCGAAGCGGTCGCAGAGGTCCATGTTGAACGTCGGGGTGGCCTTGATCCAGCGTCCGCCCAGGTAGAGCTCCGAGTAGCCGTGGCCCGTGAAGAGGTCCGTCTTCATGAGGCTCTTGAGGCGCTCCGTGGTCAGGTGGTTCCGGACGTCGGCGAGGCCGATGCGGCCGGGAATCCCGTGGACCCGGGCGCAGGCCGCCAGGAGGACCGCCTTCACGACGCAGTATCCGTACCCCTTCTCCAGGGTCGTGCTCGCCCGCATTCCCTCGACGGAGAGGACGATCCGGTAGGGGTCGTAGCGGATCCCGTCCCGGACGGCATAGAAAAGGCGGACGGCCTTGTCTTTCTCGGTTGCGGCGTCTCCCGCCGCCTCCAGGGCGAACTTCCGCACCGCCGGATGATCGCTGTTGATGAAAGGGGTCGGGATCAGGCAGGCCTGCACGTCATCGCTCACGGGAACCCTCCTTGGCGGAAACGTTGAGAAGCGGGGCCACTATAGGAAATGGGGGGCCCGGTGTCAATCGGGGAAAGGGTGATGCAGAAACATCGAGGTGTTTCCTTCAAGAAACTTCAAAGGCTCGGTTTTCTGAGATTCTATTGTCCAGTTATTTCCAGATCGTCAGATCATGCAAGGCCTTCTCTCCTAATATAAAAGTGGTCATACATTCTCTGGAGATCCATGTTAAACAATGATAAGTGGTGGTTCTTCTTTACGGCATGTGAAAAGGCAGCTATGAAGCATAACTTACGGAAGTCTATGAATTGATATAACGTATTTTAATGCTGGATTTTGAATAGGAATGATGGTAAACGAGCCAACAAAGTAAAAATGCAGTTGTATGTTCCATCCCGTATCAACATACTGGAGGGAAATATGAACTGAATGACAAGGCCCCGTTTCTTTCAATAGAGCGGGGTTTTATATTGTGCCCATCAAGGGATATAGATCTTATCAAGATCCAGAGAATAAGCCGCTATAAAAGCAATGCGAATATTTAAGTACGTATGTAAAAGATTATTATAATAAAAATGTCGTTTTTCACTATAGAGTGTTAGATGAAAATAATGCCATGTTTTGGTTATTAATAATTAACTTGATAAACATTGTTTTGATGTCCCTAATACTAGCGCCCAACGTAGCTTGGAGTGCGTCATGAAGAAAATAGATCTACACGTTCATACCATCTCAACAGTCAGTGACAACCACTTTACATTCTGTAAGGACACTCTGAAACGATATGTAACAGACGCTAATCTTGATGCTATTGCGATAACCAATCACAATATATTTGATGCCCAACAATTTAGGGATTTAAAAGAGTTACTACAAATTGTTGTATTCCCGGGCATTGAGATAAACTTAGATGAGGGTCACATAATACTGATTAGCGATGGATCAAACATCGAAGACTTTGAATCAAGGTCCAATGAGGTGTTCCGAAGAGTATCTCGGACCGGTAGCATTACCGTACGTGATCTGAAAGATATTTATGGTAATCTACAAAACTACTTGATTATTCCCCATTATGACAAAAGCCCATCTATACGCGTACAAACACTAGAAGAACTTTTGCCCTATTTAGCAGCTGGTGAGGTCGATAGCGCTAAAAAATTTATCCGTGCAATAAAGGATGAAACAAAGCTAACCCCTGTTCTATTTAGTGATGTCAGGGTGAGCGATAAACTTAATGAACTCCCTACGAGACAAACTTTCTTGGACTGTGGCGAGTTGACTTTAAGTGCCATTAGGGCATGCCTTGGCGACAAGCGTAAGGTTTCTTTGTCAAAGGACGAAGGAAACTTCATATTTCAGATTTTTGATGATGGACAAAAGATTTCCACTGGATTGAATGTACTCCTTGGTGAGCGATCAACCGGTAAAACATATACTTTGAATAAGATAAATAATGTAAGTGAAAGGGCTAAATATATTAAGCAGTTTTCGTTGGTACAACTAGATGAAGAAGCATATGAGCGTGAGTTTAATAAAGACATTCAAAAAAAACGAAGTGGGGTTATTGATGATTATCTATCCGCGTTCAAGGCTGTCTTAGATGACGTTATGAAAGTTGACCTTGAAAGTAACAAACGGGATGTCGAGAATTATATTTCCACGCTTTGTAAGTCGGCAGAAGAAGCTGATAGGCGAGATGCATATTCAAAGGTCGCCCTCTTTGACGAGACGGCATTCCCCGACAAGGATGATAAAATTCTAAGACAACTTATAGAATCAGTTCGTCATGTTATAGAAAACCTTGAATACAAGGAAATTATCGAGAGGTATGTTGATATACAATCTCTAAAAAAGCTCGCGTGTGAATTAATAGAATTGCTTTGGAGTAAGGCTTTGGAAAACAGGAAAAAACGGTTTATCAATGGCTTAATCAAAGATATAAAAGGGAACTTAAAAATGCGATCGTCCGCCATTCAGGTTGATGATGTTGATTTATACCAAGTAACTATGGAGGCAAGAAAGGTAGCGAGATTCTCAGATATTGTAAACCACTTGCAAAGAGAGTCTGTAATTTTCGAAGAGAGTGTTCAGGGATTCCGTGTTGTTGCCAGCAAAGGTCCATTCCAAAGGGCTGGAGAACTTAGAAATACAAGTGTCGTAAAAACGGCATTTAAGGAAGCGATGAAAGAATACGGGAATCCTTACCGGTATCTAAAAGCACTGATGTCCGATCCCAGTCTACCAAAATCAGAACTATACAAGTTATTTACTAAAATAGAATATAATATTATAAATCGAGACGGTTTTGAAGTGTCGGGAGGAGAACGGTCGGAATTTCGATTGCTACAGGAAATCCAAGACGCTCAAAGCTATGATATTTTACTTATCGATGAGCCAGAGTCCTCATTCGATAATATGTTTCTAAAGAGTGATGTAAATCAGATTATCAGAGAAATATCAAAATCCATGCCCGTGGTTGTGGTTACGCACAACAACACGGTTGGTGCCTCTGTAGGTGCGGATTACCTACTCTATGCCATTAAGACCATAGAAAATGGGGTTGTGACTTATAGAATATACTCTGGTCATCCGATGGACAAGGTTCTAAAGTCTGTCGACGGGCAATTTATCAAGACTCATGAAATTATGATGAATTCACTAGAGGCTGGCAGGGACGCCTATCAAAGCAGGAGACATAGATATGAAGCTATTGAAGATTGATAACAATCTTGGCTTTTTTTTTGATGGGGTTGGTGAATTTCTGCCGATTGATAGGATTAAAAAGGAGGATCTGTTAAAATTAGTAGATTTGACACTTGGGGAGGATGTAGAGTTTGATGAATATGATAAAGAGAAAATCAAAAACCAAGCTCATCAGATCGTCTACAAGAGTATACACGAGAAACTTCGAGATCTCAGAGACAGGAAACAAGAGTTTATAGATGAATCAGAGAGGTTATTTCTCCCTGAGTACGAAAAATATAAAGCAGGAACATCAAAGCAATCAACTTAATAAACGTAGTTCGCACAATTGGTAGATAACATGTACGCATTACACAATCTCGGCTGGCACGACTTTCAGCAGCTATGTCTCACGATTACACGGGGGATCTTGGGACAAACAGTGGAGTCTTTTCTCGATTCAGCTGATGGTGGGAGGGACGGCGCATTCACGGGTACGTGGAATGGGACAGGACAGGACAACCTAAGCGGTCCTTTCGTAATCCAGTGTAAGTTCACAAGCAGAATCAACTATATCCTGAAAACATCCGATCTATCGGATGAATTTGAAAAGGCCAAGAAGCTTGTCGGGCGGGGTCTTTGTGACTCCTACGTGCTCATGACGAACGCGGGTTTGTCTGGTGTTGGAGCTGGCAAGATCAGTGCCCTGTTCAAGGGTGCCGGGGTGAAAAATGTCGCGGTGTTTGGTTCCACCTGGATAAGCCAGCAAATTCTAGAAAACAAGCGCCTGCGTATGCTCGTACCACGTATGTACGGACTTGGAGACTTAAGCCAGATTCTCGACGAGCGTGCCTACGTACAGGCTAGAACCATCCTTGAATCGATGCGGGAGGACCTTGCCAAGGTCGTTGTCACTGATGCCTACCGGAAAGCTGTTGATGCAATCAACAAGCACAGTTTTGTGCTGCTCATCGGCGAGCCTGCCGCTGGTAAGACGACCATCGCATCCATGCTGGCAATGGCGGCAGTCGACCAATGGAACGCCTCGACGCTCAAACTTGACGATCCCGGCAAGGTTGTCAAGCACTGGAACCCGGACGAGCCGTCGCAGTTCTTCTGGCTGGACGACGCCTTTGGAGTGACCCAATACGAGGATTTCCTGGTTCACCGCTGGAATCACATCTTGCCGCAAATACGACCGATGCTCCGCAAGGGGGCGAAGATTGTCATGACATCGCGCGACTACATTTACAACCGTGCCCGCAAAGACCTGAAGGAGAGCGCGTTTCCGCTGCTGAATGAGAGCCAAGTTGTGATCGATGTTCAGGACCTTTCCGTCGGAGAAAAATGTCAGATCCTCTACAACCATATCAAGCTTGGAAAACAGCCGCGCTCCTTTCGAACCGACCTCAAGCCTTACCTTGAGGATGTCGCGAGTCATCCTCGATTCATCCCGGAAACGGCACGACGTCTGGGCGATCCGCTTTTCACGAAGGACCTGTTCATCGACGAGTATTACATCCGCCAGTTCGTTGAGAAACGCGAGCAGCTTCTCCGGGAGGTGCTCCAAGGCCTCGATGCAGATAGCAAGGCAGCACTCGCACTAATCTACATGCGGAACAGCCGTCTGGAGAGTCCAATCCAACTTCGGCTCTCAGAGACACATGCTCTTGATCGTCTCGGCAGCACTCTGGGTGGATGCATCGATGCGCTCGAAGCCCTAAAGGGCAGTCTTGTACTTCTCTCTCATTCAAGCGGCGAGTATGTCTGGCAGTTCATGCATCCGACCATTGGCGACGCATATGCAGCAATTCTGGTCCAGAGTCCGGAACACCTTGGTATCTACATAGAGGGTAGTGCGCCTGAGCGGCTGGTCGATCAAGTGACTTGTGGTGACGTAGGCATAGAAAAAGCGATTGTGGTTCCAAAATCATTGTTTCCACAGATGCTTGCGAAACTTAATGAAATATCTCAAAGCAAGTCGCATAAAGCCGCTTGGCTATCAGCATTCAGCGCGAGGTGGGATCTGCAAGGATTTCTTGCTCGCCGTTGCTCCAAAGAGTTCCTATCCTTGTATCTGAAGCATAATCCCAGCCTGCTTGAGCAAGTCGCCAAACCCGGACTTTTCCTCGACAGCGTTCCGGAGGTACGACTAGCAAAGCGACTCCATGAAGTCGGGCTCCTGCCTGAGGAGCAGAGGAAGATATTTGTTGAGACGGTAAGCAGTTACGCTATCGAGGGTCAGGATGGGGGCGCTCTTGATGACGACGGGATCAGAAATCTTTTCACCGACAGTGAATTCGATGAGTTGGTGCGAAGAGTGCGTATAGAGCTTCTACCGCGGCTTGACGACGTTAGGCACGAGTGGGAATCAAACCACTCTTTAGGTGAGCCGCCCGAAGATCATATGCGGCAGCTTCTCGAATTATTCGACTCACTCAAGAGGCAGTTCGGTGATGACGATAGGGATGTCAAACTCATAGATCGCGAAATACGCCTTACGAACGAATGGATTGGTGAAAACACACAGGAGGAACCCGATAGAGCCGATCGAAAACTGGGAGAAGTTGAAGTGCAGGAAAAACCGCAAAGCAAACGAAGTATTTTCGACGATATTGACGCGAGTGAAGAAGTCGAAACAGGGTGATGTTCGACGCCATCTAATCTACAAGGAATACGGTGTTTTCCTAGAACCACATATCTCAATGCTGCACGAAGTACTAAAAAGACTACAAAGTTGACAATGCGAACGTCATGGCATAACGAGTCGTTATATTCAATCGGCAGGAAAAGGCGTCTGCCCCTGCGACATCTCTTTGATATTCAACATTTCTAACCGCAATCCTTGAACGAGAGATTTATACTATCTTGTTTGTTAGTAGGTGCAATTTATTAGAGTGAGTATGACTGGAAACTGATCAATCAACTTTCAATATCTGACATAATAACATAAAAATCCCACCAGAATCCCCCAGGAATAAACAGCCAGTTAAGGTGCTCCCCATCGTCAAGATAGCAAATTGAGGATGTACAATAACACAGAAGTTCTCAATCATGGCAATCGAACAGGAGCACTCCGAAAATAAAAAGGATTTTTCTGTGTGGTTACAATCTATTAATCATTCCAATTGGTAATCCGTCATCCGGCCCGCATATGGAACATTTAAATCCATGGCCGGGGTTGATCATTCTGGGCCAAGGCATTATTTTCTCAAGAAAAGCCATTTCGAGACGATGTAGGAAGCGACGGCTTTGGGCGGCTTGGAGGATCGGGCGTTCGACCCTGCCCGTGATCAAGCATGGCAGTTGCTGCTAAGCCGGAAAGGGACAACAATGATTTTGGCGAAGAAAGACGTTCCGATACGGACGTTGGATATAAGGCAGGAGGAAGGGGTGTCTGAACGAGATGTCATCATGATTGTCGATGACGATCCGATTACGCTGGAGGTTCTTGCGGACATTCTGTCGATGGAAGGTTTTTATGTGCGTCCTTTCAACAGCGGGGAGGATGCCCTGGAGTCCCTGGCAAATCAGAAGCCAAAGCTGATCCTTTTGGATATCAACATGCCCGCTCCGGACGGCTTCGAGGTCTGCCGGAGGCTCAAGGAAGACGATGGCACTCGCGATATCCCGGTTATTTTCGTGAGCGGGGTGCAGGATCATCGTGACAGGATGAAAGGCTTTTCACTCGGCGCCGTGGATTTCATCTCCAAGCCCTTCCAGCACGATGAACTTCTTGCCCGCGTCCGTACCCACATCGAGCTGGTCCACCTGCGAGGAGGCCTCGAAGCCCAGGTTGCCCTTCGGACGGAGGAACTCCTGCGCAGTTACAGGAAAATGCAGGATTTGTTGACGAAGACGGTCCAGGCAATGGCGGCCGTGGTCGAGGCAAAAGATCCCTATACCGCCGGCCACCAGCAGCGGGTGGCGGAGCTGGCCCGGGCCATTGCCGCGGAGATGGGGCTTGACGCGGAGCAGATCGACGGTCTCGGCATGGCCAGCCTGATTCACGACATCGGCAAGATATCCATTCCCTCGGAGATCTTGAGCATGCCGAGGAGATTGACGCCGGTTGAGTTTATCCTCGTCAAGAATCATGTGCAGGCAGGATACGATATCCTCAAGGAGATCGAATTTCCCTGGCCCATCGCCAGGATCATCCTGGAGCATCACGAGCGGATGGACGGTTCAGGATACCCGGCCGGACTGAAAGGGGAGAGCCTTCTCCTGGAAACGCGGATTCTTGCCGTGGCCGATGTCGTGGAAGCGATGGCCTCGCATCGGCCCTACCGGCCGGCCTTTGACATCTCCACCGTCCTGAAGGAGTTGGCGAAGAGCCGGGGCACCCTCTTTGACCCCGATGTCGTCGATTCCTGCCTGCGGCTCTTCAACGAGAAAGGGTACCGGATCGAGTCGGCAGGCATTGCATTCCCGTCGTCCATGACCTGAACCGGAAATCCCTGTCGCTTCTTTTCTCCCGCGCCGTAAACGTCGAGCAGTCCACGGCCGGGAGGCTTTCAATACCCCTGAGACCAATACCCCTTTGACGGACCCGCCAAGGCACGGGAATCATGCAGCGAATTTAACCGGATGATTTTCCCTCGTTTTTGTGTATAATCCGGCCCCGTTGCAGGGCGTCCTTTTCTGCATGCCCGGTAAAACATGGATCCGTCCGCGGCATCCATGGCCTCGTAACTCAAGAAAAAATAGAGATATTCAAGGAAACCATGAAGCCCGTCATCGCCATCATCGGCCGGCCCAACGTCGGCAAGTCCACCCTCTTCAACCGGCTGGTCCGGAGCAGGAAGAAGGCCATCGTCATCGACGAGCCGGGGGCCACCCGGGACCGGAACTACGGGGAGGGGGAATGGAACGGCCGGTCGTTCCTGCTGATCGACACGGGAGGCTTCGAGCCCGTCTCGACGGAGAAGATCCTCATCCAGATGCGGGAGCAGACGATGCTGGCCGTCGAGGAGGCCGATGTCATCCTGTTCCTCCTGGACGTCCGGGACGGCCTGACCACGTCGGACCGGGAGATCGCCCGGATGCTCCGCGCTGTCGAGAAGCCCGTCTTCTATACCGTCAACAAGACCGACGGCCCGAAGCAGGAGGCCCTATCCTACGAATTCTACGGCCTGGGGGTGGAGAAGATCCATCCAATCTCGGCCCAGCACGGCCTCGGCGTGGCGGAGCTGCTGGACGACGTGGTCGAGGTCCTGCCGCCTTCCGATGAAGGGGAGGAGCCCGAAGAGGAGGACCGGATCCGCCTGGCCGTCATCGGCAAGCCCAACGTGGGCAAGTCCTCCCTGGTGAACCGGATCCTCGGTTTTGAGCGGGCCATCGTGAATCCAATTCCGGGGACGACCCGGGACGCCGTGGACACCGCCTTCGAGCGGGGGGACAAGAAGTACGTCCTCATCGACACGGCGGGCATCCGCCGGAAAGCCAAGGTCAGCCTGACCCTCGAGAAGTACAGCGTCATCCAGGCCATCAAGGCCCTGGGGCGGTGCGACGTGGCGCTTCTCCTGATCGACGCCGTCGAGGGCGTCACTGAGCAGGACGCCAAGATCGCCGGCCTGGCCCTGGAGGAGGGGAGGGCCGTCATCATCGTGGTGAACAAGTGGGACGCCATCGAGAAGGACAACGCCACGGTGGGGGAATACGTCCGGAAGATCCAGGAGACCCTCAAGTTCATGGATTTCGCACCCATCCTCTTCGTCTCCGCCCTGTCGGGCCAGCGGGTGGCGAGGATCTTCGAGGCCGTGGACGGTGTCTACGAGCAGTACACCCGCCGGGTGAACACCGCCCTCGTGAACGACGCCCTCCGGGCCGTCATCACCCGGAACCCCCCGCCCATGACCCAGGGGCGGGCCAACACCGTCGCCTACGTCACCCAGGCGGCGATCCGTCCCCCGACATTCATCTTCTTCATGAAGGATCCCAAGGGGGTTCATTTCTCCTACCAGCGCTTCCTGGTCAACCAGATCCGGGAGACGCTGGGGTTCACCCAGGTGCCGGTGCGGGTCTTCTTCAAGCGGAAGTCGAAATAGCCCTCTTTCCCGTTCACCGCATCCGGCGGGCGACGTCTTTCATGACCGGCTGCCCGGCGGCCCGGAGCGTTCCCGGCTGCATCCGGATCGAGGACGAACTGGTCCTGGAGGAACTGCCGGAATCTCCGTGATTGCCGTGAGCACGGGATCACGACCGGAGCGCAGGGTCCGCATCCGGCGGACAAGAACCGAAACCGCAACGTATCCCTACAGTTTTTGCAAAAAAATGCCGATGATTCGATTGTGCTGGTCTGCGTCCGGGGCGGAGTCCGTCCGGCGGCGGCGGATCCGGATCGCTTCACGGTCCACGGCATTCAATATTTGAAAGGAGCAGCCAGGCAACAGCGCAATCTATGAACAGCGGAAGATACATGGCCATTCCTCCGGGGGCGATCATCCCGGGAACCTTGCCGGATTTCAGCATTTACGTCGCCGCACCGCAGGGACGATACATCCTCTGGGCGCTGGAGGGGAACAAGGTCTCCCCGGAGCAGCTCGCCAGGCTTTCCGAGAGCGAGACCAGGGAGGTGTTCGTCAATCTCGACGAGCATTTCAAGTACGAGCAGTATCTCGAGGCCAATCTCGGAAACATCCTCGAGAACCCGTCAACCCCGGACGACCAGAAGGCGGACATCTTCTCCCGGGTCTCCACCAATGTGGTGAAAGGCGCCTTTGAAACGTCCTTCGGCCTGGGCACGATGGGCGATGCCGCCGTCCGGCGGACGAGGCAGCTGATCGAATATTCCCTGAACTTCATCAAGGAAGCGAAATCCATCAACGCCCTGGCGAAAATGATCGGCCACGACTACCAGACCTATGAACACGCCACCAAGGTCCTCTGGTTCACGGTGGCGTTCCTGCAGCAGGCTCCCGGCGTCCTGGAGCAGGTCGTCCCGGATTATCAGGCCCTCGACGAGACCGGGAAAACGGAGATGCTGAGGCAGTGCGGTGTCGGCGCCCTGCTGCACGATATCGGGAAGGCCTTTATTCCCCAGGAGATCCTCACGAAAAGCGGGCCCCTGGACGAGGTGGAGTGGGAAATCATGAAGCGCCACCCCCTCAATGGCTTGGCCATGCTGATCGACACGGACATGCCCATGTTCGTCAAGAAGGCGGTGCTGCACCATCACGAGGATTTCCAGGGCGGAGGCTATCCCATGAACCTGGAGGGCACCGGCATCAATCCCCTGGCCCGCGTGCTGCGGATCATCGACGTGTTCGATGCCATGACGTCTCGCCGGCCCTACAAGGAGCCCACTCCTCCCATGAAGGCAGTCCGGATCATGATCGGGGCGCCGGAGGACCACACAAACGGAGAGGATCAGGAGCAGGACGACCGGGATCTGGGCATGAGGAAGTGCTTCGATCGGGATCTGCTCCAGAGATTCATCGTGTTTCTCGGCAGCGTCAGGCTGGAGGGATAACGTCCCGGCGAGCCGGCTTGCCCGTTTTTCCGCCTGTCGGCGGTCGAGACCAGGCGTCCATCTCCTGCTTGGAGGTTGAATGATGTTCCGTCCCAGGCGGTTCCTGGAAACACCCGATTTCGTTGATGACCCGGGCATGATGCGGACGGCCCATGTGCTGAACCGCACCCTCCTGATTTTTTCCATCCTGATGGGTGTCGGATTCATTGCCGCCCTCCTCTTTTTCGAGCCGAAAATGGGCGGTATCCTCACCATTCTTGTCCTCCTTGCGGCAACGCTTGCCGCGAAGCTTCTGATGCAGCTCGGGAAGATAAGGACAGCCAGCATCGTAGCCGTGACCGTGGGCTGGCTGACGTTTACCGGTGTCGTTCTGGTGGACGGCGGCCTGAACAGCATCAATGCCTGTTTTTTCATCTCCATGACGATTGTCGCCGGGCTGCTCCTCGGAGCGCGGGCCGCCACCTTTTTCGCGGGCGCGGGCATCACGGCGGGACTCGTGCTGGCCCTGCTGGACCACTTCCGTTCCCTTCCCTACCAATACTTCGTCGATACCCCCCTTGGTGACTGGACGATCCTGGTCTTTGCCCTGGTCCTGGCCTCCAGCACGCTGAACCTGGCGCTCCGTGAACGGGACAATGCCCTCGGCATCGCGGAGCGGCAGCTTTCCGATCTCAGAAAGGCGGAGGAGGCCCTGCGCCAGAGCGAGGAAAGATTCCGTCTGATCGCGGAGAGCTCGGCGGAGCTTATCACCGTTACGGACATGAATCTCCGCTTCACCTACATCAGCCCGTCGGTCATGCGCACCCACGGACTCACCGTCGAGGAGGCCATGAACAGGTCCCTCGAAGAGTACATGACGCCCGGGTCCATGCAGATCCTGCTCGAGGCGTTTGGGGAAGAGCTGAAGCTGGAGGCCGGGGGGTGCGCCGATCCCCGGAGATCCCGGGTCCTGGAAGTGGAGGAGTACAGAAAGGACGGCTCCGTCATCAGCCTCGAGTGCAGCTTCTCCGCCCTGCGCGACGAAGAGAACAGGATGGTCGGGGTCGTCACGGTGAGCCGGGACATCACCGCGCGCAAGCAGGCCGAGGAGGCGCTCCGGGAGAGTGAAAAGAAGTACCTCCAGCTCTTCATGAACGCCCCCGCCGCCATTTACGAGGCGGATTACCGGAACCGCCGTTTTCTCAGTTTCAACGAGGTTGTAAGTACCCTGACGGGCTATTCCCGGGAAGAGCTCCTCAGGATGAACCCGTTTGAGCTGTTCACGGAATGGAGCCGGGAAACGTATATCGAACGGATGAAGCAGTTCGGGGAGGGCAGGGAGGTCCCGACCTCCCAGGAATACGAGTTGAGGAAGAAGGACGGCGGCATCCTGTGGATGAACATGAGCATCGATTATGGATTCGAGGAAGGCCTGCCCGTAAAAGCCAGGGTCGTGGCGCACGACATCACCGACCGCAAACGGATGGAGAAGGCGCTCCAGGAGAGCGAGGAGCTCTATCGGACGTCCATGGAAAGCTCCAGCGACGGCATCGCCATTGTCCATGAAGGCCGGTACGTTTACGTCAGCCAGCCGTTTCTGGACAAGATCGGCCGGAGAAAGGACGAGATCCTGGGCAAAACCAGGGGCAACTTTATCCATCCCGACGACCGGTCGGCGTTCGCGGACTATGTCAACGCATTCAACCAGGGGCTTCCGATCCCGAAGCAGATTGAGATCAGGGTCATTCTGCCGGACGGCTCCTTCATCGATGCGGAAGTCTCCCTGGTCAAGGTGATGTATCAGGGGAAGAAATGCAATCTGGCCTACCTGCGGGACATCACCGGCCGCAAGCGGGCGGAGGCGGAACAGCTGAAAGTCCGGAAACTGGAGTCGGTGGGCACGCTGGCGGCGGGGATCGCCCACGACTTCAACAATCTTCTGGCGGTCATGCAGGGATACATGGAGCTCCTGAAGATGGACGTCCCCGAGGGGAGCAGAGCCCGCACCCGTCTGCTGGCGGCGGAGAAGGCCGTCGGCCAGGCGACGGAACTGACCAACCGCCTGCTCGTTTTTTCCAAGGGAGGGGATCCGGTCCGGGAGATCGTCAACATCGGCGACCTCGTCAGGGAGACCGTGACGGCGAATATCGGAGAATACCCCGTGGAGACGAGATTCTTCCTGGAGAGCGATCTCCGGTCCGTCGAGATCGATGAGCGGCAGATCCGCCAGGTCATCCGGAACCTGACGATCAATGCCGTCGAGGCGATGCCGGATGGGGGGATCCTGACGGTGGAGACGGAGAATGTGACCGTGAGGACCGGGGACGGACTTCCCGTCGGTGAGGGGGAATACGTCCGGATATCCCTTCGTGACACGGGGAAAGGCATCCCGGCGGATCAGCGGCCCCTGATCTTCGACCCCTATTTTTCGACCAAGGCCCGGGGTGCGGAGAAGGGGATGGGGCTCGGCCTGTCGGTCTGCCACTCGGTGGTCGGCAATCACAAAGGCTGCATCGCCGTGGAATCGAGTGAGGGGGAAGGGAGCACCTTCCGCGTGTATCTTCCGGCCGCAGCCGGGGAGCGGCATGGGGCCGTCGAAGCGGTCTTCCCTGAAGCGGCGGATAACAGGGAGCGGATTCTCGTCATGGATGACGAGGCCATGATCCGGGACATGCTCAAGGAGCTGCTCACGTCGATCGGCTGCGAAGTGGAGACGGCCGGCGACGGCACGGCGGCGATCGATCTCTATCGGAAGGCCCTCGAATCCCGGCGGCCTTACAGAATGGTCATTCTGGACCTGGTCGTCCCGGGAGGGCTGGGCGGAGAGCCGACGATGGAGAGGCTTCGGGCCATCGATCCGGGCGTCCGGGGCATCATCCTGAGCGGATACAGCGACGATCCGGTCATCCAGAATTACAAAGAGCACGGATTCGTGGAGGCGCTGACAAAGCCTTTCCCCATGAAGGCACTGCGGGACATCCTGGAGAAGCATCTGCAGGCACCCTCCGGGTGAAACACCGGCGTACCGGCCCCCGAACCATGTGCCTGGTTGCCGGCCTTCATCACTCGTGGCGCAGGGCCTCGATCGGGTCCATCCGGGCGGCCTTGAGGGCCGGGAAGTAACCGAAGACCACCCCGACCATCGCCGAGAAGAGAAACGCGATCAGGACGATCGTGCCGTTGAAGATGAAGGGCACGCGCAGGATCCCGGCCAGCCAGACCGAGGCCATGAGCGCCAGGGCGATGCCGGCCAGCCCGCCCAGGGACGAAAGCACCACCGCCTCCACCAGGAACTGCAGCAGGACCTCCCGCTCCAGGGCGCCGATGGCGAGACGGACGCCGATCTCGCGGGTGCGCTCGGTCACCGACACCAGCATGATGTTCATGATCCCGATGCCGCCGACCAGGAGGCTGACGGCGGCCACGGCGCCCAGGAGCGCCGTCAGGAGCTGGGTCGTTCCGGTCAGCATCTTGGCGATCTCCTTCATGTCCATGACGGTGAAGTTGTCGTCGTCGCTCGCTGACAGGTGGCGCCGCTCCCGCATCAGGCGGACGATGCTCTGCTGGGCCTTCTCCGTGGACTCGCCCTCCCGGACAGAGACCTGGATCATGGCGACGTCCTGGTTGCCGGAGACGCGCCGCTGCATGGTCCGGAGCGGGATGACCACGATGTCGTCCTGGTCCATGCCCATGGTACTCTGGCCCTTGGCGTTCAGGACGCCGACGATCTCGCAGGAGAGTTTTTCCAGGCGGATCTTTTCACCCAGGGCCTCCTGGCCGCCGAAGAGCTTTTTTCTCGCCGTTTCCCCGATGACGCAAACCGCCGCCCCGCTCCGGACCTCGCTGTCGTTGAAGGAGCGGCCTGTTCCAATGGATCGGTTCGTCACCCGGAAGTACTGATTGTCGCTGCCCGTCACCTGGGTCGTCCAGTTCTGGTTGCTGAAGATCGCCTTGACCGACTGGGAGGAGACCGGCGCCACGGCGGCGACGGAGGGTACCTCCCGGGCGATGGCCTCGGCGTCGGCCTCCTTGAAGAGCACGGTGCTTGTGGATTGGCCCGGGCCCATCCTCTTCCCGGGGGTCACCATCAGGAGGTTGCTCCCCATGCTGGCGATCTGCTCGCCCACCTGGGCGGTCGCCCCGCCGCCGATCGTCACCATCGTGATGACCGCGGCCACGCCGATGACGATTCCCAGGGTCGTCAGGAACGACCGCATGACGTTGCGGCGGATGGCACGAAGTGCGAGAAGAATGGTGTTCCACAGCATGGTCAGTTCCCTCCGTTTGATCGGTCCCGGGAGACGAGGCCGTCGAGGAAATGGATGGTCCGCTTTGCGCGGACCGCCATGTCCGGTTCATGGGTGATCATGATCACCGTGATTCCCTGATCCCGGTTCAGCGAGGTGAGAAGGTCCATGATCTCGATGCTGCGCTCCGAATCCAGGTTTCCCGTCGGCTCGTCCGCCAGGAGAACCGACGGCCCGGTGACGATGGCCCGCGCGATGGCCACCCGCTGCTGCTGCCCCCCGGACAGCTCCCCGGGGGTGTGGTGCTCCCATCCCTTGAGGCCCACGGTCCCGAGGGCCCGGAGTGCCCGCTCGCGCCGCTCGCGTGCGGCGGTTCCACGGTAGATCAGGGGAAGCTCCACGTTTTCCAGGGCCGACGTGCGGTTCAGGAGGTTGTAGCCCTGGAACACGAATCCCTGGTAATGGCGCCGCAGGAGAGCCCGCTCGTTGCGGGTGAGCTCGCAGACTTCGAGGCCCCTGAACCGGTAGGACCCCGCCGTCGGCGTGTCCAGGCAGCCCAGAATATTCATGCAGGTGGACTTTCCCGATCCGCTCGGTCCCATGATCGCCACGAACTCGCCCTCGTCGATGGTCAGATCGATCCCGCGGAGCGCCTGCATGGAGGCGTGGCCTTCCCCGTAGATCTTCGTCACGCCCCTGAGCACGATGAGATGGTCCCCGGATCCCTCACGGGTTACGGGGGCGTCGCCGCTGTTCATTTCGCTCCTCCCAGGACATCGACGATGACAGCCGTGCCGGGCTGAAGATCGCCGGAGGCGACCTCCGTCAAGCTTCCGTTCGCGGCCCCGGTTGTCACCTGGACGGCCACCGGCCGGTTCTCCTTCAGGATCCAGACCCGCTGCTGCTTCCCGGCGGTCTCCACGCTCTTCTGTCCGCCGGACCTGGGCGGGCGGGGAAGCAGCGCGCCCACCAGGCCCGTGGAGGATTTTGCCTCCGGCTGCTGGGGCGGGGTGAAGCGGAGCGCGGCACTGGGGACCAGGACAGCATTGTCGATCTTCTTGACGATGATGTCCGCGGTGGCCGTCATGCCCGGACGGAGAGACAAGTCCGCATTGTCGACCTTGAGCACGGTTTCGTAGGTGACGACGCCCGACGTGGTGGAAGAGCCGTAGCGGGCCTGGGTGATCCGCGCCTCGAACGTCCGGCCGGCATAGGCGGCAACGGTGAACGTCGCCTTCTGCCCCTCCTGCACCTTGCCGATATCCGCCTCGTCCACGTTCACGTGCAGGTCCATCTTGGTCAGGTCCTCCGCCAGCGTGAACAGCACCGGGGTCGTCATCGAGGCGGCCACGGTCTGTCCGGGCTCGATGTTTCGGGTGAGGACGATGCCGTTGATGGGCGACTTGATGATCGCCTTGGAGAGGTCTGTTTCGCTGGCCTGGAGCGTTGCCCGGGCCTGGGATACCGCCGCGTCGGCACTGGCCGCGTCGGCCCTGGCGCGCTCGAAGGCCGCCTCCGCCGCGTCCATCTCCAGCTTCGACGGCACCTTCCCGTTGCTCAGCTTCGACACCTCCCGGTACTGGGCGAGCTTGGCCTGCGTCTCCAGGACGGTCGCCTTCGCCTGGAGAGCCTTGGCCTTCGCCGATTCCAGGGCGGCCTTGAGCTGGGCGATGGTGGCCTCGAGCTTTGTCGTGTCCATCCGGGCCAGGACCTGCCCGACCCGGACACGGCTGTTGTAGTCCACCTCGACGCTCCGGATGGTGCCGGAGAGCTCGCTGCCCACCTCGACGGTGTTCGTCGGCTTGAGGGTGCCCGTCGCGGTCACGATGACCGTGAGGTCGCCCTGCCGGACCGGTTCGGTCTGGTATCGCGTCGCCTTGGACGAGCCGCCGCGTCCCCAGAGGAAAGCGACGACCAGGATCGCAAGCACCAGGACGGCCGCGGCGATCAGAATCTTTTTCTTGTGGCGCGCGAGCGGCCCGCCGGGCGAGCCTCCCCGGATGGTCTTTTCGATGTCCGACATGGAGCTGTTGTTCTCGTTCATTTCCTCTCTCCGCTCTTCGGCGATGTCGTCCCGTCAGGGACCAGCGATTTCCAGCCGCCGCCAAGGGCTTTGTATAGTTTGATGAGGTTGGAGGCAATCGCCCCTTCGCTCTGGGCCAGGCTGTCCTGGAAGGTCAGGAGGGACCGCTCGGCATCCAGCACGGTGCTGAAATCCGTCAGGCCCGCCTGGTACTTGAGTTTCGCCAGCCGGGCGGCCTCTTCGGACGCCCGGGTCGCCTCGATGAGGGACTTCCGGCGGATCTGCTCCTCCGCATAGGCCCGGATGGCGTTTTCCGCCTCCTCCAGGGCGCCCAGCACGGCAGCTTCATAGGCGATCAGGTACTGCTCCTGCAGGGCCGTCTGCGCCTCGATGTTCCGGCGGATCGCCCCTCCGTCGAAGATTGTCCAGGTGATCTGCGGGCCGAAGCTCCAGCTGTAGGTGCCCGAGGTGAACAGCCGGCCGATGAGCGTAGAATCCACGCCGATGGAGCCATTCAGCCTGAACCTGGGGTAGAGGTCGGCCGTGGCCACCCCGATCTTTGCCGTCTGGGCCGCCAGTTCGCGCTCGGCTTTCCGGACGTCGGGACGGTTCCGCAGGGCCTCGGCGGGCACGCCCAGGGCGATCCCGGCGGAGGCGACGGGGATGGGCTTCCGCTCGCTCAGCTCTCCATGCACTTTCCCCGGCTGCTCCCCCAGGAGTACGGCGATGCGGTTCTGCGCCTCCTCCAGGCCGGTGCGGAGGACCGGGAGCTGGGAGCGGGTATTTTCGAGGTTGTAGCGGGCCTGCCGGACCGCCAGGTCGTCGCTGAGCCCCGCCTGCTGCCGCCAGGACGTCAATTGAAAGGTCTCTTCCTGGGTCTTCAGGTTGGCCTCCGCCGCGGCGATCCGGGCCTGCCAGGTCCGGACTTCCGTGTAGTTCAGGGCCACCTCGGCCAGCAGCGTGACGAGCACGTCGTGAAGGCTTTCCTGCGTTGCCTGCAGGGTCGCGTCCGACGCCTCCACGGAGCGCCGGACGCCGCCGAAGACGTCCAGCTCCCAGCCGGCGTCGAAGCCGGTGGAGTAAAGGACGCCGGTTTCCCCGGTACCGGTCTCTTCGCTGCTGCGGCTCCGGGTGGCCGTGCCCGTGGCGCCGAGGGTCGGGAAGTAGCCCGCCTGGGCGACGCCCCGCTGCGCCCGGGCCTCGCGGACCCGCGCCCGGGCTTTCCTGAGGTCGAGATTGCCCGCGACGGCCCGTTCCATCAGACTGGAGAGTGTCGCGTCGTTCAGGGTGTTCCACCACGGGTCCGCTGTCCCGGAACCGTTTTCCGCGGTGCCGTTTCCTTCCCGGACTTCATTGTTCCAGGCCGCAGGCGTGGACAGGTCGGGCGGCCTGTAGTCGGGCCCCACGGTAACGCAACCGGCCGTCATCGCGAGCACAAAGGCCAGGATGCCGGGGAGCGCCACCCGCCGGCCAAGATGTCTGATCCATTTCATTCGAAACATGGTTCCTCCGTCCCGGTTGCGCGAAATGCATCCCGGGACATCCGTCTTTGGAAGGCAACCTAACACACGAATGTGCAGGAAATGAGGAAATCCGGCCGGGAGTCGGTCTGATTCTTGACGGCCAGCCGCAATACCAATACAAGGACACGAAAGGAGGCGGAAAACGAATGAAGATCGGCATCACGCAGCGCCTTTTCTTTACGATTCTTGCCGCCACGGGCCTCGCCATCCTGATCCTGTACGGGATCATGCGCTGGAACATCGACCGGGGCTTCTACCAGTACCTCGGCACGCTGGACCAGGGCAGGGCGGAGCAGATGGCCGTCAGCCTGGGACAGGCCTATGCCGGGCACGGGAGCTGGGATTTCCTGAAGGACAGCCGGGGTGTCCGGGCGGGACTCACCCTGCACACCGCATCCGGGGACAGGATCACGCTGACCGAGGAGAAGATGAGGCCGTGGGGGAAGGAGGGGGAGGACAAAGACCCTTCCTCCGGCCCCCTCGTCATCCTGGACACCGAGCGGAAACCGGTCTTCGGATCGCCCGCCGGGGAGGGGGAGATCAGCTACCGGCCCGTCGCGCAAGACGGCCGGACCGTGGGCTATGTTGGCCTGCACGCCCCCCAGCGATTCCTGCACCCGATCCAGGCACGGTTTCTCAGCCGGCAGCGGCTGGCCCTGGCCCTCGCCGCGGCGGGCATCCTCTTCGCCGTCGCCCTGGTCGCCCTTCCCCTGGCGAGCCGCCTGGTCCGGCCGGTCCGGGCCATGGCCGCGGCCACCCATGACCTGGCCTCGGGCAACTATACCGCCCGGGTGCCCGTGTCTTCCTCGGACGAGCTGGGACGCCTTGCCGGCGACTTCAACGCCATGGCCCTGGCGCTCGATATGAACGAGAAGGCCCGCCGCCAGTGGCTGGCCGACATCTCCCACGAACTCAGGACCCCGCTGACGGTCCTGCAGGGGGAGATCGAAGCGCTCCTGGACGGAATCCGCACCGTCACCCCGGAGACGATCCGCTCCCTCCACGCGGAGACGCTGCGGCTGAACCGCCTCGTGAACGACCTGTACCAGCTTTCCCTCTCCGACCTCGGCACGCTCAGCTACCACAAGGAGGACCTGGACCCGGCCGCCGTCCTCAAAGATTCCGTTGATTCCTTCCGTTCGGAATTCAACCGCAAGTCCATCCTCATCGAGACGGATATCCCGGACCGGACGAACATGACCGTGTTCGCCGACCCGGAGCGCCTGGGCCAGCTCTTTGCCAACCTGCTGGACAACTCCCTGAAATACACCAACGAGGGGGGAACGCTGGCCGTCCGGCTGAGCGGTGGAAGCGGGGAGGCGATCCTCGAGTTCGAGGACTCCGCTCCGGGGGTTCCAGGGGAGGCCCTGGACCGCCTCTTCGACCGCCTCTACCGCGTGGAGGGCTCCCGGGCCCGGGAAACGGGCGGCGCCGGGCTGGGGCTGGCGATCTGCAAGAACATCGTGGAGGCCCACGCGGGAACGGTTGCGGCGCAGGCGTCCCCCCTGGGGGGGATCCTCATCCGGATCGTCCTGCCGGCCGCGGGGAGAGTCTCATGAGCGGGAGGATTCTCATCGTCGAGGATGAGCCGAAGCTGGCAAGCCTGCTGGCCGACTACCTCCGGGCGGCGGGTTTCGAGCCGTCCTGCCTCGGAAACGGCCTGGAGGTCGTGCCCCGGGTCAGGGAGCGGGAGCCGGACCTGATCCTCCTCGACCTGATGCTCCCGGGCCGCGGCGGCCTGGAGATCTGCCGGGAGATCCGCACGTTTTCCTCCGTGCCGGTCATCATGGTGACGGCCCGGGTCGAGGAGGTCGACCGACTGCTGGGGCTGGATCTCGGGGCGGACGACTATGTCTGCAAGCCCTTCAGTCCGAGGGAGGTTGTGGCGAGAGTCAAAGCGGTCCTCCGCCGCACCCGCGACGGGCAGGCTGATGAGGCGGCGGCAGGACTCGTCCTGGACGGCCTCCGCTGCCGGGCGGTCCTGAACGGCCGCGACCTGGATCTGACCGCCGTGGAGTTCAAGCTGCTGCAACTCCTGGCCGCCCACCCGGGGCGGATCTACCGGCGCGGGCAGCTCATGGACCGGATCTACCCCGACGAGCGCAGCGTCAGCGACCGGACCATCGACAGCCACGTCAAGAAGCTCCGGAGAAAGATCGAGGCGGCGGACCCGGAGGCCCGGATCATCCATTCGGTGTACGGCCTCGGCTACAAGTTCGAGGCCGAGTGAGGGCGGTCTCCGCAGACGGACGCCTCCGGATCAGAAAAGCAAAGGGCGGAGACCGACCGGCCTCCGCCCTTCGTTTGTCCTGCTTTCCCCGGATCTCGCGGATTACAGGGGAATGTTGTTGTGCTTCTTCTCCAGCCGGCTCTGGGTCTTGTCCTTGTAGGCATCCAGAAGCAGGGCCACGCGCTGCCGGGTCTCCCGGGGGGCGATGACCTCTTCGATGATCCCCATGCTGGCGGCGAAGTAGGGATTGTTGAACTGGGTTTCGTAGGCCTGGACGAGCTCCTTCCGCTTGGCCGCTGGATCCTCGGCTGCGGAGATCTCCCGGCGGTAAATGATGTTGCAGGCCCCCTCGGCGCCCATGACGGCGATCTCCGCGGAGGGCCAGGCCATGACGTAGTCGGCGCCCAGGAGCTTGCTGCACATGCCGATGTAGGCTCCGCCGTAGTCCTTCCGGGTCACGACGGTGAGCTTGGGCACCGTCGCTTCTGAATAGGCGTGGAGCAGCTTCGCCCCGTGGCTGATGATGCCGGCCCACTCCTGGTTCGTTCCGGGCATGTAGCCGGGGACGTCGGCGAAGGTCAGAAGCGGGATGTTGAAGGCGTCGCAGAAGCGGATGAACCGGGAGGCCTTGTCGGAGGCGTTGACGTCCAGCACGCCGGCGCCGAAGCCGGGGTTGTTGGCGATGACGCCGACGGGCCTGCCCATGATGCGGATGAAGGCGACGAGCATGTTTTTGGCCCACATCTCATGGGGCTCGAAGACGACGCCGTTGTCCGCCACGGCCTCGACGACCTTGCGCATGTTGTAGCCGCGGGTGGCCCGGTCGGGGACGATCGCGTCCAGTTCGGGGCAGAGGCGGTCCGGCGTGTCGGTGCAGGAAACCGTCGGCAGCGGGCTGTGGCAGCTGTCGGGGAGGAAGGACAGGAGGAACTTCACCTTGTCGATGCAGTCCTCGTCGTTCTCCGTGGCGAAATGGCAGACACCGCTCTTGGTGGCGTGTGCGACGGCGCCGCCCAGGTCGTCATGGCTGACTTCCTCGCCGATGACGGCCTTGATGACGTCAGGACCCGTAATGTACATGTAGCTCGACTTCTTGACCATGAAGACCCAGTCGGTGAGGGCCGGCGAATAGACGGCGCCGCCTGCCGTGGGGCCCATGATGGCCGTGATCTGGGGGATGTAGCCAGAGGCGATGGTGTTGCGGTAGAAGATTCCACCGTAGCCGTCCAGGGCGGGGACGCCTTCCTGGATCCGGGCGCCGCCTGAGTCGTTCAGAGCCACGAAGGGTTTCCGGGCGTCGACGGCCATGTCCATGACCTTCCAGATCTTCTTGGCGTGCATCTCCCCGAGGCTGCCGCCGGAGCTGGTGAAGTCCTGGGCGGCCACGAAAACGGTGCGGCCGTTCACCTGGCCCAGGCCGGTGACGACGCCGTCGGCATTGATCTCCTTCTTGTCCAGGCCGAACAGGGTGGAGCGGTGCTTTACGAAAAGCTGGACCTCCTGGAAGGTCCCCTTGTCGAAAAACCGGTCCAGCCGTTCCCGGGCCGTCAGTTTTCCCAGCTCGTGCTGCTTCTTGACAAGCGCCTCGCCGCCCATGGTCAGGAGGGCGCTGCGCCTGGCCTCGAAGGCCTCGATCTTCTGCTGCGTCAGGCTCTTCTTTTCTGTTGTCATTGCAGTCTCCTTCTCTCTCGTATTGGATCGGTGACAGACACCAATGTCCGTGCAGAGGGTCCGGGCGACTTCCGCCTTGACCTGGGGAGGGTTCGAGGTATATATATGTCCCGGTCAATCGGCGGGAGCGCGTCCAACTAGCTGATTTTTAATGGAGAATAAGCGATTCTCCGCGGAAGTCGGCTGTCTTTTATCACGTCTGCGTGAAATGGGCAAGGAGGAGCTGTGAAATTCATCGACACACTGGATCTCAAAGGGAAAAGGGTCCTCTTCCGGTTCGATTACAACGTACCCCTCGACGGGTCGGGCAACATCACCGACGACATCCGGATCCGGTCGACCCTTCCCACCATCAACTACGCCCTTGACGAGGGCGCGAAGGTTGTCATCATGTCCCACCTGGGACGCCCCAAGGGAAAGCATGCCCCCCAGTACAGCCTGGCCCCGGTGGCCAAGCGCCTGTCCCGGCTCCTGGAAAAGCAGGTGAAGATGGCCGGCGACTGCATCGGCGATGACGTCCGGCAGCTGGTTGCCGGCATGAACCCGGGAGACGTCATCCTCCTGGAAAACCTCCGCTTTCACCCGGAGGAGGAGAAGAACGACGAGGCCTTCGCCCGCGAGCTGGCCGCCCTGGCGGACGTCTACATCGACGACGCCTTCGGGAACGCCCACCGGAGCCATGCCTCCAACGTGGCCATCACGCGCTTCGTCCCCGAGTGCGGGGCCGGATTCCTCATCAAGAAGGAGATGAACTACTTCCAGAAGGTCATCGACAACCCGCCGCGGCCCTTCGTCTTCATCGTCGGCGGCTCCAAGGTCTCCGACAAACTGGCGGCGCTGAGCAACCTCGCAACGAAGGTCGACAAGATGATCGTCGGCGGCGGTATGGCCTTCACGTTCCTCAAGGCCCTCGGCTACCACGTCGGCAAGTCCATCGTGGAGGATGAGCTCATCCCGAAAGCCGAGGAGATCCTGGCCGCGGCGAAAGAGCGCGGCGTCAAGTTCTACCTGCCCATCGACGTCGTCATTGCCGAGGAGAAAAGCGCCGAGGCCGAGACGAAGATCGTTCCGGTGCAGGAGATGAACGCCCACTGGATGGGCCTCGACATCGGGCCGGCGACGATCACCCTCTTCTCGGAGGCCCTGGCCAATGCCAAGACAATCGTCTGGAACGGCCCCATGGGGGTC
The DNA here is from genome assembly GCA_035363115.1 of Syntrophales bacterium. NCBI lineage: Bacteria > Pseudomonadati > Thermodesulfobacteriota > Syntrophia > Syntrophales > Syntrophales bacterium. Next base: position 165,060 of record DAOSEM010000006.1, on the reverse strand, counting down.
TTCGAGATCGACGCATTCGGCCGGGGAACGGCGGCACTGGCACACAGCGTGGCCAACTCCTACGCCCTGACCATCGTCGGCGGGGGCGACACCGACGTCGCCATCCACAAGGCCGGCGAGAGCGACAAGATCACGTATATTTCAACCGGCGGCGGGGCCTCCCTGGAGCTCCTGGAGGGGAAGGTCCTCCCGGGGATCGCAGCTCTGGAGGAGTGCGGGACGGCGGTCCGTTCATAGGAGGACCGGGAACCGTCGAATCAGAACCAGCAAGGGGAAGGAATCCTTCCCCTTTTTTTGTCCCCATGCGAAACATCCGGATGATCCTCGAATACGACGGAACGGCCTACGCCGGCTGGCAGCGCCAGAAGAACGGCCTGTCGATCCAGCAGGTCCTGGAGGAGAAGGTCGCCGTCATGACCGGCGAGACCGTGAAAGTGATCGGCTCCGGCCGGACCGACGCGGGTGTCCACGCCCTGGCCCAGGTGGCCCATTTCCGGACGGCCTCGGCGATCCCGGTGCGCAATTTTCTCCTGGGCCTCAACAGCCTTCTGCCCGGGGACATCGCGGTGATCCGGCTCGACGAGGCCCCGGATGATTTCCATGCCCGCCACAGCGCCACCGGCAAGGTCTACCTTTACCGGATCCTGAACCGTCCCGTCCGCTCCGCCCTGTACCGGAGCTACGCCTGGGAGATCTTTCAGCCCCTCGATGTGGCGGCCATGCAGGAGGCGGCGGCGCACCTGGTCGGCACCCACGACTTCACGTCCTTCAGCACGATTCACTCCGACGCCCCCCACCGGGTCCGCACGATCCGTGAAATCTCCGTTGCCCGGAACCGGGAGGATTTCATCGGCATCACCGTGGAGGCGGAAGGATTTCTGCGCTACATGGTCCGGATTATCGCCGGCACGCTGGTCGAGGTCGGCAAGGGACGCAGACAACCCGGCGACATCCCGGCCGTCCTGTCGGCAAGGGACCGGGCCGCCGCCGGCATCACCGCCCCCGCCCGGGGGCTGTTTCTCAAGGAGGTCCGGTACGAATGAACATCCTGGTCATCGGCCACAAGGGGATGCTCGGCAGCGACCTGATGAACCGCTTCACCATGGCGGGCCATGACGCGACCGGCAAGGACGTCGACGAACTGGACATCACGTCCCGGGAGGCCTGCCGCGAGGCCGTCGTGGAGGCGGCCCCGGATGCCGTCGTCAATGCCGCCGCCTATACCAACGTGGACGGATGCGAATCCGACCGGGAGGGCTGCTTTGCCGTCAACGCGCGGGGGATCGAGAACATCGCCCTGGCGTGCCGGGAACGGGGGATCCGGGTCGTCCACTTCAGCACGGACTACATTTTCGACGGCCGGAAAGGCTCGCCCTACGTGGAGGACGATCCCGGCGCACCCCTGAACGTTTACGGTGAATCCAAGCTCGAGGGGGAGCGCCTGCTGATGGAGACGACGGAAAACGCCCTTCTGATCCGGACCTCCTGGCTTTACGGGCGGCGCGGAAAGAACTTCGTCCGCACCATCCTGGAGAAGGCGGCCGTTACGAGCCAACTGGATGTGGTGGACGACCAGGTGGGCTGCCCGACCTATTCCTGGGACCTGGCCGGGGCGGTCAACCTGCTCTTGGAAGGGGGGTACCGGGGGGTCTTTCACGTAACGAACCGGGGGTCCGTGAGCTGGTATGGATTCGCCTGCAAGATCCTGGAGATGGCCGGGAAAACGGGGGTGTCCGTGTCGCCGGTGCCCACGGAGCGCTTTCCCCGGCCGGCGGTCCGTCCGCGGTACAGCATTCTCTCCGGCAGGAAATTCCTGGATGCGACGGGCAAGACCCTCCGCTTCTGGCACCTGGCCCTTGCGGAGTACCTGTCCCATACCGGCTATCCGGCCGATCCCAACGTGCCCCGGCACTGACCCGGCGGATCATCCTGCGATCCTGACCGGTGAGGACATTCGCCTTGACACCCCGGGGGAACCTTCGTATATTTTCGCCCTCGTCGGGTCATCCAATCCAAACCCAGCGCCATGGCTCTTTTCCCAAGGCACGGAGCGCATGCCATGAACCGTAAGGTCCGGGCGGTCCTGACGACCGCCCCTCTCGCATTTTATCCCGCATCCACCCTGTTTTGCCGGCGATCATTCCGTACCGGTCTCCCCGCCCCGCAGGAACCGCTTTCCCTGTGCCGCATGGAACGGGACCCCGCCGGACTCCGCCCTGTATCCATGAAGGCTGCGGTGAATCCAGAATCCCCGATGGAGTGACATGGTCCATTGCCTTCCCCCCTGCGGGTTCGCCCGCTGTTATGTCCTGTCGGACCGTGAAGGCCTGGCGGTGGTCGATGTCGGCAGCGTCGGCGCGGCGGACGACGCGGTCCGCTTCATCACCGATCTGCCGGGGGTGTCCCTGGCCCAGGTGCGCATGGTCCTGGCCACCCACTTTCATGTCGACCACATCGGGGGGGTGGCCCGTTTCCTGGAATTCTGTCCCCCCGGCACGAAGGTTTGTCTCCACCCCCTGGCGGTGCAGTACCTGAAGGGACAGCGGAAACTCTGCCGTCTTGGGGGATGGGGTACGGGGTTTCTCTCCGCCGCCGCCGGATCGCTGTCCTATGTACGCCGCACATCCCACCTGAACTTCGGTCCCCTGGCGGGGATCCCGCTGCCGTTCCTGCGGGACCACCACGACATCGGGGTGGATCCGGACAGGATTTTTCCGCTGGACGGGGCTGGGCGGAAGCGGTATCCACTCGGATTCGGAGGATGGGAGGTCCTGGAGACCCCGGGACACACGGAAGATTCCATCTGCCTGTACCACGAGGAGGAGAGGCGGCTGCTTACGGGCGACACGATCCTGCATCTCGACGGGGCACGGGGCCCCCGACTGAATCGCTTCTGCTGGCAGAGAGAGGAAATCGTGCGCTCTTTCCATTGGTTGAAAGCGGAATTGTCCCCAGGCGTCCTCTACCCGGGGCACGGGGAGGCATACCCGGGAAACGGGGGGAATGTCCTGTCCCTCGTCCGGGAGGAATGAAGGGAAGAGGGATTCTTCCGGCGCGGAAAGCGACATGGGGGCGGCACCGAATCCCCGGATGCAACAGGCCGGAGCCAAAGACACGGTTCTTCAAGGAGGAGACATGAATGCGAGGCATCCTGTACCGTGGAAGATCCTGACGGTCGCTCTGCTGTTGCTGGTCGGCCAGGGATGCGCCGTCGTCACCGAGAGCACGGTGATCACCCCGCCGATCCGGAGCCTGTTCGAGGGCACCTACAAGACCGATCCGTTCATGGCCAAAAACATGCCCAGGACGGTGGCCGTCCTTCCCTTCGTCAACGAGGCTGACAGCCAGAAGGGGTCCGAGGAGGTCCGCCGGGGGTTCTACAACCACTTCAGTTCCCTGCCGTTTGCAGACATGCAGATTCAGCGGGTCGACAGCCTCCTCCGCAAGGCGGACCTGATGGGAGACCCGAAGGAACTGGCGAAGAAGACCCCCCAGGAGCTGGGAAAGATCCTCGGCGTCGACGCGGTCGTCTACGGAACCGTCTCCAACTTCGACAAGCTTTTCCTGGCCCTCTACTCCCAGGTCTCCGTGGGGGCCGAGGTAAAGATGTACGACACGAAGACGGGGCATTTCCTCTGGAGCGGCAAGCATACCGCCCGGATCCATGAGGGCGGCATCTCCACGACCCCCGTGGGGATCGTGGCCGTCGTCATCGCCACGTCCCTCAACATGCGAGACATCCAGCTGCTTCGAGCCTGCGACGACCTCTTCCGCGACATGGTGAAGACCATCCCGGTGCCGAGCCTGGCGGAGGCGCTCCGGCCGCCCTCCATCACGCTCCTGACCCAGGACACGAAAAACCTGCCGAAGAAGGCGGGCGACGAGATCAAGGTGGTCCTCCAGGGAGCGCCGAAGATGCTGGCCTCCTTCTCCATCGGGGATTACCGGAAGCACATCGACATGCAGGAGACCGAGCCGGGGTGGTACCTGGGGACCTACCGGGTGGTTCCGGGGGACAATGTCCGACAGGCCATCATCACCGGAAGGCTGGCCCTGGCGAACGATCCGGGCAACTTCTCCGAGTGGGTCGACGCCGTCGGGACCGTGACCCTCAAGACGACGCCGCCCGATGCCCCGGCGAACGTGGTCGCCGTGGGGAAGGACCGCATCGTCCAGCTCCGCTGGAACAAGTCCGCCGATCCGGACCTGGCGGGGTACCGCGTCTACCGGAGCGCCACCCCCCTGAGCGGCTTCGTCGAGGTGGCGAAGACCGAGTTCACCGAGTTCACGGATCGGGATCCCTCCCTCCAGAACGGGACATCCTATTATTACCAGGTAACGGCCATGGACCTGGCGGGGAACGAGAGCCTGCGGAAGGACGCCGTCGCCGGGATGCCCGTGGCTCCGGGGCCCACGCCGGTCAAGGGGGTCATCGACGCCGACACGACCTGGCACGCCGGCGCCAGTCCCTACGTCATGACGGGGCCGGTGACGGTCCGGGACCAGGCGGTTCTGACCATCCAGCCCGGCACGGAGATCCGCTCCGAGGATGCGCCACTCCTCGTGGAGGGGCGGTTGTTGGCCCGGGGCGACTCGGAACGGATCATCGTCTTCGACTCCGCCCGGGAAGGGAATACCTGGCCTGGCATCCGCTTCCGGAACGTGAAGGACAAGGTGAATGACCTGGGTTACGTCCGGATCCGGAACGCCCGGCGGGCAATCGACTGCGAGGCGTCGTCGCCCGTTGTGGAGTCGTCGGAGCTGACGGAGAACACCACGGCCTTCCGGGCCTCCGGGGTCTTCTCCAAGCCGCGCCTGCTGAAATCCCGGATATCCCGGAACCTGCAGTCGGCCGTCGTCGCCATCGACGGAGCGGCCCCCCTGGTGGCGGACAACGCCATCGAGGACAACCTGAACGCGGGTATCCTCGTGGAGAGGGCGGCCCCGGCGATCCTGAGGAACAGCGTTTCCCGGAACCGCGGGTCCGGAATCGTCCTGGCGGGGGGAAATCCGGCCATCTCGGAAAACAACGTCACGGACAACCTGCCCTTCAATATCCAGGCTCCCGCCACGGGCGATTCCGTAAAGGCTCATGGCAACTGGTGGGGAAGCACCCGGGGACCGGACGTGCTGGCGGGGGTCCAGGGGAAAGTGGACGTTCAGAGCATCCTGAACGCCCCCTGGCCGGGTGGAAAATCCCTGGAGCTTCCGATCCTGTCCTCCCGGATCGGCGGGCGTATCACGGCGAATGGCTTCCTGATCCAGTCGAACAGCCCCTACACCGTCACCAGCGACGTGATCCTCGACGGGGGCGCCGTCCTGACCATCGAGCGGGGCGTCACGGTCCTGTTCGACCGGAACACGGCCATCGTGGCCGAGAACGGGGGAGTGATCGCCCGGGGGACCCGGGATCTGCCGATCCTGTTCACTGCTTCCGGGACGTCCCCTTCGCCGGGGTTCTATTCCAGCGCCTTCCGGCTGGCGAAATCCACGGCGGTCAACAGCACCTTCTCCTGGTGCATCGTGAAGTACGCCGAGACGGCCTTCGACATCCACTTCGGCAGTCCCGAGATCAGCCACTGCCACGTGGCCGACAGCAGCCAGTGCGGGGTCTTCTGCCGGAACGACGCCTCCCCGACCATTTCCTTCAGCACCTTCACGGGAAACCGGGGGGAGGGCGCCGTCAAGTGCGTCGGGACGTCGCGTCCCCTGATCCAGCGGAACAATTTTGAAAAGAACGAGGTGGCCATCCAGAGCTTCTCGTCCCTGTACATCGATGCCCGGAACAACTGGTGGGGAAAGAGCCCGCCGGACATGCGCATGATCTTCGGCGACCCGGAAAAGAACGTAAATATCAGCCCCTGGCTCGTAAAACCGGAGCCGGAGGCCTTCCGGGAGCGGAAATAGAGCGGGGGGAGGGTGCCTTTTTCCTCCTTGAATTGGGAAAAAGCTTTGTGTTACCCTCCCACCCCGACGTGAACAAAATCGATTTGACCATCATCAGGAGGTTGACATGAGATCGAAGGTTCTGGTTTTCGCGGGTGTCCTCGCGGCTGCGATGTTCGTACTGGCCGGTGCCGGTTTCTGCCAGCAGGGGCAGGCGGCGGGGGACGGCAAGGTAACCCTGGACAAGTGGAACAAGATCATCGAGGCCAAGGTGGCGGAAACCACGCCGGACGGGAAGGGGCTCATCAACTATGAGGAAGGCTACATCGAGGCCGTGGGGATCGGCGCTCCTCCCGAGAAATACTACGGCAAGCCGCAGGCGCGGCCGATGGCTCTCCGGGCCGCCCAGGTGGACGCCTACCGGAACCTCCTGGAGGTGACCAAGGGGGTCCAGATCGACTCTCAGACCACCGTGAAGGATTTCGTCACCGAGAGCGACGTCATTCAGGCGAGCGTCTCCGGCCTCGTGAAGAACGCCAAGGTGACCAACCGGGAGTACATGTCCGACGGGACCGTGGAAGTGACCGTTCGGATGTCCATGTCCGGTACCTTCGTCCGGACGATCCTGCCGAAGGCGATCACCGACGACAAGAAGACCGATCCGCCGCCCCCGCCCGTGAGGCCGAAACCCGGAAAGTCGGATGACATTTTCACGGGACTGGTCATTGACGCCCGGGGCCTCGGCGCCCGTCCCGCCATGTCCCCCAAGGTCTTCGACGAGAACGGGAAGGAAGTGTACGGGACCCTCGTGGTGAACAAGGAATTCGCCATTCAGCAGGGAATCAGCGGCTACGCCAGGGATCTCTCCGCCGCCCAGGGAAACCCCCGGGTGACGAACAATCCGCTCACCGTCAAGGCCCTGAGTGCCGAGGGGGCGGGCAAATCGGACCTGAAGATCGCCGGCGACGATGCGCAGAAGCTCCGCTCCGTCAAGGAGAACGTGGCGTTCATGCAGAAGTGCCGCGTCATGATCGTGCTGGATTGATCCCGGACCAGCCGAATCCCGAGGACGGGCTTGAGCATGCCCGAAAATCAATAGGATAAAAAAGGAAACCGCAGTCCGACTGGCTGCGGTTTCCTTTTGAGGGCAGGCGGTTGAAAAGGGGCTGTCTGCGGCGTTCCCCTCGTCCCTCACCGCTCGATGTACCCCAGAGTACACCTCGCGGTTCGGGACTTCGGGAGCCTTGCATCCAACCCCTTTTGAACCGCCTGCCGTCCAGATTCGAGGTCCTTGTGTCGGGGAAAATCCACCTGCTGCCGGAAGACCTTACGTCCCGCATTGCCGCGGGGGAGGTCGTCGAGCGTCCCGCTTCGATCGTCAAGGAACTCCTGGAGAATGCCCTGGATGCGGGGGCGACGGACGTGCTCGTGGTGCTGGAGGGGGGCGGAACCGTCTCCATCCGCGTGGTGGACAACGGAACCGGCATCGATCCCGGCGAGGCGCCGCTCGCCTTTCAGCGGTACGCCACCAGCAAGATCGACCGGTTCGAGGACCTCTGGTCGGTCCGCTCCTTCGGGTTCCGCGGCGAGGCCCTTCCCAGCATCGCCTCCATCGCCCGCGTCGAGATGACGACCCGGACGCGGTCGCAGCCCGCGGGAACCCGGATCGTTGTCCAGGACGGTGAAATTCTTGAGGTGTCCGAAGCGGGAGGGGCACCGGGAACGACCCTCTTCGTCAGCCGGATCTTCGAGGCTGTCCCCGTCCGGAAGAAGTTCCTCCGGTCGGAGAAGGCGGAGCAGGGGGCCTGTCTCGACGTGGTCCTCCGGATCGCCCTGGCCCATCCCAGGGTCCGGATCCGGGTGACGGCGTCGGGCAGGGATCTCCTGAACCTCCCCGCCACGGAGGACCCGGCGGAGCGAAGCGTCCTGGTCCTGGGTCCCGATTTCGCCGGGGAGTGCGTCGCCCTGTCGGGCGCGGCGGGCGGCCTGTCGCTCTCGGGATTCATCTCCCGTCCCGAGAGGACGCGGTCCTCGACCCGGCAGATGCTCTTCTTCGTCAACGGCCGATACGTGCGTGACGCCCTGATCCACCGGGCCGTCATGACGGCCTGCCGGCGCCGGATCGAGGCGCGCCGGTATCCTTCCTCCCTTCTCTTCCTGGAAATGGCTCCCGCCGAAGTAGACGTGAACGTCCATCCCGCCAAGATGGAAGTGCGCTTCCGCAGGCCCGGGGAGGTCTTCCAGCATGTCCATGACGCGGTCGAGCGGGCGCTGTCCGGTGATTCCCCAGTCATTTCATCCGGCTTTGCTCCGTCCGATGGAGCCGTTCGTCCTTTCCCCGGTTCCGGTCGCGTGGAGGAGGCCCTGCGACGCTACATGATCCGCACGGAGGAGGGTGATGCCCCGGAAGGGGGCACCCGGAGCGTTCCAGCAGCCGGTTCCCCGTACTACCGCCCGGCGGAATACGCCCCTCTCGTTCCGGAGGTCCCGGCCGGCCGGGAACCCGGGGCGGCATATGACTACCTCGGCCAGGCCGCGGGGACATACCTCCTGTTCGGAACGGCCGACGGCCTGATGATCATCGACCAGCACGCCGCCCACGAGCGGATCCTCTACGAGCGGCTCCGGCGCCGGGAGCGGGATCGTCCCCCGGAGAGCCAGCAGCTCCTGATCCCGGAGGTCGTCGCCCTGCCCCGGAAGGAGCTCCGGTTTCTCGTGGAAAACGCCTCCATCCTGGAAGAAACGGGTGTTTTCCTGGAGCCCTTCGGCGGCGATGCCCTGGTTGTCAAGTCTCTCCCGGCCTTCCTGGAGACCGGGGACATCCGGTCGTTCCTGCTGGACCTGGCGGAGGAGGTTGGCGGCGACGATCCTTCCGGTAAGGGGATTTCCGCCCTGCGGGACCGGATGCTGGTGTTCATGTCCTGCCGGGGAGCCGTCAAGGCCCGGCAGGACATGAGCCGCGAGGAGGCGCTCGCACTCCTTATGGCCCTGGGTGACGAGCCGCAGGCCGCCACCTGTCCCCATGGCCGTCCGGTGGTCGTCCGTTTCGGAGCGGCGGACCTGGAGAAGCTGTTCCACCGCCGTTGAGGACGGATCCATGCCCCCTCCCCCCTGCAAGCCGCGCGTGGTCGTCATCGTCGGTCCGACGGGCGTCGGAAAATCCGCCCTGGCCCTCCGCCTGGCCTCCCGCCGGGACGCCGAGATCGTCAGCGCCGATTCCATGCAGGTCTACCGCCACATGGACATCGGCACGGCCAAGCCCACCGCGGCGGACCGCGCCGCCGTTCCCCACCACCTGATCGACCTGGTCGATCCCGACGAGCCGTTCAATGCCGCCCTCTACCGGGAACGGGCCGCTGAGGTCATCGGGGACCTGCACCGCCGGGGGAAACCGGTCCTGGTGGTGGGCGGGACGGGCCTGTATGTGAAGGTCCTCCTGGGGGGGCTTGTGGATGGACCGGGGCCGGACGAGACGCTGCGGCGCCGTTACCGCGATCTGCTGGAGAGCCGGGGCCGGGAGCACCTTCATGAACTCCTGGTCCGGCGGGATCCCAGGGCCGCCGCCGCCATCCCTCCGTCCGACGCGGTCCGCACGATCCGCGCCCTGGAGGTCCTCGACCGGACGGGCCGGTCCATCGTGGATATCCGGGCCGGTCACCGGTTTGCCGACCGGCCCTACGATGCCCTCCTGATCGGCCTGACGATGGAGCGCGCCGAGCTCTTCACCGCCATCGACCGCCGCGTGGACGCCATGCTCGGGCAGGGGCTCGTGGAGGAGGTGGAGCGGCTCCTGGCGAGGGGATTCGGAGAGAACCTGAAGCCCATGCAGTCCCTGGGATACCGTCAGATCGTCGATTTCCTTCAGGGCCGTTCCGGCCTGGCGGAGGCCGTGGAGAAGATGAGGCGGGCGACGAAGGCCTTTGCCAAGAGACAGGGGACCTGGTTCCGGGCGGACGACGCCATCCGCTGGTTCACCCCCGGGCAGGAGGCTGCTGTCGAGACGGAAGTCTTGCGATTCTGGCATGTCCCGTAGGGTGCAGCCGCCATTCCCCTTGACTTCGGGCGGGGTTCTATGTAGAAACAACCCCTGTTTGTTCGGCCGTACCGGGGGTCCCCGGTCCATACGAATCCTTTGTGCTGGAAAGGAGCAGGAGTCATGAACCGCCTGAGTTTGGAAAGATGGATGACGGCCCTTTTGATCGTGCTGCTGGTGGCCGGAATCGCCGCCTGCGTTCCCAAGCCGGTCAAGCCGGTCAGTGAGATGGACACGCCGCAGCACCATTTTTTCCTTGGACAGAAAGCCCTGGACGAAGGGCGGATTCAGGATGCCGGAACCCATTTCGACCGCTCCCTCCAGTTGGACCCGAAATTTTCCAAGGCCCATGCCGGCAAGGGGATCGTGGCGGCTTATCTGAAAGACCCGAAGGGCGCCCTGGCGCATGTGGACACGGCCTGGAGACATGCCGGTACGAACGACGAGAAGGCTTATGCCGACATCGCCTACATCCGGGTCTATACGCTTAACCAGTCCCCGGTGAACTGGCTTGACCTGGCCCGGGAAAAGTTTGATTTTGCCCTGCAGTATGATCCCCGCTCCTCCGGCGCTTACTATTTCATGGGAATGGCCTACCGGCAGGCCCTGGAGTTCGAGAAGGCCCGGGGCATGTTCGCCAAAGTGGCCGAGCTGAAGGGCGACTATACGGCTCAGGCGTCGGCCCAGTGGGAGTTGATGGACAAGATCCAGCGGGCCATGCCGGGTACGGCGACGGGCAAGAAGATCGCCCTCCTGGAGCAGATCAGCCGGGCCGACGCGGCGGCCCTGTTCATGGAGGAGTTGAAGATCGACAAGCTCTATGAGCGGCGCACCGTCAAGACCTTCGACACCTCCTTCCGGGAACCCGGGAAGCGGGCGGCAAAGGGCTCCGTGGCCCCCAGGGACATCGCCAACCATCCCCTGAAGGCCGACGTCGACGGCCTCCTGAAATACGGCGTCCGCGGCCTTGAAGTGTATCCGGACGGGTCGTTCGATCCCGCTGGCCTCGTGAACCGGGCGGCCTATGCCATGATGATCGAGGACATCCTCATCAAGGTGACCGGGGACGAGAAACTGGCGACCAAATTCATCGGCAGCACGTCCACCTTCGGCGATCTGCGGTCCGATCTGCCCTATTTCAACGCCGTCATGGTGGTGACGAGCCGGGGGATCATGAAGGGCAACCTCGCAACGGGGCAGTTCAGTCCGGAAGGCGCTGTGTCCGGCGTGGATGCGCTCCTGATCATCAAGGAGTTCAAGGAACAGTTGAAGATATAGCCATCGGGGCCGTCGAAGAAAGCCGCCCGCGGAATCTTTCCGGGCGATGAACCAGGGGCCGGTGGCCGATCCGCCCCTGTGCCCTGCCTCACGGCGGACGATCTGGGGAGCTCGCCGTCAGGCGATTTCGACCTTCCCATAACCGTAATTGTTTCGGCAACCTGCGAAATTCCATTTCATAAAATGAGCAGGGGGCGGCGGGTTCGCAAAAGAACCGCCGCCCCCTCGCATTGCCTGGGAGAACGGAGCCATGGAAGAAAAAACCATCGGGAAGGTGTTTGAACCGCATGCCGCAGAAGAGAAATGGTACCGGCACTGGCTGGACCAGAATTACTTTCACGCCAAGGACGCGAGCGACCGGCCCCCGTTTTCCATCGTCATTCCCCCGCCCAACGTCACGGGCATGCTCCACATGGGGCACGCCCTGAACAACACCCTCCAGGACATCATGATCCGGTACCGCCGGATGCAGGGATACAACGCCATGTGGATGCCCGGAACGGACCATGCCGGCATCGCCACCCAGAACGTGGTCGAGCAGGAGCTGGCCCGGGAGGGGAAAAACCGCCACGACCTGGGGCGGGAAAAATTCATCGAGCGCGTCTGGGAGTGGAAGCACAAATACGGCGGCGTCATCACCAACCAGCTCAAGCGGATCGGCTGCTCCTGCGACTGGCCCCGGGAGCGGTTCACCATGGACGAGGGACTTTCCCGGGCGGTCCGGGAGGCCTTTGTCAGGCTCTACAACGACGGGCTCATCTACCAGGGGGACTACATCGTCAACTGGTGTCCCCGCTGCCACACGGCCATCTCCGACCTCGAAGTGGAATACAAGGAGGAACCGGGCCACCTCTGGCACATCCGCTATCCCTATGCCGACGGCAGCGGCGACATCGTCGTCGCCACCACCCGCCCGGAAACGATGCTGGGCGACACTGCCGTGGCGGTCAACCCCCAGGATACCCGTTACACCGACAAGGTCGGGAAAGAGGTCATCCTGCCCCTGGTAAACAAGAAGATCCCCGTCATCGCCGACGACTATGTGACGATGGACTTCGGCTCCGGCGCCGTGAAGATCACACCCGCCTGCGACCCTGCCGACTTTGCCATCGCCCAGCGGCATCCCATCGGGCTGGTCATGATCATGGACGGCAGCGCCGTCATGAACGAGAACTGCGGCGTCTACCAGGGACAGGACCGCTACGAGTGCCGGAAGAACGTCATCGCGGACCTGGAAAAGGGAGGCTACCTCCTGGAAACGGAGTCCTACACCCACAACGTGGGCAAGTGCTACCGGTGCAAGACGGACATCGAGCCCTACGTCTCGAAGCAGTGGTTCGTGAAGGTCAAGCCCCTCGCGAAGGCGGCGACGGCGGCGGTCATCAAGGGAAAAACCAGGATCATCCCCTCCATGTGGGAGGCCACCTACTTCGACTGGATGGACAACATCCGCGACTGGTGCATCTCCCGGCAGATCTGGTGGGGCCACCGGATCCCCGTCTGGTACTGCGACAACTGCTCGGGGATGATCGTCTCCACCGAGGATCCCACGTCCTGCCCCACCTGCAAAAACACGGGCCTCCGCCAGGAGGAGGACGTCCTCGACACCTGGTTCAGCTCCGCCCTCTGGCCCTTCTCGACCCTCGGCTGGCCCGACCAGACGCCGACGCTGAAGACCTTCTATCCCACGTCCCTGCTCATCACGGGGTTCGACATCCTGTTCTTCTGGGTGGCCCGCATGATGATGATGGGCATCTACATCATGAAGGACGTGCCGTTCAAGGACGTGTACCTGCACGCGCTGGTCCGGGACGAGCACGGCGACAAGATGAGCAAGTCCAAGGGCAACATCATCGACCCCCTGGAGATGGTGGACAAGTTCGGGGCCGACGCGTTCCGCTTCACCCTGGCGGCCTTCACGGCCCAGGGACGGGACGTGCGGATGTCGGAGGAGCGGATCCTGGGCTACAAGTTCTTTGTCAACAAGCTCTGGAACGCCGCCCGGTTCTCCCTGATGAATCTGGAGGACGCCCCCAATGGGGAGCAGCGGCGCAACCGGGCCGCCGAGTCGCTGGCGGACCGCTGGATCCAGGCGCGCCTGAACCGGGCCGTGGCGGAGGTCATCCGGACCCTCGACGAGTACAAGTTCAACGAGGCGGCGGCGGCCGTGTACCAGTTCGTCTGGCATGAGTTCTGCGACTGGTACCTGGAAATGGGCAAGCCCGTTCTCTACGGCAAGGACGCCCCGGAGAAGCGGCGCGAGGCCCAGAGGACGCTCTGCGCGGTGCTGAAGGCTTCGCTGCAGCTCCTGCACCCCTTCATGCCCTTCGTGACGGAAGAGCTCTGGCAGTCCTTCGTGGGCAACGGAAGCTCCATCATGGTGAGCCGCTTCCCGGAGACCAGTGCCACCCTGGAGGATCCCGAGGCGGAAGAGCAGATGGGACTGGTCATGGACATCATCGGTCGCATCCGGAACATCCGCGGCGAGATGAACGTCCCGCCTTCCAGGAAGCTCAAGGCCATCGTCTCCACCGCCGACGCGGCACAGCGGGCCGTGGTGGAGCGGGAGCAGAGCCTGATCGTCCACCTGGCCAACCTGGAGAGCCTCGAGACCGCCGGCGCCATGGACGAGCCGAAGGGAGCCGCCACGGGCGTGATCGGCGCCGTCCGGGTCTTTGTGCCCCTGGAAGGCGCGGTGGACTGGGCGGCGGAAAAGGCGCGCCTCGAGAAGGAGGCCGCCCGGGTTCAGAAGGATCTGGCGCAGGCGCAGCGCAAGCTCGCCAGCAGCGATTTCCGGGAGCGCGCCGCCGAGGCGGTTGTGCAGAAGGAAGAACAGAAGCAGAAGGACCTGTCGGAAAAACTGGCGGCGCTCGAGCGGGCCCTGAAGAAAATCCAGGCCCTGGTGTAAACACCGGCGTCCGGTCCCGGACCGGAGCGGCTGGAAACGCATCCGGCCGGGTGGGGCGGCCCCAAACCCCACCCGGTTTTTCGTCATCACTCGATCCATGCAGGAATCCCTCCCCGGCCACGTGCTGGAACCCCTCATCCGCGAGGCCCTTGCCGAGGACATCGGCCCGGGCGACCTGACGACATCCTCCATCCTCACCGGAGAGGAAAGGGGGGCGGGGTGCGCCCTGGCCAAATCGGACCTGGTCGTGGCGGGGATCGACGTCTTCATCGCGTCGTTCCGCTTCCTGGATCCGCAGGCCGAGCTCCGGGAGTCCCTGACGGATGGAACGGCGGTCGGGACGGGACAGGTGATCGCCGTCGTTGGCGGATCCCTTTCCGCCCTGCTCATGGCGGAGCGAACAGCCCTGAACTTCCTCCAGCGCATGAGTGGCATCGCCACGATGACCCGACAGTTCGTCGAAGCCGTCGCCGGGACGGGGGCGAGGATCCTCGACACACGCAAGACCGTTCCGGGGCTCCGGGTCCTCGACAAGTACGCCGTCCGGGCCGGGGGCGGCACGAACCACCGGTTTGCCCTCTACGACGGCGTCCTCGTCAAGGAGAACCATGTCGCCGCCGCCGGTGGTATCGGGAGCGCCGTTCGGCGGGTCCGCCAGCGAGCGCCCCACACCGTCCGCGTGGAGGTGGAGGTGCGGAACCTGGCGGAACTGGGAGAGGCCCTTGAGGCCGGCGCAGACATGGTCATGCTGGACAACATGGACGTGGAGGCGATGCGGGAGGCCGTCCGCAGGGTCGGCGGCCGGATCCCCCTGGAGGCCTCGGGAAACGTCTCGCTGGCCAATGTCCGGACCATCGCGGAAACGGGCGTGGACTACATCTCCGTGGGCTCCCTGACCCACTCGGTCCGGGCGGCGGACGTCTCTCTGCTCATCTCCCCGGAGCCGCCCGAAGGATGACAGGGTCCCGGTCATGATGCCGCTGAACGAAGGAACCAGCAAAAACCTGCAGGCCGGCGGAAGATTCGGCCGCCCGCTTCACCGGCTTGGGTCGGTGGCGTCCACGAACCTGGAGGCGCTGAAACTGGCGGCAGCGGGGGCCCCGGAAGGGACCGCCGTGATCGCCGAGGAGCAGACGGCGGGGCGGGGGCGTCTCAACCGGACCTGGCAGTCCCCCCCGGGCTGCAACCTGTACCTTTCGCTGGTCCTGAGGCCCAACGTGGATCCGGCGGAGGCCCCGCAGATCACAATGCTGGCGGGAGTGGCTGTGGCGAAGATTCTGGACCGCCGCTGTCCGGGTGCCGTCGGCATAAAATGGCCGAACGACGTGATGATCCGGGACCGCAAGGTCTGCGGCATCCTCACGGAGCTCAGGCTCTCCGGCGGAGGGATCTCCTCGGTGATCGTGGGAATCGGCATCAACGTGAACATCCGGCGGGAAGAGCTGGATCCGTCGTTCCGGGATACTGCCACGTCGCTCCTGGAGGAGACCGGCGCGGAATCGGACCGGACGGTCCTGGCCGTCGACCTCCTGGAAGAGTTGGAGATCCTCTACGATCTCTGGATCCGGGACGGATTCGAAGCGGTCCGGCCGCACTGGCTCCCCTATTCCATCCTGACGGGAAAGCGGATCCGGGTTGCATTCCAGGACGAGGTGGAGGAAGGCACGGCGGTGGGGCTGGACGAGGACGGAGCGCTGCTCCTGGAAGAGCCCGGGGGCGTTCGGAAGCGCATCCTGGCGGGAGATGCAACCATCTTGAAGGAGTCCTGACATGCTTTTGGTCATCGATGTTGGAAACACGAACACGGTACTGGGGGTCTTCGACGGCGACGAACTGGTCCACGACTGGCGGATCCGGACCGTGACGGACCATACGGTGGACGAGTACGGGATGCTGATCTACAACCTGTACAAGTCGAGCCGGATCAGCTCCAAGGCCATCTCGGCCATCATCATCTCCTGCGTGGTGCCCCCCATGCTGAACATCCTGGAGCCGCTGTGCCTGAAGTACTTCAACATCCGGCCCTTGATTGTCGGACCGGGAATCAAGACAGGGATGCCCATCTACTACGACAATCCCAAGGAGGTGGGGGCCGACCGGATCGTCAACGCCGTGGCGGCCTACGAGAAATACCGCCGCGACCTGATCATCGTCGACTTCGGCACGGCGACGACCTTTGACTACGTATCCAAAAAGGGCGAGTACATGGGCGGGTGCATCTCGCCGGGCCTCATGATCTCCAGCGAGGCCCTCTTCGAGCGGGCCGCCAAGCTCCCCCGGGTGGAGCTGAGCATGCCCCGGTCGGTCGTCGCGAAAGATACCGTCAGCAGCATGCAGGCGGGGATCGTGTACGGCTACGCGGGGCTTGTGGACGGCATCGTGAACCGCATGAAGGAGGAGGTGAAGTCGGATCCCTACGTCGTCGCCACGGGGGGGCTGGCCAAGGTCGTGTCCACGGAGGCGAAGTCCATCGACGAGGTGGACGACATGCTGACTCTCCAGGGACTCCGGCTCATCTTCGACCGGAACCGCTGAGGCGGGGCCGGGGCGGGGGAAAGGAACGTACGGACATGCTGAACGTTGGCCTGACGGGCGGAATCGGCTGCGGAAAGTCGACGGTGGCCCGGATGCTTGCCAGAAAAGGGGCCTTCGTGATCGACTTCGATCGGGTGGCCCACGAGGTCCAGGAGCCGGATGCCGTTGCCTGGAAGGCCGTGGTCGCCGAATTCGGCCCGGAGGTCCTCCGGCCGGACCGGACCCTCGACCGGGACAGGCTGGGTGCCATCGTCTTCAACGACGCGGCGAAACGGCACCGCCTCAACGAGATGGTCCATCCCGCCGTCTTTGAAGAGTGGAGGACCCGCCGGGATGCAATCTGCCGGGAAAAGCCCGACGCCGTGGTCATCGCCGACGTGCCCCTGCTGTTCGAGGTGGGGATGCAGGCGATGCTGGACCTGGTGCTTCTGGTCTACCTGGGTCCGGAGGGGCAGATCCGGCGCATCATGAAGCGCAACGGCTACTCCCGCGAGGAAGCGGTCCTCCGGCTGGCCTCCCAGATGCCCATCGACGAGAAGGTTCCTCTCGCCGATTTGGTCATCGACAACGAGGGAACCTTCGAGGAAACCGAGGCCCGGATTGAGGACATCTGGCGGAGGCTGACGGACACAGAAAGGGAAAAACGGCTGGGAAGCGCGGTATAGCGGCCGTTTCTGAACAGCCTGACAACCATCAACGGGGAGGAAGGATAAGGTATGATCGAGAAGAACGTGAAGACGGATTTCAGCGGCAAGGTGTCCGAGCCGGTCATCGACCCGACGGCATACGTGCATCCCCTGGCGGCCGTCATCGGGAACGTGACCCTGGGAAAGAACGTGATGGTCTCTCCCTGCGCGGCCGTCCGGGGCGATGAGGGACAGCCCCTGTACGTGGGCGATGATGCCAACGTTCAGGACGGCGTGGTCATTCACGCCCTTGAGACGGAGATGAACGGCCGGCCCGTCGAGAAGAACCTGGTCGAGGTGGATGGGAAAAAGTATGCCGTCTACGTCGGGAGCCGCGTGTCCCTGGCCCACCAGGTCCAGATCCACGGGCCCGCGGCGGTCCTGGAGGACACCTTCGTGGGGATGAAGACCCTGGTGTTCCGGGCGAAAGTCGGCCGGGGCTGCGTCGTCGAGCCCGGCTGCATCCTGATGGGTGTGACCGTTGCGGACCGGCGCGTGGTCCCCGCCGGATCCGTCGTTAAGACCCAGGCACAGGCGGACGCGCTGCCGGAGGTCACCGACGACTACCCCCTGAAGGACCTCAACAAGGGCGTGATCCACGTGAACAAGGGTCTGGCAAAGGGATATCTGGCGGCGAAGAAATAGCGGGCCGGGCAACAGGGAAAAAACGAAAGGCCGGCGGGAGAGGGGAACGGATCCTCTCTCCACCGGCCTTTTTCCATCTGTTTTGTGAAACGGTGCCGTCTATGTCCGTTATTTGAACAGCGAGGACAGGGCGCCGGTGATCTTGGAGAAGCCGCCGTCCTGCTTCTTCAGCTCCGCCTCGCAGGCCTCCAGCTCGCCCGGGTCCAGGTGTACGGCGCCGCAGCCCTCGTTGATGCAGACGTCGATGGTCACGCCTCCGCGCTTGATCTCCGCCAGGCTCTTCGTCCCGCAGCGGAAGCAGTGGCCCTTGTGGTCCTCCCGGTACTTGGCGTCGGCCTCCTTCGCCGCCTTCTCCCGCAGGGCCATGATCAGCTTCCTGTCGTTTTCCTTGAAGAACATGTCTTCCGAGTCCCCTTCCGGGGGAAGCAGTACCTTTACCTTTTCCTTGTCGTCCGCCATATCGTCCTCCTGATGGATTTCGGTTCGTATCGATGAGCCCCGAAGGGCACCCGTGCCTTATCATCTTTTTGACTGCTTTTCAACGGGATCGGATGGCCGGAGGATGCCCGCCGAGGGTGTGTTCCTGTCCGGACGGATCGGACTGCCGGGGCGATTATCAACCGGACGGAACGAATGGGTTGACAATAGGAGCGGATTCTCCTATGTAGCGGGCACATTCGCAATCGGAAGGAACCTCGCATGGACGTCATCGACAGGCTGCAGAAGCGGGCGATCGGAAAAGGGGACCTGGGGACCGAAGAGGGACTGGCCCTGTTCGAGGAGGGCATGGGGCGGCCTTTCCGCCTCATGGCGGCGGCCTCCGAGATCCGCCGGCACATCAAGGGCGACACCATCGGCCTCTGCGGCATCGTGAACGCAAAATCGGGCCGCTGTCCTGAAAACTGCGCCTTCTGCGCCCAGTCTTCCCATTATCCAACCGAGGCGGAGTCCTATCCGCTGAAGAAGGCGCCGGAGATCATCGCCGCGGCCGAGCAGGCCCGCCGGGCCGGAGCCGAGATGTTCGGCGTCGTCACGAGCGGCAAGCGGATCCAATCCGCCCGGGAGTGGGCAGAGATCCGGAAGGCCGTCGGCGGGATCCGCGATCTGGGCCTGATGCCCTGCGCGTCACTCGGCCTCCTCGATGCCGTGCAGGCAAACGCTCTCAGGGAGGCAGGGCTCTTCCGCTACCACCACAACCTGGAGACGTCCCGCAGTTTTTTCCCGCAGATCTGCACGACCCACGACTACGAAGAGGACGTGGAAACGATCCGGGAGGCGAAGCGCGCCGGCCTGTCCGTGTGCGCGGGCGGGCTGATCGGGCTGGGGGAGGGAATCACCCACCGGATCGAGCTGGCCCTCACCCTGCGGGAACTGGACGTGGATTCCGTCCCGATCAACATCCTCCACCCAATCAAGGGAACACCCCTCGGCGGCACTCGGCCGCTGCCGCCCCTGGAGATCCTGGTCTCCATCGCCGTGTTCCGATTCCTCCTGCCGGAACGGGACCTGAGGCTCTGCGGGGGGAAGGAGAGGAACCTCCGCCAGCTTCTCCCCATGGCCCTGGTGGCGGGCTGCAATGCGCTGATGACGGGAAACTACCTGACGACATCCGGCAGGGAGAGCTCCCTGGATCATGAGATGATCGCGGACCTCGGCCTTCTGCCGGTCCGGGAGCAGGATCTCTGCCGCTGCGGAATGGCGACGGCCGGCGGGATGCCCGGGTGCTGTGAAACCGATGTTCCCCGGCGGTCCCCGCAGAGGAAAAAGGAGCGGATCGCATGACGCCTGCCGATACAGGGTCCGCCCGGGGCCGGGAACTCTTGCTCCACCACCTCAAGGAGGGCCGGGGGGCCTGGGTTTCCGGACAGTTCCTGAGCGAGCGGATGGCCATGACCCGGTCCGCCGTCTGGAAACAGGTCGGCGCCCTGAAGGCGGACGGCTACGGGATCGAGTCGTCCACCCGCAAGGGGTACCGCCTTGTCGTCGTTCCCGACCTGCTCCGGATCGAGGAGGTGCGGGACGGGCTGCGGACGCGGGTCTTGGGACGGACGGAGGCCCGACATTACCGGGAGACCGATTCCACGAACTCCAGGGCCCGGGAACTGGCCGCCGGGGGAGCCCCGGAGGGGACGCTCGTGGTGGCCGAGGGGCAGAGACACGGGCGGGGGAGGAGGCAGCGGACCTGGTTTTCGCCCCCCTTCCTGGGGATTTACGTCTCCCTGGTCCTGCGGCCCGCCATTCCGCCCGGCGAGGCGCCCCGCATGGCCATCCTGGCGGCGGTGGCCGTGGCCGAGGCGATCCGCTCCGAGACGGGTCTCCCGGTGACCATCAAGTGGCCCAACGACATCCTGGCGGGGGGCCGGAAAATTGCCGGCATCCTCATGGAGCTGGCCACGGACATGGGGGCCGTGGACTACCTGGTGATCGGCGTGGGGATCAACGTCAACGTCCCATCCGGGTCGTTCCCTCCGGAGATCCGCCCCCTGGCGACGAGCGTTCTCGTCGAGACCGGGAGAGCGTTCCCGCGCGTCGGGCTGCTACGCTGCTGCCTCGAGTCCCTGGAATCCTGGTACGACCGATTCGCGGCCGAGGGGTTCGTCCCCGTCCTGGAGCGCTGGAAGACCATGAGCCGGATGATCGGGCAGCGGGTCGTCGTCCAGGTCCCCGGCCGGGACCTGGCGGGCATCGTGACCGATGTGGATCAGGACGGTTTTCTACTGCTCCGGGACGACGGCGGCCGGGACCACCGGATCTTTTCCGGCGATGTGAGCCTCCCGCCCGAGACGGAGAAAGGATAACGATTTCATGAAAAAACAGGAAACGTCACTTCGCGGCATGGCCTATGCCGCCATGTTCGGAGCCCTGACGGCCCTGGGGGCCTACATCATGGTCCCCGTTCCGCCTGTCCCGGTGACGATGCAGACCCTGTTCGTCTTTTTGGCGGGATCGCTCCTGGGGGGGTACCTGGGGGCCATGAGCCAGGTGGTCTACATCCTCCTCGGCGTCATCGGCCTGCCCGTCTTCGCCGGGGGCAAGGCCGGGGCGGGGGTCCTCCTCGGTCCGACGGGAGGATACCTGATCGGGTTCGTGATCGGAGCGTACGTCCTGGGCCGCCTGGCGGATCCCCGGGGCAAGCCGGGGTTCTTCGTCCTGCTGGTCTGCATGTTCACGAGCCTGGTGGTGATCTATGCGTGCGGTGTCGCCCAGTTGATGTACGTGGCGAAGCTCAGTCTGCGCAAGGCCCTGATTGTCGGTGTCCTGCCGCCCCTGCCGGGAGACGCCGTGAAGATGGTCGTGGCGGCCCTGATCTGCATCAAGGTCCGGGACCGCCTGAAGCTTGTGAAGGGTCCGGGAAGGCGATGATCGTTCTCGATGGTGTGTCATTCCGCTACGGCGAGGAGGGGCCGGACGTCCTCCGGGGGGTCGATCTCCGCCTCCGGGAGGGGGAATACGTCGCCCTGGCCGGGCACAACGGCTGCGGCAAGAGCACGCTCCTGAAACACCTCAATGCCCTCCTCGTCCCGACCGCGGGGACGGTGACCGTGGACGGCCTCGACACGCAGGATCCTTCCACGCAGCGGCAGATCCGCCGGGCCGTGGGCATGGTGTTCCAGAATCCGGACCACCAGATCGTGGGCATGACCGTGGAGGAGGACGTGGCCTTCGGACCGGGCAACATGGCCCTGCCGCCCCGGGAGATCCGGGAGTGCGTGCGGGAGGCCCTGACCCGGGTGGGCCTCGAAGGGTACGAATCGCGTGCCCCCCACACCCTGTCCGGGGGGGAGAAGCGGCTCGTCTCCATCGCCGGGGTCCTGGCCATGAAGCCCCGGTTCATCGCCCTCGACGAGCCGACGGCCTATCTCGACCCCGTATCGCGGCGGCGTGTCCTCGACCTGATCGCCGGGCTGCACCGCCAGGGGATGGGCATCCTGCACGTCACCCATAGCATCGGCAACGTCGTGGACGCGGATCGGCTCGTGGTCATGGAGGGCGGAGCGATCGCCCTGGACGACCGGCCGGAGACAGCCTGTGCCGCCCTGGCCTCGGGGCGCTTCCCGGGGTTGGAGATCCCTCCCGTGGCGGCCCTGATGGCCGAACTGAGCAGTCTCGGATGGGGCGTGAACCCGAACATCCTGTCCGTCCGGGACGCCTGCCGGGAGATCGACGCCTGTCTGAACCGCCTTCCGGGAGGACGCCCGTGATGAAGTCGTTCCGGTTCGGCCTCTTCGTGGCCGGAGACTCGCCCCTCCACCGGCTCGACCCGCGGGTCAAGATCCTCTCCGTCGTTGTCCTCGGCGTTCTCACGTTCCAGGCTTCCGCGGAGGCGGCGATCCTGATCAGCCTCCTGCTCGCGGCCCTGACGGCGCTTTCCCGCCTGCGGCCACGCAGGCTCTGGGAGGCCCTGAAGCCCCTGTCGGTATTTGCCGCGCTTCTGTTCCTCATCCACCTCTTCTCCACGGACGGCCAGGCCATGGCGTCCCTTTCCGCGGGACCGCTGCGGGTCACCCGGGAAGGGTTGTCTCAGGGCGGATTCGTCGTCTGGCAGTTCTTCGCCCTGGTCTCCCTGGGTGTTCTCCTGACCATGACCACCGGGCCGACCGACCTGGTCGCCGCCCTGGAGAAGCTCCTGGGTCCGCTGAGGGTCCTCCGCGTTCCCGCCCAGGACCTGGCGGTCATGGTCTCCCTGGCCCTGCGCTTCCTACCGACTTTCCAGGAGGAGCTGGAGAAGCTGAAGACGGCCCGCCTCGCCCGGGGGGCAGACTGGCGGCGGGACGGCGCCATCCACAGGCTGAAGGCCGCATCGTCCCTGGTGGTGCCTCTTCTCTTGGGAACCGTACGGAGGGCCGACGATCTCGCCGAGGCCATGGAGGCCCGGGGGTACGCCCGGGGGCCCCGGACGGGTCTCCGAGAGCTGCGCCTGGCCCGGGCGGATTACGCCGCCCTGGCGTTCGTGACGGCGTTCACGGGCGTGGTCCTGGCGGCGGGAATGCTCTGAATCCCCGCCGACGGCGGGTAACACAACGGGATCACACGGGAGAGAAGGGAGGGTACAACATGAAAACGCTGAGGCTTTGCATGGGGATCGCCGCGGCAATCCTTTTTGCCCTCTGCGGCGCAACGGTTCTGGCGGAGGGCGAACTGTCGCAGAAATCACGGCCGGCCCTGGGCCCGGACATGCCGGGAACGTGGGAGATGGTCTACCAGAGACACGGAAAGGTGCCGGCAGCGGATTCCCTGTTCTTCGCCCGGCACCAGCGGTTTCAGTTCACCGCCGACGGCCGGGTCCGGAACCTGGCCTCGGCCAGGCCTTTCGACGCCGTCATCCTGTCCGTCTGGGAGAAGGCGCCCCTGTCGACGCGTTACCGGTTTGCCAAACCGGGTGTCATGAATGTCGTCCGCTCCCCCCGGGACCAGGACTGGATCGTCATCTCCGTCATCACGGCGGACCTGAAGAAAGCGCTGGTCCCCGATGCGCCGCTCCTGAAAAAGGGGGACCTGATCCTGGCCTACATGACGCCGGAAAAGCGGGTGTACATGCATCGATACCTGAGGCGCATCCCGTAGCGGGATGCCCGGGCCGGACGGGCGGTGCCGAACGGGCCGTGTACGATTCCTATTCCGGCTTCAACCAGCGGGTCATCCGGGGAATCTCCTCGGCCGTCCAGGCAGGGGTTTTCCGGATGGCGAAGAACAGGGCGAACAGCCGCTCCATGACGGACACGGCCCGCTCCGCCAGGTGGATCCGCTCCAGGAGCCGCCCCGCCTCGTCTTTCTCATTCGCGTCCTCATCCGCGTCCGCGGGCAGCTTCATGGACTGAAAGCGGAACCGGTCGGCCTTGAAGGTGAACTCCCAGGCATCCGCGTCCTGCTTGAGGGACAGACGGGCCTCGCGGATCTTCTTCCCCCGCCGGAGGGCCTCCCGCCCCTCCTTCAGCTCCGCGTTCAGGCCGTGGCAGACCACCGTTTCCGCGTAGTCTCCCTGGCCGCCTTCAAGGACGACGCGCCGGATGAACGCCAGCTCCACCTCCTCCTTCCGGTCGAGCGTGATCGATCCGGCCCGCTCCTCGCTCTTGAACCACAGCCACGTCAGGAATTCCCGGCCCAGGGTGAAGGGGGCCGGCCCCTCGGGGCCGAGGGCGGCCGCGGCCTCGTCCCAGGGGCTGTAGGGCTCGAGGACCGTGGAGAAGGTGTCCCGGAAGAGCAGGGTGAAGTCGTCGCAGATCTTGTCGGTGTGGGTACAGAAGAGGACACGCTTCTCCGGGAGAAACCAGCAGGCCTCGTAGAGGGCGGGAACCGCCGGGGCGCCGGCCAGGAGTTCCTCCCGGACCGTCTCCTTGAGCAGGCCCTGCTGATGACGGCTGAGGCGCTCCTGCAGCTTTTCTTCCCTGAATCGCCGCTGGGCTTCGAGGGTCCGGAAGCGGAGCAGGGCCGGGGAGACCTGTTTCCGGTCGATCCGCAGGCAGAAGAGGGCCAGGTGCCCCCGCATGGGCGGGTACCGGCTGAAATCCCGGTCCAGGATGTCCTCCAGGCCGGTCCAGCCGATCGTCTTTTCCTCCGAGCGGGAGAGGGCCTCCCGGAAGGAGAAGGACCGCAGCCGGTCCGTCAGGACCTCCGGGTCCGGGGGCGCCGGGGCCTCGCGGGCCGGCCGGAACAGGGAAAAGGTGAGGGGACCTTTCTGGATGGGCATGGAGACCTCCGGTGCGGATTGATCGGGACGCATGCGGGAAGGCCAGGTCGTCCCGTCGGCCGGACGGACCGGCCGGCCGCCTCTGTAGCGCACCCGCCGGGGCCTGTCAAGGCGCGGGCGGCCGGTGAATTGCCCGTGGACAACCGCACGCTTTTGTGATAGCCATTCATCCAATCTTTCCGATAGGATCGGAGTTCAGACCCCCATGTCCATCCGTAAAATCGGCATCATCGCCAACACCGACAAGGAACGCTCCCCCGAGTATGTCTCCGGGCTTCGGGACTGGCTCCGGGAGCGGGGTCTCGATGTGCTCCTGGACGAGGGCATCGCCGAAAAGATCAGCGGCGTGAGCGGCTTTTCGCGCAAGGAACTGGCCGCCCGGGCGGACCTCCTCGTGGTGTTCGGCGGTGACGGGACCATGCTGCGGACGGCCCGCTCGGTGGCGGAGTTCGACATCCCCATCGTCGGTATCAACACGGGCGGGCTGGGCTACTTGACGGAGGTGAACCTCAACGAGATGACCGAGGCCCTGGATAGGATCCTCCGGGGCGATTTCTCCACGGAGAAGCGGATGATGCTCGACGCCCTCATCCGCCGCCAGGGGCGGGATCCCGTCCGGGAAAGCCACATCCTCAACGACGTGGTCATCAACCGGGCCGACCTGTCCCGCATCATCGAGCTGGAGACGGCGGTGGACGACCGGTTTCTCACGACCTTCAAGGCCGACGGCCTCATCATCGCCACGCCGACGGGCTCCACGGCCTATTCCCTCTCGGCGGGAGGGCCCATCGTCTTCCCCGAGCAGGACTCGATCATCCTCAACCCGATCTGCCCGCACACCCTGTCCAACCGTCCCATCGTCCTTCCCGACTCGGCGGTGATGAAGGTCACCCTGTGGTCGAAGGAGGCCGGGGCCACCGTCAGCCTGGACGGCCAGACCACGTTCACCCTGAGGGCCGGGGATTCCATCACGGTCCAGAAGTCGCCCTTCGTGACGACCCTTGTCGCCTCCCCCCACCGGGATTACCTGGAGATCCTCCGGACAAAGCTGGGGTGGGGGGTGGGGCCGGGGCGCGAAAAACCCCTTCCATAGCCGGGAGAGCCCGAAACGGGATCATGCTTGCCGAGCTCTGCATCCAGAACTTCGCCATCATCGATACGCTGAAGATCTCCTTTCACCCGGGCCTGAACGTCCTGTCCGGCGAGACCGGGGCCGGGAAATCCATCATCGTGGGGGCTCTAAGCCTTCTCCTGGGGGACCGGGCCTCCTCCGAGATGATCCGGACCTCCGCGGAGGAGGCCGTCGTGGAGGCGGTCTTCCATGTCACCGGCAACGGGGATCTGGCAACGCGGATGGCCGGGATGGGGATGGAAACGACGGACGAGCTGGTGATCCGGCGGAGCGTCTCCCGCGGGGGGAAGAACCGCATCCACATCAACGGCCACCCGGTGAACCTGTCCATGCTGGCGGCCCTGGGCGAGTGCCTGGTGGACATCTGCAGCCAGCACGAGCACCAGGTGCTCCTGAACCCGGAGCGTCACCTGGATCTGCTGGACGCCTACGCCGGCCTGGCGCAGGAGCGGGAGGCCTTCGGGTTCCTGTACGACGAGCACCAGGCCGTCCTGGCGCGGCTCCGGGAGATCGAGGGGATCCGCCGGCGGCGGCGGGAGCGGGAGGAGTGGCTCCGCTTTTCGATCCGGGAGATCCGGGAGGCGGCGCCGCTGCCGGGGGAGGAGGACGTCCTCCGGAACGAGCGGCAGGTCCTCGGAAACGTCCGGAAGCTGCAGGAGCTGGCGGGGCGGGCCCACGAGACCCTGCACGGGCGGGACGGAGCCGTTCTCGATTCCCTCCGCGGGATCATGGCGGACATCCGGGAGATCCGCCGGATCGACGGGACCTTCGGCCTCTCCGGGGCGGACCTGGAGGAGCTGTACTACGGGCTTGAGGATGCGGCGGCAACCCTCCGGTCCTACCGCGACGGCCTGTCCGTCGATCCGGGGCGCCTCGAGGCCCTGGAGGAGCGCCTGGAGCTGCTCCGCAGGCTCAAGCGCAAGTACGACGGGGACGAGACGGCAGTCCTGGCCCGCGTGGAGGAGATGGAGCGGGAGCTGGAAGGCATCTCCCGGATCGAGGAGGACGCGGAGCAGAAGGCCCGCGAGGAGGAGCGCCTGCGCGGGGCCCTGGATGAGCGGGCCCGGGTGCTCTCGGAGCGTCGCCTCCGGGCGGCCCCCGGCCTCCGGGAGTGCTTGGAAGAGGAGATCCGCGCCCTGCGGATGGAACCCGCACGGTTCGAGATCCTGTTCCGGGGACCGGAAAATCCAGAGGAGCGGACCGTCGGCCGGCGGGGCTGGGACGACGTGGAGTTCCTCCTGTCCACGAATGTCGGGGAGGAGCCGAAGCCGCTCCACCGGATCGCGTCGGGCGGGGAGTTGTCCCGCATCATCCTGGCGATGAAGAAGGTCCTGGTCCGCGGCGGGTCCGTGGGGACGATCGTCTTCGACGAGGTGGACAGCGGCATCGGCGGGGCGACGGCGGAGGTGGTGGGGGAGCGGATCCGCGATGTCTCCGGGGTCCACCAGGTTGTCTGCATCACCCACCTTCCCCAGATCGCCTGCTTCGCCCAGCGCCATTTCCGGGTCTCCAAGGCCCTGGCGGAGGAGCGGACGGCCTCCCGGGTGGAGGTCCTTTCCGAGGAGGAACGCCTCGAGGAGGTGGCTCGGATGCTGGGCGGCGTCCGGATCACCGAGAAGACCCGGGCCCATGCCCGCGAAATGCTGGGCCGTGCGGCCGGAAAGGCCGGATGAGGGGCCGCGGTCGGAGGTTTACAACGGCGGT
The DNA here is from genome assembly GCA_035363115.1 of Syntrophales bacterium. Lineage (NCBI taxonomy): Bacteria > Pseudomonadati > Thermodesulfobacteriota > Syntrophia > Syntrophales > Syntrophales bacterium. The sequence continues at coordinate 137,565 of DAOSEM010000006.1, read as the reverse complement.
CCCGCGTGGTAGAAGGGCACACAAAATTTTCCGCTCCGGCAGGCCGGGGCGGTCCTTTCGAGAGGGGAATCCATGGGAAGACACAAGAAGAGCGAGCGCAAGAAAGAGCTGGACCGGCAGCGGAAACGGCGAAAAGAGAACCTGAGGCTCCGCCGCAAGGAGGCGCTCAAGAACCAGGACGGAACCCTGAAAAAGACGAAATAGCGGCCCCCGTTCGCACCGCCGGGCCGGGAGGGCGGACATGTTGAGAAAGGCCCGCATCAGCGACGTCCGGACGATTCACCGCATGATCAACACCTCGTCCGGCCAGGGAGAAATGCTCCCCCGGTCGCTCATGGACATCTACGGGAACATCCGGGATTTCTTCGTCTATGTCGATGACGACGGGGAGACCCTGGCGGGCATCTGCGCCATGAACATCATCTGGGAGAACCTGGCGGAGATCCGTTCCCTCTACGTGGAAGAGCCGCTCCGCAAGCGCGGCATCGGGCGGATGCTGGTGGAGGCGTGCATCTCCGAGGCCATCACCCTCGAGCTTTTCCGCATCTTCACCCTGACCTACAGGCCGGGATTCTTCCGAACCCTCGGTTTCCGGGAAGTCGATCGGATGAGCCTCTCCGAGAAGATCTGGTCGGACTGCTTCCGCTGTCCGAAATACCCGGACTACTGCGACGAAGTGGCGATGATCATTGAACTCTGATCGCCGCCGGGGCGCCCGGCCCGTCCTTTTGATCCTGCTTCTCTGCATTGCCCTTACCGCCTGCAGCGTCCGCAGGGAAGCGCAGGCGCTTTCCCCCCCGGCGTTCGTTCCACCCCCGCCCGCCCAGGCCTGCGCCTCCCCGGCGCTGGAGCCGGTATCCTGGGACTTCATCCCCATCCTCGAAGACGACCTGGATCTTCCTTCCCTGAAGCTTGCCATCGAGAGAAGCCAGGCCTATTACGGCCGCACCGGCATCGGCCCCGTCCGCATCGGCGCGGAAAGCCGCTCCCCCGCGGATATGGGGGAAGCCCTGCGGGAGCTGCTCTCGATTCTGGAAGGGAGTGGATCTCCGGAGGAGAAGCGTGGCCGGATCGCCGAACGATTCGACCTGTACCGGGCGGCCGGCTCGGACGGCCGCGGGGCCGTCCTTTTCACGGGCTACTATGTTCCTATGATGGAGGGGTCCCTTGAGCCGACGGAGCGTTTCCGGTATCCCGTTTACGGGGTGCCGCCGGAGTCCAGGGCGGCCGCATCCGCCGCCGGGAAAAACGGCAGCCGGAAGGCGTTCCCGCTCTGGAGCCGGAAGGAGATCGACGGCGACGGCGTGCTGAAGGGGCGGGGGCTCGAGATCGCCTGGGTCGACGACCCCACGGAGCTCTTCTTCCTCCACATCCAGGGCTCCGGCCGGATCCGTCTTCCCGACGGCGCCATCGTGACGGTGGGATACGCCGGGTCCAACGGACGGCCCTTCCGGAGCATCGCCCCGTACATGGCCGAGCAGGGCATCATGCCCACGGGAAGCCTTTCCTACTGGAGCATCCGGGAGTATCTGAACAGCCACCCGGAGGAGCGGCAGGGAGTTCTCAACTGGAACGAGCGGTACATTTTCTTTCGGATCCTGGAGGGAGAGCCGGTGGGGTCCCTGGGGGTGCCCGTCACGGCGGGCCGGTCCATTGCCGTGGACCCGGGGTGCTTTCCTTCCGGGGCGGCGGCGTTCATCCGCGCCCGCAAGCCCGTGGCGGACGAGACGGGGAAAACGCGATGGACGCCCTTTTCCCGGTTCGTCCTCGCCCAGGACGCCGGGGCGGCCATCAAGGGTCCCGGGAGGCTGGACCTTTTCTGCGGGGCCGGGTACGAGGCGGAGCGGAAGGCGGGGAGCCTCAAGGAGAAGGGCGAGCTGTATTTCCTCTTTCCCCGGCCGCGCTGAACAAGGACTGCCCGGTCCTCAGCGCCGGGAACGCCCTGTCCAGGTGTCGTTGGCGTCGGCCATCCCCAGCGCCGCGTTCAGCCAGTCCATGGCCTTGATCGGCAGAAGCACCTTCATCAGCGGCGTCACGAACTTCACCGGTACGGAAGGGACAGCCACCATGGCCCGGTTCCGCCGGATCGCCTCCACCACCCGGGACGTCACGTCTCCGGGCTTCAGCATCTGCGTTCCCGCCACCATCTTCGAACCCTCGAACATACCCGTGTTGACCGTGTTCGGGCAGACCACCGTGACGCCCACGTTGGCCCGCAGCTTCCGCATCTCCTGCCGCAGGCTGTCGGTGAAGCCGATGACGCCGAACTTGCTGGCGCAGTAGGCCGAGAGGTTCGGGATCGCCAGGATGCCCCCGGCCGAGGCGAAATTGACGATATGCCCCTCGCCCCGGCGGAGCATGGCCGGCAGGAAGGCCTTGCAGGTCCAGAACAGCGCCGTCAGGTTGACCCGGATCATCCGCTCGATGGCGGTATCGTCCAGGCTCATGAGCGGCGCGGCCGTGACGATCCCGGCGTTGTTCACCAGGATGGCCGGGGGCTCCATGTCCGCCCCGATCTTTTCGGCCAGTTCGTAGACCGCGGCCCGGTCGGAGATGTCGCAGACGTAGCCCCGGCAGGGTCCGATCCGGCGGAGCTCCTCCTCCGCGGCCTGCAGGCTTTCGGGTTTGACATCCACCAGGGCCACGGAGCAGCCCTCCCGGAGGAGCTTCTCCGAAAGGTCCCGGCCCATGCCCATGCCGGCGCCCGTCACGACGGCGGTCTTTCCCTTCAGGTTCTTCATGGCAGCCTCCCTGTGCTCCCCCGGATCGAGGCCCGAATCACTCGGCCTCGGCGGGATACATTGCTTCGATCACGTCCCGGTACTTCTCCTGGATCACCTTCCGCTTGATCTTGAGCGAGGGCGTCAACTCGCCCGTCTGTTCCGAGAAGGAGGTGCGGAGGATGCGGTAATACTTGATCGTCTCGACCCTTGCCAGGTGCTTGTTCACCTCCTGGACGTGGCGGTCCACGATCGGGCCGAATTCCGCCTTTTCGTACAGGTCCTCCGGATGGGTGAAGGCCACCCCCTCTTCTTTCGCCAGGCGGGCCGCCTCGGCCAGGTTGAGCGTGATCAGGGCCGTCAGGTATTTCCGGCGGTCGCCGATGGTCACGACGTGCTCGAAGAGGGGGTCCTTCATGAAGAGCCCCTCGATGTTCTGCGGGGCGATGTTCTTTCCGCCGGCGGTAATGATCAGGTCCTTTTTCCGGTCCGTGATGACGAGGAACCCGTCCTCGTCGAGCCGGCCGATGTCCCCGGTCATGAGCCAGCCGTCTTCCGTGAAGGCCTCGCTGGTCTGTTTCGGCATCCGCCAGTATCCCCGGATGATGTTTCCGCCCTTCGCCAGGATCTCGCCGTCCGCGGCGATCTTGACCTGGTTGCAGGGAAGGGGGCGGCCCGTTGTGCCGTGGCGGTAGCTGCCGATAACGTTCAGGCTGATGGGCGCAGTGCTCTCCGTCATGCCGTATCCCTCGATGACGAAGATGCCGGCGGAGTTGAAGAAATCGGCGATCTCCCGGGACAGGGGCGCGCCGGCGGCGGTCATCCAGCGGACCCGGCCGCCCAGCCGCTCGTTCAGGTTCCGGTAGACGAGCCGGTAGGCGAGGCGATACTGGAGGTCCAGGGCCTTGGGAATGGGCTTTTCGCGCTCTTTCAGGACACTGACCTGCCCGCCGACCTTCGTCGCCCACTGGAACACCTTCTGCTTCCAGGGGGGCTGTTCGTTGACCTGGGCCAGGATCCGGGCGTAGATCTTCTCGCAGACCCGGGGCACCGCCAGGACGATGGTGGGGCGCTTGGCGGCGATGTCGTCGATGATCGTGTCGAAGCTCTGGGCATAGTGGGTCGTGATCCCCACCTTCATGCCGTAAAAGTGGCCGGCGATCCTCTCGAAGACGTGGGACAGGGGAAGGAACGGGACCGTTTCGTCCGTGTCGTAGGCCGGGACGCAGGTGTCCAGGGCGTCGAAGACCGCCAGGATGTTGCTGTGGCTGATCATGGCCCCCTTGGGATGCCCCGTCGTTCCGGACGTGTAGACGATGGTCGCCAGGTCCTCGACCTCGATGGCGTCGTTGAGCCGGTCGAAGAGATCCGGCTCGCGGCGGGCCAGGTCGCGGCCCTGCTCCTGGAGATCGCGGAAGGTCATGAGCAGGGGGTTGGACAGGTCGCACCCCTCCGGGTCGATGACGACGATCTTCTCCAGGGAGGGCAGATTCGGAACCTCCGGGAGGGTTTTGGCCACGACGGTCCCGTTTTCTGCGATGAAGATCCGGGACTCGGAATTGCCGATGATGTAGGCGATCTCGGGACCCGGAACGGTCGTGTAGAGGGGGACCATGCAGGCCCCGATGCCGAGGCTGCCCATGTCGGAGGCAACCCACTCGAGGCGGTTCTCGCTCAGGATAGCCACGCGGTCCCCCTTGCGGATCCCCAGGGAGTAGAGGCCGAGACCCACGGCCCGGGCGTTCTCGTAATACTCCTGCCAGCTCCACCCCTCCCACCGGCCGTTCCTGCGCTTCTCCATGGCAAGGCGGTCTCCGTATCGTTTTGCCTGGTTTCTGAAGATCTGGGCCAGATTGGCCTTCATGGCGCTCCTCCCTCCTTATTGTCTGCCGCCTGGGACGGCAATGGGTTCAGGGAAGTCCCGGGCATGCATCCGTTTCGGAAGGTACGGATCCGGCGGGACCATGGAAAAAGGTACGGCGATGGTGAATGTAAACTTGAGGCAAGAAATTGCCAGACGCTGATTGATTTGTCAATCAACATCTTCAACCGCGTGAAAATATCTTGAAGACGCCGCGAAACTCAATGAAAAAGCGCTTTTTGAACCGTCCGGGCAAGGACGTCGCCTCGCCGCGGCGGGGATAGGAATTGACGTTTCCGGCTGGAATGGGGTAGTTCAGGGGGCAGCATGGGGGCCGGCCTCGCGGCAGGTCCGAAGAAGCCTTCCGGGACGCTGGTCCCGGGGAGCCGTTTCCGCTCCGTTTTCCCGCGGGAAGGCGGAGTGCAAAAAAGAAGGGAGACAAGATGTTCGATCCTGCAAAATGCGACTTCTGTGGAGAGTGCCTCGGGCGTTGCGCCTACATCGACTTCGACGGCAAAGAGGGTGCCCGCCAGTTCGAGAAGCTGGTGAAGGGGGAGCCCGTGGACTGGCTCCGGAAATGCGTGACCTGCTTTGCCTGCAACGAATTCTGTCCCCGGGATGCCCGCCCCTTCGACCTGATCCTCCAGCGGATGGAGGCCCTGGGGGATTACGTGGACCCGAACCTGTTCCAGGCGATTCGGGACAAGTTCACCGCGCCGGCGGGCTTCGAGCCGCCGAAGGTAAAGTCGCCCGTGCTGTCGGTGTGCACCATCGAGCCCGTCGCTCCCTGGGCCTTCAAGGGCTCCCTCTTCCGCGGCCTGGATGTCCTCAAGGGCCGCTTCTGGTTCTGCAACGTCCTGTTCCCCCACCTGGGCAACGAGACCGTGCTGGTTGAGGGCATCAAGCCGCTTCTCGACCGCTATGCCTCCCTGGGGGTGGACGAGGTGATCTTCGCCCACGACGACTGCTATGCCCTGATGGCCGACTGGGTTCCCCAGCTGGGCCTGAGCCTTCCGTTCAAGGCAACCCACCTCTTCGAATACCTTGCCCGTACCCTGAAGGAGCGCCGGTCCGAGATCCGGCCGCTGGGGATGAAGGTCGCCTACCAGCGGCCCTGCGCCTCCCGGGGCACGCCCGGCAAGGAGGCCTTCCTGGACGATATCTTCGAGCTCATCGGCGTCGAGCGGGTCGACCGGAAGTACGACCGGGAAGAGGCGCTGTGCTGCGGGCAGTCGATGAAGGGATTCATGCAGAGGGGGGAGAAGTACCCCGCCTACCAGACCCTGAACATCGAGGATGCCAAGGCCCACGGGGCCTCGGCCATGGCTTTCCTGTGCCCCATGTGCCTCGATGCGCTGAAGAAGACCTGCCGGGAGGGAGGGCTCGACATGTACATGGTGAGCGACCTCTGCCACCTGGCCCTGGGGGAGGACCTGCGGAAGGAATTCCAGAAGGCGGGCTGACGCAGACCGGGGGAGGTTTTTCATGCCGAAGATTCGTCCGGAAGATTATCCACGGATCCTCTTCTTCACGGGGGCGGGGATGTCCGCGGAGAGCGGCGTCCCCACCTATCGCGGCGCCGGGGGCGTCTGGAGCTCCTACCGGTGGGAGGAATACGCCTGCCAGGAGGCCTTCGACGCCGACCCGGAGAAGGTGCTGCGCTTCCATGAGCTGCGCCGGAAATCGGTCCTGGCCTGTCCTCCCCATGCCGGCCACGAGGCCATCGCGCGCCTGGAGGGGGAGCATCCCCGCGTGACGGTGGTGACGCAGAACATCGACGGGATGCACCAGCGGGCGGGGAGCCGCAGCGTCCTGGAGCTGCACGGGAGCCTCTGGCGCCTGCGCTGTTCCGGGCACGGCGTCCGGGAAGACGTGGGGGAAGCTTACCAGCGATATCGCTGCGAGGAGTGCGGCGGCTGGCTTCGGCCGGACATCACCTGGTTCGGCGACATGCTCGATTCCTTCGTCATGTCCCGGGCCGCCCAGGCGATCCGGGCCTGCGATCTGTTCGTCAGCATCGGCACCTCCGGTGTCGTCTGGCCCGCCGCGGGCTTTCCCAAGGCCGCCCGGGACGCCGGGGCCCGGTGCATCGAGATCAACCCGGAAGCGAACGAGATGTCGTCCCTGTACCACGAGTCGATCCGGGGAAAGGCGGGAGACGTGCTGCCGGACCTGTTCGGGTCCTGAGAGGGAAAGAGGCGCGCTACAGGGGCTTCCTCCAGACCGGCGTCCGGGAGCCCTCCTCGAAGAAGTCCTCCAGAATCCCCACAGGGTCGCCCGCCAGGGCGGAGTAGAAACTCCAGGCCGTGGTCCGGTAGCGGGGATTGCTCGACCAGAGCATCTCCGTCCACCCGGCCTGCCCCGCGGCCCGGAAGAGGGCCTGAAGGAGCTCTTTCCCGAGGCCCCTGCCGCGGGCGTCCGGCGACAGGAAGGCCGTCTTCAGGCCCACCGCCCGGGCCTCCGGAGACGACCGGAAGGGGAGAAAACGGTCGTCGGGCGTTCCGCATCCCATGACCCCCGCCGGCCTGCTGTCGGGAGCCCGGGCCACCAGGTACAAATCTCCGTTCCCGGCGGCCGCCGCCTGCAGGACCGCCATGGTCCGCTCGATTTCCTCGTCGATGGTGCGGCCGTCCCTCCGGATCCAGGCCTCGACGATCCCCCGCAGGCCCGGGACGTCCCCGACCGTCAGGCGAGCAATCTGAAACGACGGTGCGTCTTCCATGCCCCCGACCTCCTGTCCTCCGAAGGACGGTCCATGCCGTCCGATGCCGTCGGAACGTGCCACAGGCCGGCCCGCCCGTCAAGACGGAGCTTTTTGGTGGATAAAAGGACTTCGATCCGTCTATAATCCTGGCCCTCATTTCCATGGAAGGAGACGTCATGGAACCTGTCTACCTGGACCACAGCGCCACCACCCCCGTCGATGCGGAAGTGCTGGCGGCGATGATGCGATTCTTTGCCAACCATTTCGGAAACCCGTCAAGCATCCACCGGTTCGGACGGGAGGCGCGGGAGGCCGTGGAGGACGCCCGGGGAAGGGTGGCCCGGCTGCTGGGCTCCGAACCCGGCGAGATCGTGTTTACCGGAGGGGGTACGGAGGCGGACAACCTCGCCATCATGGGAGCGGCATGGGCGAGGACGGACGGAAAAAATGAGATCGTCACCTCCGCCGTCGAGCACCCCGCCGTCCTGAACGCCTGCCGCTTTCTCGAGAGCCGGGGTTTCCGTGTGACATACGTTCCCGCGGACGGGCAGGGCCTCGTCGACCCGGACGAAGTGGGAAAGGCCATCACGGACCGGACCTTCCTCGTCTCCGTCATGCACGGCAACAACGAGACCGGTACGCTGGCGCCCATCGCCACAATCGGCGCCATGGCCCGGGAGCGGGGCATTCTCATGCACACCGACGCCGTCCAGACGGTCGGGAAGATCCCCTTCGACGTGGAGGATCTGGCCGTGGACCTTCTCTCCGTTGCCGGCCACAAGATCCACGCGCCCAAGGGAGTCGGTGCCCTCTACGTCCGTGACGGAACGCCCCTCCATGCCGTCCAGTTCGGCGGCCACCAGGAGGGGGAGCGCCGGGCGGGGACGGAGAACGTCCCGGGGATCGTGGGGCTCGGAAAGGCCTGCGAAATCGCCCTCCGCGACATGGCCGTCCACCTGGAGAGCCTGGGCACCCTGCGGGACCGGCTGGAACAGGCGGTCCTGAACTCCGTGGAGGACGTCCGCGTCAACACCCACCCGGTGCATCGGCTTCCGCACATCCTCAACGTCTCCTTCCGGGGGATCAAGGGGGATGAACTCGTCCGGGAGCTGGACGGCCGGGGAATCGCCGTCTCCGCGGGGGCTGCCTGCGGCGCCGGAACCGTGAAGATCTCCCATGTCATCGAAGCCCTCGGCATTCCGAGGGAGTGGGCGACCGGGACGGTCCGGTTCAGCCTGGGGAAGGGCAACACCGCCGAAGAGATCGACCGCGCTGCGGCGGCCGTTGTCGAAAGCGTCGACAAGCTCCGCCGGATCGCCGAGCTGGAGGCGAGCCTCGGCGGCCGGGGCTGCCGGTAGAACCGGGCAGCCATCGGGGCGGCGGCGTGCGAGGGGCTTCCCGTCCGGACCATGGCCGTCCCTGCATGCAGAGAGCGCCGGGCCGCAGCGGGCGGAAAGGGAAAAACTGGGAGCATAGACGCCGAGGAAGCCGCCATGTGGAAACGCCTCCAGACCCTTTTCCGCCGGGACCTTCACCGGCCGCGCCAGGGCGGGCTGGAGATCCTGAAGTACATCGGACCGGGCCTCCTGGTCACGGTGGGGTTCATCGATCCGGGCAACTGGGCATCCAATATCGCCGCCGGGGCGACGTACGGCTACACCCTCCTGTGGATGGTGACCCTCTCCACGGGGATGCTCATCCTCCTCCAGCACAATGCCGCTCACCTGGGGATCGCCACGGGCCTGTGCCTCTCGGAGGCGGCGACCCTCCACCTGAAGCCGGCCTGGTCCCGGGGCATCCTGGCCACGGCGGTTGCGGCGGCGGTATCCACGGCTCTGGCGGAGATTCTCGGCGGGGCCATTGCCCTGAACATGCTTTTCGGCCTCCCGATGCGGGCCGGCGCGGTTCTGACCTGCCTGGTCGTGGCCGTGCTCCTCTTCACGAACACCTACCGGCGCCTGGAGCGGATCATCATCGGATTCGTCTCCCTCATCGGGATTTCCTTCGTGTATGAGCTGACCCTCGTCCCGATCGAATGGGGAAAGGCCGCCGTGGGCTGGATCCGGCCGGAGATCCCCGACGGGTCCATGCTTATCGTCATGAGCGTCCTCGGGGCCGTCGTCATGCCCCACAATCTCTTCCTGCACTCCGAGGTGATCCAGAGCCGCCAGTGGAACCTGGAGGACGAGGCCGTCATCCGCCGCCAGCTCGACTACGAGTACTACGACACCCTCTTTTCAATGATCGTGGGATGGGCCATCAACAGCGCCATGATCCTCCTGGCGGCGGCCACGTTCTTCGGCCAGCGGACCCCCGTGGAGGAGCTGCAGCAGGCCAGATCGATGCTGGAGCCCCTGCTCGGCTCCGGAGCAGCGGTCGTTTTCGCCCTGGCCCTCCTCTTCGCCGGCGTAGCCTCGACCATCACCGCCGGCATGGCCGGCGGATCCATCGTGGCGGGGATCTCCGGGGAGCCCTACGACATCGGCGACAACCACTCCCGCCTGGGGGTCGGAATCACCCTCCTGGCGGCGCTCGTGCTCATCTTCTTCATCGGCGATGCCTTCCGGGGGCTGATCGTCTCGCAGGCGGTGCTCAGTGTCCAGCTTCCCTTCACGATTTTCCTCCTGATCCGCCTGACCGCCTCCCGGAAGGTCATGGGGACCCATGCGAACTCCTGGAAGACGACGCTGGGGTTGACGGCTGTCGGGCTCCTTGTGACGTATCTGAATGTGCGCCTTCTGATGTCCCTGTTTTCCTGATGGAAAAAATCCGTTCCGACGGGACTTTCCCCTGTGGAAAGGTTATGCTATAGGGGCGCCCGGAGAATCAAACCATGAATGCCCTGGTGCCGGTCAAAAAGAAGCCGAGCGAAAAGAAAATCAACCGCTGCCTGTCCTGCGGAACGACGGAAAACATGGGGCGGAAGCGGTACTGCTCCGCCGACTGCCGGCTGCGCCTGCGCCTGAAGCTGGACATGAGGACCGGCCTCATCCAGGCCCTGAACACCCGCTACGCGACGTTTTATTTTTCCGACCACCTCATCATCATGGACCTTCTGCCCTTCGGCTCCAACGAAGTCTTCAGCTTTTTCCACCCCCGGACGCCGGGGCAGAATCCCGCCGACGCCTTCAGCCGCATGGCGAACCTGCTGGGAGATGTCTGGTGGGCCGAGAAGCGACGGACAAACAAGCGCTACATGGCATCACGGATGGTTCTCGAACAGGCCATCCGCAACGACTGGACGGGGACGTTCCGGCCGGAGGAGATCCGGATCCCCGCCGTCCGCGGCATCTCCCTGATCCACCTGAGGCTGGACCGCTCCAGCCTCGAATCCGCCGACGTCCTGGACGTGATCAAGAGCGCCTATCGCAGGCAGGCCAAGACCCACCATCCCGACATGGGCGGGGACGCCGAGACCTTCCGCCGGATCCATGCGGCCTACGAGGAGTTGCTTACCTGGACGGAGAACCCGACCTTCCTGAAGAAACGGGGATTCCCGGACAAGTGGTTCTACGACGGCTACCGGAACAAGTGGCTCCAGCCTTCCCGGCTCCAGCGCACACGGGTGCTCTGAGGCGCAAATCATCCCCCTTTTCATTCATGATGTTGATCGATTTCCAGCAGCCGGGTGCGGAAGGCGGCCCGGGTCTGCTTCGATGAAGATTGCGATCTCCCGGGAGTGCGGCGGAGGATTGCAGGTCCGTCAGGAGCGGCGCCGGATCATCAGGACGGGAATCCACACGGCCAGCCAGGCCGCAAGGATCAACCCGGCAAAGCCGTAGGCAGCCATGTTGACCGGTTCGAAAGGGGACCACTGAAAGGCCAGGTACTCGCCGAAACCGCAGGCCCGGGCGCCTTCCTGTCCGCGGCAGACGCCATCATACCCGACGACGATCTTGAACAGGAAAGCGGCCATGACGAACAGCGGCGGACCGGCGACGAACCATGGCAAGTGGCGGGAAAATAAACGGTCGAAGTATGTCATGGCGATTCTCCTGCAATCGTGAATGTTCGATAAGAGATCCGGATCAATGCCGGGAGCGGTTCCGTCGATCCCGGAGAAGGCAATGGAACCCTCATACTGGAATCGGGCGGGCGGATCAAATATTTCGTGGATGGGACCGGATTCCGTCCGGTCGGGGGGAAGGATGTGCGGCCGGAGAAAAGTGAGGGAAGCAGCCGAGGCCGCTTCCCTCGTGTCTCGATTTGCGGGGTGGAGTTCTGGCGTTCTGCTCCCCATCCCCGCCCGCTTCAGGCCCCCGCGGCTTTCAGCCGGGTGATCATGTCCTTCATGAAGGCCTCTCTCGCTTTCAGTGCCCGTCGGAACTCCCGGTCGTCGGTGTTTACAACCTCGATCCGGAGGGACGGGTAGTAGCGTTCCAGAACTTCAAGAAGAAGTTTCGCCTCTTCCGGCGTCAATTCCACATTCGTCATGGCGCATTCCTCCTTTCCGGAGCGACGGGGTCTGCGACCGCCTTACCCGGACAGCCTCCCTTTTGTCTCCCCGATGGGATAAACGGGGAACGTCTCGAACTGGAGCAGATCGATCCATGCCGCCCGGGCGGCGATGAGCCCCTTGGCGTCCGTGTCGACCACATAGATCGTCCGCAGGCCCTGGAGATCATAAAACTCGTAGATGACCTTGACATCCGGAGGCCATTCCCAGGTGGCCCTCCTTGTCCGGACTTCCCGTTCATCCTGGGGATCCCAGGTACAGATCATCATGAAAAGCATGGTCTCACCCCCTTGGTTTCATGGAATGGATTCGGATGGAAAGGCGGATGCCTCCCTGCTGTTCACGCGTTGCGGGGTATGCCCGGGAAGGCGCACTCCCCCGGTTTCCCCCGGGGATGGATCCTCTCCCCCGGGGTCCGGCGAGGGCAGTTTCCGGTACCATCGGTTCATGGAAGGACTCCCGCGTTGACCCCGGCCGGTGGAATCGGGAGGACTTCCCCGGGCGGGTTCCAAACCGAAAGAGGAGAATCTTGCGTTTGCAGGGTGTCAGGAGGGACGAAAAACGGTTGCCGATAAAAGGGAAAAGACGGGAAACACCTTAACAGCATTCATCTTTAAAGGTAATGTAGCAAACGTACGATAGATAGTCAATGAATGCCTTGAACGGAATGCCGATCCATCTTTTTTCTCGCGGGCAGGTGGTTTCTTCTTTTTTTTCTTTACCGGGTAGTCCGATTCGTTGTTGTATAGGATATAGGAAGAGGAGAAAACGGAGTTCAACGGCGGGTTTACCCAAATCGTAAAGAAAGGTGCTGAAAGGTACATATATGGAAAAGTCATACCATCCCGAGGCCTTCACAGGCCAGACCGGTGCATTCAAGGATGCCTGGGAATATTGGACGGATGCATGGCAGCGGTCGGTCCTTTTCCTGGACGCGATGCGAAAGCGCGGCAACGCCTATGTCGACCACCTCAAGGAGGGGCAGCCGCCGGTTCTCACCTTCCGGTACGAGATGATCCTGGACGGCCGCTACTTCAAGAGGCCGGTGAATTATGCCCTGGTGCGCATCGTCGACCGGCGGGCGGAGGAACTGCAGCGAAAGCGAAGGGATGAGCGGCGGTCCGGAACGTATGTCAAAACCCTCCCCAAGCGGCCCATCATCATCATCGACCCCCGGGCCGGTCATGGGCCTGGAATCGGCGGATCCAAGAGGGATTCGGAGATCGGCATGGCCCTCACCAACGGCCACCCGGTGTACTTCATCCTGTTCTTCACGGAGCCGATGCCCGGACAGACGCTGGTCGATGTGGAGGACGCGGAGGTCAAATTCGTCGAGGAGGTGCTGGCGCGCCATCCGAACCTCGACAAGCCGGCCATCATGGGCAACTGCCAGGCGGGATGGGCGGCGGCGCTCCTGTGCGCCGACCGGCCGGACCTGGTGGGGCCTCTCGTTCTCAACGGCGCGCCCCTGTCCTACTGGGCCGGCGTCGAGGGGGCCAATCCCATGCGCTACCGGGGAGGTCTCGGCGGCGGGGTCTGGATGAATACCTTCCTCAGCGACCTGGGGAACGGCAAGTTTGACGGGGCCAACCTTGTGTCCAACTTCGAGTCCCTCAATCCGGCGAACACATACTGGAGCAAGCAGTACAACCTCTACTCCCAGATCGACACGGAGGAGGAGCGGTACCTCAAGTTCGAGCGCTGGTGGGGCGGCTTCTTCATGATGAACAGCGAGGAGATCCACTTCATCGTCAACAACCTCTTTGTGGGAAACAAACTGGAGCGAGGCGACCTGGAACTCCGGGAGGGGCAGAAGCTGAGCCTGAAACACATTCGCAGTCCCATCCTGGTCTTTGCCTCCCGGGGGGACAACATCACCCCGCCCCAGCAGGCACTGGGCTGGATCACGCGGGTGTATGAATCGGCGGACGACATCCGGCGGCACGGCCAGGTGATCGTCTACATCGTCCATTCCGACATTGGCCACCTGGGCATCTTCGTCTCCGGTGCCGTCGCCCAGAAGGAGCATAAGGAGATCATCGGGAACTTCGACATGATCGAATACCTCGCCCCGGGGCTGTACGAGATGGTCATCGACGAGGCCAGCGGCCCCATGGGCAATACGGACTTCAAGCCCCGGTTCGAGGAGCGGACGTTCGAGGATATTTACGCCCTGGGAACGGAAGGCGCCCAGGAGGAGGAAGACTTTCAGGTCGTCAAGGCCGTTTCCGAGTGGAATGACACCCTGTACCGGATGTGGGTCCGGCCGTGGCTCCAGATGACCGTCAACGACCTGTCCGCGGAAATCTTCAAGCAGATGCATCCGCTGCGGCTTCAGAGGTACGTCTTTTCGGACCTGAACCCGGCCGTCCGGCCCGTGAAGGCCCTTGCCGACATGGCCCGAAAGACGCGGCGCCCCGTTTCCGCCGAAAACCCGCTGGTGGACCTCGAAAAACAGATGAACAAGGTCATCGTGGATACCCTCAACCTCTACCGGGACACCCGGGACCGTCACCAGGAGACGCTCTTCCGCTCGATCTTCGGTCGGGAGATCCTCCACCGGGCGTTTGTTGAGGGGCGGAAAGAGATCTGTGATTCCGGAGGGGACCTTCCGGCGTCCTGCGTGCCCGAGGAGATCGAGAAGGCCTTCGAGAGCGGGGGCCAGGCCGAGGGGCTGATCCGGGTGATGATGGCCGTCACGATGGCCGACCGGATCTTCGATCGGTCCGAGTACGCCGCCGCTGAGAGGGTTGCCCTGTCCCATCCGATCTTCAGCGAAATCCGGCCGGCCGTATTCAAGGACATCGTGAAGCAGCAGGCCATGGTGATTCAAGCCGATGAAAAGAGGGCCCTCAAGGCCTTGGGAAAACTGATCCGGAAGCAGGAGGATCGACGGGAAGCCCTGGCGCTGGGCCGGCAGATCGCCGACGCGGACGGTCATTTTTCAGAAACGGAGAAGGTGGTCCTGGAAAAAATCCGGAAGGGACTGGGCATTTCCGAAAAAGAGGCATGACGCCGAAACAGCCGGCATCGCATCCCCCGGGATCGTCCGGGGTGGGACTCCCGAATGCAGCAGCGGCCGGGTTCCCGCCGGGATGGCCGATCGGATGGGGGTACACCGGCCTTGCCCGGTTTCCGCATGATCTCACGAGGCGCCTCCATCGATTCGCCGGGGGGCGGTCCGGGGAGCGATGATCGTCGATTACGCCTTTCTCTTCGAGAACCTGGGGAACCTCTCCCAGGTGTCCACAACCGCGCTCGCGGTGTCCATCACCGTGGTGGCCATCATCGTCGAGCTGGCCGCCACGCGCTACTCCCCCAAGATCAGCGACCTGTTCCTGAGAAACGGCGTGAACATCGCCGTCATGAGCTTCTTCATTTTCATCATCGTCTTCAACGTCTGGATCATGGTACCGAAACTGGTCCCGGCCTCAACGGCCATCAAGGCCGTTGTCTGGATCTACCTGGTCCTGCTCACCGTCAGCTTCGTCATCATCATTCCCTATCTGTTCTTCGTCTTCGATTTCCTGCGACCCGAAAGCATCATCCGCTCCCTGGAGAAATCCGCCCTCGGTCACCTTCGGGCCGCCCGGCGGAATCCGCTGCACCTGGCCGAGGCCCGGCGAAAGTTTCTGGGCACGGTGGAGCAGATCGGCGACATCGGCGTCAAGTCCATCGCCAGCATGGACCGCTCCCTGGGACTGTCCTGCATCAGTGCACTCCAGAGGATCCTGACCCACTACCTGAGCGTCAAGCGGGAGTACCCGCCCTACTGGCACGTCATCGAATCGGGAAGCTTTTATGGATTCTGCCACGATTCCATCGCCCGGATCGAGGCCACGAAGACCTGGACGGAGATGGCCGTCCTGAAACAGTATGAGTTCATCCTGACCACCGCGGTGGGATCCATCCGGGAAATGGTCCAGGAGGTCTCCAACGCCATGGGGGAGATCGCCGCATCCGCTGCGGTGGAGAACCTGGAGGAATCCGTCGAGCTGATCGTGGCCTATTTCAACACCTTTCTCCGCATCGGCCACAACGCCAGGGACCAGTACGGGATCTTCAACATTCTGAACCAGTACCGCCTGTTCGCCGAGCGCCTGATGGAGCGGGACGTGAAGCGCACCCTGGAGATCGCCGCCTACTTCCGCTATTACGGCCTTCTCGCGGTGACGGCGGGCCTTCCGTTCATCATGGTCACGGCCTCCAGCGATCTCCGGGTGCTCAATGAGAAGGCCTACGAGAGGGGATTTGCCGGCCGGCGTGAGCTTCTCGACATCTTCCTCACCCTGGACAAGGAGCCCGAAACGGCCGTTGACGAGATCGCGTTCCTGGGCGTCCGGAAGAGCCAGGCCATCCTGGCTGGTTTCTACCTGGGGCAAGGGGAAGAGGAACAGGCGAGGCATATCTGGCGGGACATGCTGAACGAGCCGCCGGAAAGGCTGGCGGCCATCCGGGACGAGATCCTCGCCCTGGAGAGGGAGCGCTACTGGGAAGTTACGGATCGCTGGGTCAATTTCGACTACGTTCCGCCGGACCAGAAGGACAAGATCCGTGAGTTTTTCAACTGGTTCGAGGATTCCGGATCCGTGACGACATGAGACCGGGACGTCGCCGGGCATGACGGGCGGGTTGATGGTTGCGCTTCGGCGGGCAAAGCCATACGGCTCCCGGGAATCGGGAATCGCCGGAGAGGACCCTTAGATCAGTTGATACCCGTTTTCCCGGAAAACCCGCAGGCAGGCATCGACAGCATAAGGATCGAAGCGGGACCCCCGGTACCGCGAGATCTCTTCCAGGGCCCGCTCGACGCCCAACGCCGGCCGGTAGGGGCGGTGGGAGGCGATGGCGTCGACCACGTCCGCCACGGCGATGATACGCGCCTCCAGCATGATGCCGTCTCCGGTCAATCCCCGGGGATACCCTGAGCCGTCCAGGCGCTCGTGGTGCTGGAGGATGATCTCGGCGATGGGCCAGGGGAAGTCGATTTCCTTCAGGATACAGTGGCCCGCCTCCGAATGGGTCTGGATCAGGCGCAGTTCGAGCTCGGACAGACCGGCGGGCTTGCTGAGGATTTCCGCCGGGACCGAGATCTTGCCGATGTCATGGACGACGCCGGCCATATGAATGCCGTCGATCCTGTCCGGATCAAGTCCCATTTCCCCCGCAATGGCGCGGGACAGGTTCGCCACCTTTCTCTGGTGTCCCGCCGTATAGGGATCCCTCGATTCAACCACCAGGGTCATCGCCTGGATGACCGCCTCCATTGCCTTTTTCAGCTTCTTCAGGCTGGCGTCCAGGGCCTCGCTTGCTTTCTGGAGTTCCGTTGTCCGGTCGTGGACGAGCTCCTCCAGCATCTCCTTTTTTTCCTTACCCATCCTCTCCAGGAAAATATTGTGGGCGCTGCGGTCGATGGCCGAGTAGAGGTGCTCCTTGGCGATGGGTTTCATCACGTACTGGGTGATGTTGAGGTCGATGGCGTCCAGGAGGAATCTCGTATCATCGTGTGCCGATGTGACAATGATTTCCGTGCGGGGAGACAGGGAGCGGATTTCCCTGGCCATCTCCAGGCCGCTCATGACAGGCATGCGAATGTCCGTAACAACGATATCGGGATGCCGCTCCTTGAAGAAGTGCAGGCCCTCCCTTCCATTTTTTGCGAGGTTGATTTCGGTGACCTTGTTCTTGAGGAGTTCGCCTACCGCTTCCAGGGTGTATTCCTCGTCTTCCACGTAAAGGAGGGAGATGTCGTTCAACGCTTTCTTCTCAGGATTCATAAGGCACCTCGATTCTGAATTCCGCCCCGTCAGGGGTGTTGTGGGCGGAGAGTTTCCCCGCCATGCTTTGTTCGATGATCGTCTTTGACATGTACAGGCCGATGCCGGTTCCTTTGCCTTCTTCCTTGGTCGAAAAATAGGGATCGAAGACCCGGTCCAGGTCTTCCTCGGCGATGCCGCCGCCGTTGTCACCGATGACGACCACGGCCTTCCCGTTCTCTGTAAAAGCGGAGACGGTGACCTCCGGATGTTCGATTTCCCGCTCAATCAGCACGTCCAGGGCATTCTGCAGGATGTTCAGGATGACCTGGGCGTATTCGTTCGGGAATCCGTACAGGGATGGATCATCCTGGACCTTTAGATTCAGGATGACTCCCCGGTTTTTTAAACTGCCTTCAAGGAAGGATATCGCGCTCGCGATGACCTCCTGCAGGCGGAAGGACTGCTTCTCCTTGCGGGGCCGGAAAAAGTTGCGAAAATCGTCGATCGTCCGGGACATGAACTGGATCAGGTCCATCGCCTTTTTGGTCTGAAAATCCAGGTAACGCGACGTGAGGGTCCCGTGGCTCATGGCCTCCGGCAGGAGCTGAATCAGCGCTCCCACGGCGTTGAGGGGCTGCCGCCACTGGTGGGCGATGTTTCCGATCATTTGTCCCATGGCGGCCTGCCTGGACTGGGTGATGAGGAGGGCATCCTTCTCCCGGTTTTTCTGCAACTCCTCCTGGACGCGCTCTTCGAGGGTCCGGTTGAGCTCCTCCAGCTCCTTCTGCTGAAGCTTCAGTTTCCGGTCGGCCTCTTTTTTCTCTTCCAGATTGCGGAGGAAGGTGTTGAACCAGAGGACGAGGTCGCCGATCTCATCACGGGACATTTCTTCCAGCCGGACACCAGGCCGGATCGTTCCGTCCTGAATTTTCCGGAACAGATCGGTCATCTTTTTCACGGGACGGACGATGTTTCGGTACAGCAGCAGGGAGAAGGCAAGGCACAGAACGAGGCAGGCCGCCGCGATGGCCAGGGTATTGTGGCGGATTCCGGCCAGCGCCGATGCGATTTCCCTTTGCGGCGTCAGGCTCAGGAGGAGCCAGCCGCTCTTTCCGGAGCGGCCGTACATGGCGGAGTAATCCTGGTCGCCGATGCGGTTGCGGAACGGGATCATCGGCTTCTGGATCAGGAGGTTCGCCGTGAAGTCCGGGTTCACAGTGGTCCCGATGAAGGACCGGTCGGGGTGGAACACGATCCGGGACTGACTGTCAATCACCATGTAGGTCTGGGAGCGCGGCGTATCCTGCATGAAGGTGTCATGGAAGTAACGGGCGTCGTAATTTACAATCAGGAGCCCCAGCGGTTCTTCAACGAGGCTCTGCATGTTCATGGTCTTCAGGATCCGGACCGCCGTGATGACGCGGGGATGGGCCGAATGGGCGTTCACGTTTTCCTCGATGCCCGCCCAGTATACCGGCCGGCTGGAGGCGCGGGCGGCTTCGAAGAGGGACTCCTTCCGATCCAGTTTCGTGTTTTCGACGTTCAGCGTGTCGCCGACGTGATAGTGCGTTCCGGACATGGAGAAGATATCAATGGAGACAAGGCCCCGGAGATTCAGGTAGCCGCTCAGGATGTAGCCGATTTTTGCCTGCGTGGAGAGCTTCTTGAACGGCGATTTTTCCTCCCGGTCCTCCTTCAGGACGGCCGTGATGTCGTCGTGGCCGGCCACGTTGGCCATCAGGCTCTCCACCTCGTCCATGACCAGCTCCAGGAAATTCATTTTTGCGCTCAACGTCATCCGGGTGAGATCATGAATGGACTCATTCATGGCATGAAGAGAAACGTTGTAGGAGATGATCCCGAACAGGATGAGCGGAATGATGCCGGTCAGGGTCAGGTAGGCGAAAACCTTGAGCAGAATGCAGGATGGAATGCAGCGCTTCATGCCGGATGTCCTTTTCAGATGTCGGGGACGACGGGGATTCAGATGTCTTTCCCCGTGATCAGCCGCACATCGACCAGTGTCTCCGCGGGAACGTCCTTTTTCCGGAGGAGGTCCACGGCGGCCCTGACCCCTTCGTAGCCCTGCACCGCCGCCTGCTGGTCGATCGTTACCCGCAGTTTTCCGGCCCGGAGAGCGTCCTGTACCTCGGACAGGTTGTCGAAGCCCGCGACAAGGACGTCTCTCCGCTTCTTTTCGTCCAGGTATTCGATCACCCCGAGGGCCATCATGTCATTGGAGCAGAAGACCACACCGATCCGGGGATGACTCCGGAAAATCTGCCCCGCCACTTTATAGGCCTCGTCAATCTTCCAGTTGGCTGTTTCGATGGCGACGACGGAGAGATTCGGATTTTCGCGGAATGCCCTCAAGGCGCCCTTCTTCCGCTGTACGGCGTTGTCCGCTTCCCGGATCCCTTCGAGAATCGCCGCCTCTGTCGGCCTTGTTATCTGATCACTCACATGCTTCGCCGAGATGTAGGCTCCTCGCTGGTTGTCCACGCTGATGAATGGAATGTTGTTCAGGCCGGCCTTGCGGGCATGCTCCCGGTCGAGGCGGTTGTCGATGTTGACGATAACGACACCTTTTCCCCAGGCCTTGCGGAGGGCGGGGATCAACCTGGTGGAATCGGCGGGGGCGATGACGATCGCTTCGATTTTCTGCTCCGTCAGCTCCTCGATGATGGCAATCTGCTGATCGACGGAAGTCTCCTTGGCACCGGTCTTGACGATCAGCTCGATATCCAGATCCTGCTCCGCCCGCCGGGCGCCCTTTTCCATCTCGATAAAGAAGGGATTCGTCAGGGTCTTCATCACCAGTGCGACCCGTGTCCGATGAGCGGACGGGGAAGGCTGTCCCTGCGGATCCTGAGCCTGCCTGCCGGCCATGTACAGGCGGTCCTGATGAGGGCCGGCGGATCGATCGTCATTGCACGCTTCAAAAGCGGCCAGGATGACCAGTATGGTCAGCAGGCACGTAGCGACGGTGATGGCGATTTTCTTCATGATTGTATTTCTCCTGCTTGATGGATCCGGGAATCGGGCTCCCGGGGATCGTTCCCGTCCCGGAGCCCCCGCCTCCAGTTCGGGGTTTCTCTGCCTGTCAACTCATAGAGCGGCCGTCGCGGTGTGATGGATCCGGCAATGTTCATTTGTGCCGGTGATCATTGAAACGTTGACGGCCGGTATTTCAGGAAAAGCCTTGTAACTTCGAGGATTGGATAGGATGGAACAGAGGGATAGACAATGCCGGTTGTGCTTATACGTAATGCATAAGCATGTTAGGTGTATTGAGTCGATGCTGTGAAATGATTGGAATTATGCAGCGTAAAAGCGGGCAGATCGAAGTCCGTCCCTTGTGCACGATTTCTGAATCCGCAGATCAGGCGGATTGAAATGAATGGATTGGGAAATGCAATCCCGCCCGGCTGCCCGGATCGCAGGGGGTTCCGGGTCTGCCTTGTGTTGCCGTGCCGGGCAAGGTCCATTGTCCGGTCAGGCCGGGGACGCACGGAGAGTCGGCGGGAAAAGGGATTTGCGCCCGGTCCATCGACAACCCTGCGTGCCCCTGCGTCCTGACCGGACGTATTTTTGATCAGCGCTTCTTGTGGTACGTCACGTTCCCTTTTTCGTCCCACTTGGTCTCTTCGACCGACCGCCCCTTCACGTAGACCTGCTCCCACTTCTTCCTGCCGTTTTCGTGGAACTGGGTGGAGAGCCCGTCCATCTGGCCGTTCTTGAAGTGATCCACCGACCAGACGGTCCCTTTCTCCGTCCAGCGGGTGATGACCCCGTCGACGTTTCCCGCCTTGAAGGGTGATTCACTGCTTTTCCGGCCGTTCTTGTGCCAGAAGGTCTCCGTCCCTTCCAGCTTGCCGTTCGAATAGGTGGCACGGGTGTAGATCTGCCCCGTGTCGTAGTAGCGCTCCAGCGTCCCGACCTGCTTGTCCTTCAGCCAGCTGGAGACATCCTTGAGCTTCCCGTTGTCGTAGTAGGACCAGTAGGTCCGGGCGGTGGTGTCGTGGTTTTCCACGTAGGTGGGATTGCCCTGCTCGTTCCAGCCTTTCCAGGTCCCGACCTTCTTCCCGTCCTGGTTGTAGGAACCCTGGTCGAGCACCCGGCCGTTCTGCGACCAGAAGGTCCGGAGGCCCGTCGTGATCTCGTTGATTGCATTGGCAGGCTTGCGGAACGAGTACTCCAGGGATCGCTTCCCATCTTCATAATATTCCTTGATGGTCCCGCTCTGGGACTTGTCCGCGGCGTACGTGACGGTCTTCACCATCCGGGGAGTCATGTCGCCCGGGTGATAGGACGTCTCCGTCCAGGTCCCGCCCCGGTAGCCTTCTTTGTACGTCCCGTCGTAGGTGATCCTGTCCTTCTGGTTGAAGGCCCGGTAGGTGCCCTGCTGGATCTTGCGGCCGTTCTTCTCGTAGTAGGTGTATTCGATCTTGACCCGGGTTTTGCCGGAATCCCAGTATTCCCGGTGCCACAGGAGGGCCTCCCCGGTTTCGATCTTCGCGGTGGCCGACGCCTCGTCCACGAGTTTTCCGCTCTTCCCGTCGTACAGCCGCACGGTCACCCGGTAGGAGCCGGTCTTTTCGTAGGCGTGGCTTGCCCGCGGGACGGCGGCCGTGGATGCGGCCTTGCCGTCGCCGAAGGTCCAGTCGTATCGCTGGACCGCCGGCGGGTGGCTCGATTTCGCGGCAAAGGAAAGGGCGGTCCCCGGGCTGCCGACGGCGATCGACGGATCCAGGAAAATCCCCGCCACCGTGACGGATGCTTCCCCGACAAGTTTCGGATCCTTCTTCGATCGGGCCGTCACGGCAAACGTCCCTCCGCCTTCGGGGGGCGAGTAGAGTCCCGCCTCCGTGATCGTTCCCCCTGCCGCGCCCTGCCGGATGCCCCAGAGGACGTCCCGGGTTTCCTTCCCCATGAGATACGCCTTGAAGATCTGCCGGTCTTTCTTCGTCAGCGAAGCACGAGCGGGGGTGATCGTCAGGGCCGGCTTCGGCTCCAGCGCCTTCTCGACCCTGGCATACAGAAGGTCGGGCGCGGCCGATGCCGCGGCGGCTTCCAGTTTCAGGCTGCAGGGTTTCTCCGTCGTCTTGACCTTCCATTCCGCCGCCGCCGATCGGGTCCCGGCGGCCAGGGTTCCCAGGGATTTGATCGCCTCGCCCGAATCCAGTCTGCAGTCCTGCGGGGTGAGGCGGAGCTCGACCTGCTCCAGTGCCCATCCTCCCCGGTTCCGGACCGATCCCTTGACGAGGAGAAGGCCCCCCTCTTCTTTCGTTTCGAGTGCCGGCTCCAGGGCGGAGAAGGACGCCCGCCACAGGGTGTAGACGCTTCGGACGGCCTGATTGATGGCGGGCTCGGGAATGTTGAAGAAATACTCCAGCTGTGACCGGGTGAGGCCCGCCGCCCACGCGGCGAGCTTTGCCGTGCCCTCGGCCCGGGCATCCACAGCACGGTCAAGGGTTTTCGTCCCCGCCGGCCATCCCGGGGCGTGTCCGGAAAGGTTATACGTGCCCGGGTTGACGGTCGATTCCCAGGCTATGTGGCTGGAGGTCTCGGACATCAGGGTCTCCGAGTCCC
The DNA here is from genome assembly GCA_035363115.1 of Syntrophales bacterium. NCBI lineage: Bacteria > Pseudomonadati > Thermodesulfobacteriota > Syntrophia > Syntrophales > Syntrophales bacterium. Next base: position 114,473 of record DAOSEM010000006.1, on the reverse strand, counting down.
CGTTGTAGTACCAGGGATCGAACCAGTCTTCGCTCGTCTTGAGAAAGCGGGTCAGCTCCGTGCGGAAGTTGTTGCTGAGGGATTTTACGGGGGAGAGGTAGCTGAGGGTTACCCGTCCCTTGACATCGTCGCCCAGGGTAACGGGGGAGTCCCCGCCCCTGCTCCTGTCCGCCTCGGCCAGGATCTGCTCCGCCGTGGCGCGCGAGACGCCGTTGACGTGGTATGGGCAGTGCATGTCCGCCAGGAAGTGGGCGCCCCAGGCCGCCGACTTCGGGAGGGCCTCCCGTTTCCCCGTGAGCATGCCCTCCGCCAGGTAACGGAAGTAGCGCTTCACGGCGGCGGGTCCGCCTCCCTCGCCCCGGGCGGGATTGTAGTAGTGCATGGAAAACGGGGAGTTCCCCTTGCTGTCGGGGCCGGGGCCGGCGATCTTGCTCACGTCCAGGCCGGTCGTGCCCGCTCCGGTGAATTCCACATTGACCCACGAGACGCCCTCGTAGGCGAGGATCTGTTCGAGGGTGGGAAATGTCTTCGGATCGAAGGCGGGATCCGCCGCCAGGAGCCGGTAGGCCTCCCGGAGGATGTGCTGGTGGGTCTGGGCCGGGGCGAGGACGCCCCAGGCGAAGGCGCTGCGGGCGGCGAGCAGGACGAAAAGGCCCGCCAGGACAAGCAGAAATCCCAGGGAATGCCGCTTCATGAGGTTTATGCTCCTTGCAGGGGATCGATTGCGGGCCGGATGGATCCATCCGCCCGGACAATCGGGGGGCTGGAAAGGCCGCGTCTTCGGGCATCTTATAACCCATGGCGGGACCGGAATCCAGCGTGGAGTTTCATGGAGCGACGGTTCCGGATGTCCGGACCGAACGGAAGGAAAGGGGGACCCGCATCCGACTTCCGGGCGGAAATGGTTACGCGTCCCCGTTTGATGTAGAGGTCTGTCTATGCCGTCAGGCGCTTCACGAACCGGGTCGTGTAGGTTCCTTCAATGAATTTTTCGCTTTCCAGGGCATTCAGGTGGAAGGGAATCGTCGTGCGGACGCCTTCGACGACGGTTTCCCGGAGGGCGCGCTTCATGCGCATGACCGCCTCGTCGCGGGTTCGTCCCCATGTCAGGAGCTTGAACAGCATCGGGTCATAGAGGATCGACACCTCCGATCCCTCTACGATCCCTTCGTCGATGCGGACCCCCATCCCGTGGGGGAGATGAAGGCGGGTCACACGTCCCGGACTGGGGAGGAAACGGTTTGCCGGGTCTTCCGCCGTGATCCGGCATTCGATGGCGTGCTGCCGGGAGCGGATTTCCTCCTGCGAGAAGGGCAGCGATTCGCCCGCGGCGATGCGGATCTGCTCCTTCACGATGTCGATGCCCGTCGCCAGTTCCGTGATGCCGTGCTCCACCTGGAGGCGGCAGTTGACCTCGTTGAAAAAGAATTCCCGTGTGTCCTGGCAATAGAGAAACTCGACGGTCATCAGGCTGTCGCTTTGGAGGGCCATGGCGATCTCCACGGCGGCGACGCCCATCTTGGTTCGAAGGAGGCAGGGAAGGGCCGGGCAGGGCGTTTCCTCGATGAGCTTCTGGAATCTCCGCTGGATCGAGCAGTCCCGGTGGCCGATGTTGACGACGTGTCCCATCCGGTCGGCCAGGACCTGGAACTCCAGGTGTTTCACTCCCGGGAGGAACTTTTCGATGTAGAAGGAAGAGATGCCGAAGGCCCGCGTTCCCCGCACACAGGCATGACGAATGCACTTGAGAAGCTCTTCCCGGTCCCTGGCGATCCGCATGCCGATTCCGCCGCCGCCGCCGGAAGGCTTGACGATGACGGGATAACCGATCCCCTCGGCGGTCTCGATGGCCTTGTCCAGGTCATCGCCATCGGTGCAGCGGATGGCCTCCTCGGAGCCCGGGACAACGGGGATTCCGATCATCTTCATCAGGCTTCGCGCCTTGTTCTTGGGCTTGGCGTTCCCCATGGAGGCGCAGGACGGTCCGATGAAGGACAGGCCGCTCTCCTCGCACAGGCCGACGAACTGCGGGTTTTCGGCCAGGAAGCCGTATCCCGGATGGATCGCGTTCGCTCGGGCTTCTTTTGCGATGGTGACGATCTCCTGCATCTGGAGGTACCCCTGGCCGGGGCCCCCCGATTCGATCCGGCGGACCTCGTCGGCCAGCCGGACGTGCAGTGATCCTGCGTCGTCGTCCGTATAGACGGCGACCGTCCGTATCCCCATTTCCCGGCAGGTTCTCAAGACCCGCACGGCGATCTCTCCTCTGTTGGCAACCAGGATCTTGTCGAACAAGGTCCGCTCCTTTCGAAACCGTGATCCGTTGTGAACCGGCCCGGGGAATGCAGGATGCATGCCCCTATGGCCATTGGCAGGTTAGACCATGCCAATATATTGCAATATCGGCGTTTCTCCATAAACGGACCGGACGATTGCTGATGTTTCGGATAGGAATCTGTGAAGAGTTGTACGCAGGAAAGGGGAAGACTTCTACGCACTCCAAAAAACAGATCGGTTTTTACGTCGCAAAAGAAATCCGATCCGACCTGTTTTTCAAGAGAGCGGGATTCTCCGGTAGATGCGCCGCTCCGTGTCCAGCAGGGCGCACTCCCCCTCGGCGACGGAGCCGGCGACGATGATGTAGCGCTCATCCGGCAGGAAGGGAAGATCCTCCTCCGGTGGGACGGGTTCCCGGATCACCTTGCCCTGCTTCAGGCGAAAGAGAACGGGACTGTGGGAATGGCCGCAGAAGAGGGCGGTGAAGGTTGTTCGGGCGAAGACCTCCGCCGCCCTGTCCACGCCGCCGTCATCGATGGGGTCGTAAACGGAGCGGACCGTTCCGTCCGGCATGGAGTGGGCGAACAGCAGGTCGTCCACGGCCACCCGCAGGGGAAGGTTTTTCAGGAAGTCCCTTGACGCGTTCTCCTCCGGGCTGCGGGACGGATTCTCGTCCAGCAGCCTCTCCACCGCCAGGTCGTTGTTTCCCTTGATGACCGTGATTCCGTGGCGCCGGGCCAGCGCAAGCATCCCCTCCGCCAGCTTTCCCTCCATGGATTCGCAGAGATCCCCCAGGTGGATCAGGCAGGTTGCGCCCCGCTCCAGGAGCGCCTTCACGGCCCGCTCCGTGGACTCCTCGTTGCCGTGGCTGTCTGCAAGGATTCCGATCCACATGGTCAGGCCATCCAGAATGCCATGGCGGCGGCTACGAAGGTGATCGTGAGGGAGATGACGAATGCCGTCCGGATGACCCGGCTCTCGATCCCCAGGGCGTCGATGGTGGCGGCGGCGTTCTGGAGCTTCGCCGGCGAGATGACGCTGGCCAGCCCGCCGCCGATGGCCGTGGCTGCCGTGACGATCAGGGCGTTCATGTCGAGCAGTTTGGATGTGAGGAGGTGGTATTTCGTGAACATGGCGATGGTGGATGCCTCGCTGCCGCTGATAAAGCCGCCGAAAAGGCCCAGGTAGCCGCTGATGAAGGGATAGAGCGTCCCGAAGGCCGCCGCCGATCCCTGGGCCAGGACCCAGATCATGTTGTTCGTGTGGTCGGTCACGAGCTTCCCGGCTCCGTTCACCCATTCGATGGAGGCACCCGTGTTGTTCATGACGAAGGCGATGGCAAAGAAGATCGCCGCCGACAGGGCGGGCCGGGGGCTTCGCTTCATCCATTTCAGCAGGGTTTCCCGCAGGGCCGGCACGGAGGGCCTGAGAAAAGGGAGCGCCAGGACCGTGCTGATGAGCACCCAGGTATAGGCATTCCAGAGCATCCGGGTCTTGATGGACTGGCCGGGGAGGATCGAGACGGCCATCTCGATCTTCCGGTAGAGGAGATCGAACGCGGGGGCGTAGAAATTGACGGCGAACGACGCCGCCACCAGGATGATCCAGGGGGACAGGGCCTTCCAGAGGGGCATGTCCCGCGCGATCCGCCGATCCTCGTCGGTCAGGAGGGCGCGGTCCATCACAGGCTCACCCCGGAGGACCAGGAAGAGCACCATGACGGCGATCGTGCAGGCCCCGGAGATGACTCCCGTCAGGACGACGCCGGCCGCTAAAAACGGCGTGTAGGCTACCGCGACGGCCACGCCGCCGTTGGTCAGCCCCGCCAGGACGCACGGGATGAATCCCTTCCGCATGAGTTTTCCCCTCCCGACAATCCAGAGCATCCCGAAGCCGATGAGCACGGAGATCACCGGCAGGAAGCGGGCGAAGACCTGGGCGGACTGGACCAGGGGTGTGCCGGTGAGGTCGGAGTACACCACCAGCGGCGCCCCCAGGAGGGCGAAGGTGCAGAGGCCGTCGTAGCCGATGGCCGGCAGGGCGACGGCGACGAATGTGGAGTAGCCCAGGGCGATCATGATCGGCGGCAGGATGGAAACCGGGGTTGCCCCCACGGCGACCAGAAGGGTGCCGGCCCCGACGTTGATCATCATGATCTGGACGGCCCGGTTTCCGGGAGCGAGGGTCTTCACGAAGACGGCGATGCGGCGGAGGGCCCCCGTCGCCTCCATGAAGGTGATCTGGAGGATCGACGTGACCACCATCAGGGACACGGGGAAGGAGGAGATGATGCCGGCAATCGTGGCGCGGATGCCCATCTCCGGAGACGTTCCGAAAAAGGCCACGGCGATGACGACGGTCAGGAGCCAGCCGATGACTCCGCTCGTGTCGGCGGCGAACCTCCGGCCGATCATGAGATAGATGATGAGCGCAATGGGCAGCAGTGTCAGGAGAACCAGACCGAGCATGGATCAATACCCTTTCCGGAGGCAGAAAGTCCGGGAATGGCCGTAAACGGCGGCGGCAGGGCTTCCACCAGGCGCATGAGCGTATAGACGAGGGGCCCGGCGGCGTCAAGGGAAAAGGCCTCCCCGGACGCTGCCCGGCAGGGATATGGAATTCAGTCTGTCCCCCCGGGCGACGGACTCCGATGGGAAATCGGCCGCTTTTCCCGGGGTCGAGTTCCGGATTCCGGGGGGCGGATTTCCTCATTCTTCCTCTGAAATTCGGAACAACCCGAATGGCGGAAAGCATCGGCATCGTTCAACCTGCAACCGGAGACAAGCGAAGAAAGGAGGTACCGGATCATGATGATGGAAACCGGGATCGTCGGCGTGAAGACCAGGGGCCGGGAAGAATTCAGCCCCCGGCAGAGCCTGCTGTGCATGAACGTCCGCAGGCCGGTGCGCGTTCCGGGGCTCCTGGAGCGTCTTCCGGTGGTTGCTCCCCTGAAATCCTGAACCGGGCCTGCCGGCGCGAACGCGACGCCGCTCTGCATCATCCTTTCGCATCCTTCCCGCCGCCGTTCGGCCCGACCCGGCCGAACCTCCGGATCCCTTTGCATTTTCAGTCAATCTGTAGTATTAAAAATCACGCTCTTTTCACGCGTCATTCCTGGCAACCAGGGAACGTGCACTTCGCACGGTGAAGGGGTCCGCGGATTTTTCGAGTCCGCGGAGGAGTTCTGCAAATGGTCGGGCCGCCATCTGATAACGAAGGATGGCGGCTTTCTTTTTTCTCATTCCCCGCGGAGCATCGTGAGAAGATTCACGAATACGCGGGAACCGGAAGCCGCGACCGTATAAACGAACATCTGAATCCGGTGGATTGTCCGCCGGTTGTCGAGGGGTGAACGTTGAACATGGCGCCGGAACCTTCCCTGAAAAATCTGCACACGATCAAGCGGCCCCGCTCGGAGCGGTGGCTCTGGATATTCGATTTCGACGGAACCCTTTCGCCCATCGTCCCCGACCGCAGTGCGGCCGTGATGGATCCGTCCTGCCGCCGGCTTCTCTCGGACCTGCTCCGGGCCCGGCAGCAGGTGGCCGTCCTGTCGAGCCGCAGCCTGGACGACCTGTATCCCCGGATTGGGATCCCCGGAGTCTATGCGGGGGGCGGCATGGGGGTGGAATGGATGCTCCCGACGGGGGAGCGGCGCAGTTACGCGGAAGCCTTTGCCGACGATGTCGATGGCAAACGGGCGGCGGTATTCGCCCGGATGGCAGCCATTGGGGACGCTCTCGGCGTGGATATGGAGGACAAATACTGGACGGTTTCCTTCCACGTCCGCAGCCTCGGAGAGGAGAGGAAGGAGGAGGTCAGGCGGGAGCTGGAGACCCTGGCCGGTCTTCACGGGCTGAAGATCCGCGCCGCACCGGAGGCGTTCGAGGTGCTTTTTTCTCCTACGCTGGACAAATCCTTCGGTGTCTCCGTTCTCTGCCGGATCGTGAGCCGGGACGCGGAAAAGGGCCGGATCGTTTACGCCGGCGACGACGAGAACGATGCCGTGGCGATGGACCTGGTGTCTCACCTTGGTGGGGTGACGATCTCGGTCGCCCGTTTTCCCACCAGCCGGGAGTCCATTCCGGTTCCCGATCCCCCCCGGCTGGCTTTGCTGTGCCGCCGCATTGCGGGCCTGGCGTAGCGACAGGAGGTTTCATGGAGCCTTTTCTCGTTAAGGACTGCATGCTCCTGATCCGGATGAGCGGTCTCAGCCCCGCCTTCAATCTTCGCGAACTAAGGGACCGGATCGCCTGCTGTTCCCCCGACGTGATCTACCACCATTTCTGCGAGACGCTCCTGGCGCCTACCTTCGACTACCCCGACTTCCGCAACGACTTCGCCGTCTGGGTGAAGCGCCAGCTCGAGGAAAACGTCCTGGCGGAGCGACTCGGCGTGATCGACCCGTACGGATACTCCTCCATGGAAAAGCTTCGGACGGACGTTCTGGACATCCTGGACGAGCGGATCAACGAAATGACCTTTCTCCCGTCGGTGTCTCCCGGTCATGAATTCCACTTCCGGGAGGCCGTCACGCTCGTCTTCGAAACGGGCGCCCGTATCCTCTATCCCGAGGACATGCCCGGTGCCATCGAGAAAATGACGAAGGGAAGCATCTATTTCCATTTCCTGGAGGCCCGACGGCGCACCCTGGGAAGGGTGGACGATTTCTCCCTTTGGCTGGAGGAGTTCGGGGAGCCGTGGGTACCGGCCATCATGGAGATGCGCTCCTTCGATTTCCTCTTCCAGTCCCTGAACGAACTCAAGAACGACCTGATCCGGGTCATGAATCCGTTCTGTATGGAGAAACGCCGATGATCCCGACTCTCGAGACATATGCTCCCGTTGTCGGGAACTCCGTGATCGATCAGCTCCGCCGGCTTGGCGACCGGCTGAAGGGAGTTCGTGTGGTTCACGTCAATTCCACGCGGGAGGGGGGAGGCGTCGCGGAAATCATGCACTGGATGGTTCCGCTGATGACGGAGCTGGGCTTGGACGCAAGCTGGGAAGTGATCGAGGGGACGAATGCATTCTTCGGGATCACGAAGGGCATCCACAACGGGCTGCAGGGATTTCCGGTGATCCTGAAGAAGCAGGACTGGGAGGCATATGAAGAGGTCAACCGCCGGAACCTGGAGCGCCTGCGGCCGCTCCTCGAGGAGGCGGACATCGTCGTCATTCACGATCCGCAGCCGGCGGCTCTTCTGGGCATGATGCCGAACCGGAGGGGTAAATGGATCTGGCGGGCCCACATCGACGTCAGCAGGCCTTTCCGCCCGGTCTGGCAAGCCCTCCGCGACTACCTGCCGGGCTATGACGCGAGCATCTTTTCTCTGGCGCAGTTCGCCCAGCCGCTGCCGCACCCGCAGTTCATCATTTCCCCCAGCATCGATCCCCTGAGCGAAAAGAACCGGGACCTTATGGAACTCGACCTGGACGCCGTCGCCCGTGAGCACCGTATCGACCGCTCCCGGCCCGTCATCGTGCAGGTTTCCCGATTCGACCGATTCAAGGATCCCCTCGGGGTCATCCAGGCCTATCAGCTCGTCCGGCAGGTGCTTCCGATCCAGCTCGTGCTGGCCGGGGGCACCGCGACGGACGACCCCGAGGGCCAGGAGATCCTGGAGGAAGTCCTGGCGGCGGCGGAAGGTGACCGCGACATCCATGTCCTCCTGCTTCCTCCCGACGCGCACCACACCGTAAACGCCCTGCAGCGCCTCGCCGACATCATCCTGCAGAAATCGACCAGGGAGGGCTTCGGACTCACGGTCACGGAGGGGCTCTGGAAGGGGAAGCCCGTGATCGGCGGCGACGTGGGAGGCATCAGACTGCAGGTGATCAGCCACTACACGGGATACCTTGTCAACAGCCCCGAGGGCGCGGCCCATCGGATCCGCTTCCTCCTCCATCACCGGGACAAGTACGAGGAAATGGGCCGGACGGCCCGGGAGTTCGTCCGGGAGAACTTTCTTCTGAACCGTCACCTGCGGGAGTACCTGACCCTGTTCCTGTACCTCCAGCGGGGTGGCGGTAACCGACTTGTCTGCTGAAGGGAGATCCCCGGCCGGACACCGGGGCCGGACACCGGGGGTTGACAGGCAAGGAGTATTCTGCTATATCTACGCGAAAGAATTCAGATTCGAATTGTTTTCGTTCCACATTCTGAGGGTCCCATTAACGTCAGCAAGGAGGTATGGTCAAGGCAGTATCGTCGTAAACACGTCCCAAGCCATGTGCGATAAAGGACGCCCCAAAGGCTTTGTTTGAATCCCTCGGTTTGATTATCTTCGCAGCAATCCATTGTCCATTCCTCAACACTGACAGAAACCGCGCATCCCGGGCAAACAGCGAGATCGTTCGCTGAAATTCTGCAGTCCCTGGAAACCAGGGTAACCGATGCCGCCGGTGGCCGCCGGTGAAGGGTGTTGCACCCTTCTTCCCATCCCGGGTACGGCAGGGGGAAAGGACTCGTGAAGACTCTAATCGATTCAAAGTACCTGGGCAATTACATCTCCCGCACCACCCGCGGGTCCCGGGTTGTCGTGGTTTCGAACCGCGAGCCCTGCCTGCACGAGCGCACCGCAAGCGGGATCGAGATGGTCCGGCCGGCCAGCGGCCTCGTCACCGCGCTGGAGCCCATCGTCAAGGCGACCCGCGGCATCTGGGTCGCCCACGGCTCCGGCTCCGCGGACCGTCTCGTGACGGACGGGAAGGGAAGGATCACCATCACGCCGGAGGACCCCCAGTACACCCTGCGGCGCGTCTGGATGACCAAAAAGGAGGAGAACGGGTACTACTACAGCATCTCCAACCGCGCCCTGTGGCCCCTGTGCCATATCGCCTACACCCGGCCCTTCTTCTCCCGGGACGATTGGGAGCTTTACAGGACCGTGAACCGGAGGTTCTGCGACGCGATTCTCGACGAGGTCCGGGGAGAGCCCGCCGTCGTGTTCATCCAGGATTACCACCTCGCCCTCCTGCCCCGGATGCTCCGGAACGAGAGGCCGGACCTGAAGCTTGTCCACTTCTGGCACATCCCCTGGCCCAACCGCGAGGCCTTCCGGATCCTCCCCTGGGGGGAGGAGCTGCTCGACGGGCTCCTGGGAAACGACATCCTCGGCTTCCACATCCAGTATCACTGCAACAACTTCATGGACACCGTGGACCGGGGAATCGAGGCCATGGTGGATTACGAGCATTTCCGGATCCAGCGGGGCGGACACCATACGCACATCCGGGCCTTTCCCATCAGCGTCGACTTCCGGCAGATCGGCAGGGATATAGCGAGCCAGCGGGTCGCGGAAAACCGGCAGCGCTTCATCCGCGAGCTGGGGGAGGAGGTCCTGCAGACGAAGCTCTACGTCGGCGTGGACCGCCTGGACTATACGAAGGGAATCGCGGAGCGGATTCAGGGCTTCGACATCATGCTGAAGCGGTATCCGGATCTGGTCGGGAAGGTGACTCTCCTGCAACTGGCGGCGCCGACCCGGATGCACCTGGAGGAATACCGGACCGTGAGCGACGAGATCGAACAGCGCGTCGACGAGATCAACTGGCGCCACCAGACGGACGGCTGGGTGCCCATCCGGTTTCTCCGGGCCCACCACGATTATTACTCGGTTCTGGCCGCTTACGGGATGGCCGACGTGCTCATGGTGACATCACTCCACGACGGCATGAACCTCGTGGCCAAGGAGTTCCTCTCGGCCAGGACGGACGAGGACGGCGTGCTTCTTCTCTCCCGCTACACAGGGGCTTCGCGGGAGCTTCCGGACGCCCTGCTGGTCAATCCGTTCGACGTCGATGAAGTCGCCGACGCGATGTACGAGGCTTTCCACATGACGGAGAAGGAGCGGAAGACGAGGATGAGGCGGCTGCGCCGCAACGTCCGTCGGAATACAATCTATGACTGGGGGTTGAGGATATTCGAAGAACTGGAGACGGTCATGCCCGTCGAGGAACAGATCTGAGTAAAGTGCGGGGAGTACAGCCGGCGTAGCCGCCGTCTTCCCGGAAACGAGGAATCGAAAAAACGAAAAGGAGTATGGTCCATGTTTTCCAAGCTGATTGCCGATTATCCCTGGATCATTCCCATCCTGTTCCTTGCCGCGGGCCTGGCCGCCGGCATCGTCGCCGAAGTGGCGGTTCTCCGCAGGCTGAGGTCCCTGGCGGCCCGGACAGCGTGGGACGTGGACGATATCCTGGCCGAGTCGCTGCGGCGCATGCCCCTGATCTGGTTCACCCTGGCGGGTGTTTACGGGGCCGTGCACGCCTCGTCGCTCTCTTCTGCCGCGGAAGGAAACGCCGACAAGGCGATCGTCGTCCTCGCGATCCTGACGGTTACGATTGTGCTGGCCCGGATGGCGAAGGGCTTCATGAACAGCTACGGGAAGCGGGCGGAGGGTGCTTTTTTCGCCAACACGATCTTTACCAACATCACCCGGATTGTCGTCTTCATCATCGGATTCCTGGTCATCCTCCAAACCCTCGGGATCTCCATCACGCCGATCCTGACGGCCTTGGGCGTCGGGGGCCTGGCCGTCGCCCTGGCCCTTCAGGACACGCTGTCCAACCTCTTCGCCGGGATCCAGGTGATCGCCTCGCGGCAGATCGGCCAGGGCGATTATATCCGCCTGGGCAGCGGGGAGGAGGGGTTTGTGACGGACATCAACTGGCGGTACACGACGATCCGCGCGCTCGCCAACAACCTGATCATCGTCCCGAACTCCAAGATCGCCTCGGCCATCGTGACCAACTACGACCACCCGCAGAAAGAGATGTCCGTCCTGGTCGAAGTCGGCGTCAGCTATGACAGCGACCTGGAGATCGTGGAGCGCGTCACGATAGAAACGGCTGCGCGGGTTCTGGCGGAGGCCCAGGGCGGGGTCGCCGCCTTCGAGCCCTTTATCCGGTATCATACGTTCAATGATTTCAGCATCGATTTCACGGTGATCCTCCGGGTCGGAGAGTTCGTGGACCAGTATTTCGTGAAGCACGAGTTCGTCAAGAGACTCAAGCGGGCGTACGACGAGCACGGAATCGAGATTCCCTTCCCGATCCGTACCGTCTACATGGAGTCGGCGGCTTAGGCCGGCCGGAGACGGGGTTTCAGGAGAGACGAACCGCGCCCCGCGCGCTGCCGGAGGACCCGGTCGCGACGGGGAGCCGATGGATGGCAAGGAAAGGAGGTGTGCATCATGTACAAGAATGTCCTTGTGCCATTGGATGGATCCTCCATTGCCGAATGCGCCCTCGACGAGCTGAGGAAGATGGCGCAGGAGGGATGGGGATGCGTCGGATCCGTGACCCTTCTCTATGTCGTGGAGGTTCCGGCCCACTGGGTGGCGGAGGGGGCAAACGTCCTGGACGTCGTGCAGTTCGAGTTCGGTCGCGGGCAGGAGTACATGAACCGGATCGAGGAGTCGCTGGCGGCGGAAAATGTGGCGGTAAAGTCCGTCATCCTGGAGGGGCGGGCGGCGGAAACGATCGTACAGTATGCGAAGGAAAACGAAATGGACCTGATCGTCATTGCCTCCCACGGCTACTCGGGCCTCAAGAAGTGGGTCTTCGGCAGTGTCGCGCTCCGGGTCCTTCACGACTCCAAGGTCCCGGTCCTGCTTGTCAGGCCCAAGCAGCCCGGGACGTAACGCTCGCGCCCGGCACCGGCGGATGACCGGGACCGCAAATCGGAGAAAAGCGGCACCGATGTGCCGCCGCAACACCCTTTCCCCGTCGCCGTTGTTTCGTGTTCCATCCGGTCCGGTCCGGGCGTTCTTCCCGACGAGCCGGGCGGCCCCCGCCGCCCGGCTTTTTTGTGCTCCTCCGAAAAGATCCTTGTGCAATCCCCCTGAAACATGGAATGATGCGCGCCGCGGACGTCCGGAATCAGCAGCAACGGGCATCCGCCCACGCTTGAACGGGGAACGGCGCAATGGCCAAGGGAAACGCTGCATCGCCACGGAATCAAACTGACAACAACGTCGTCTTCCAGGTCCGGGGGCTCACCAAGGTCTACCGGATGGGCGAGCTGGAGGTCCACGCCCTGCGCGGGGTGGACATGGAGCTCTACTCGGGCGAGCTGGTCGTCCTCCTGGGTCCGTCGGGAAGCGGAAAATCAACGCTCCTCAACATCCTGGGCGGCCTCGACACAGCATCCGGAGGCGAGGTCTCCTACCTCGGCATCAGCCTGACGAAGGCCGGCGACAAGGAGCTGACGGAGTACCGCCGGGTCCACGTCGGGTTCGTCTTCCAGTTCTACAACCTCATTCCCAGCCTGACGGCCCGGGAAAACGTCGAGGTCGTCACCGAGATCGCCTCGGAGCCGATGCGGGCCGAGGAGGCCCTGCGCCTGGTCGGCCTGGCGGAGCGGCTCGACCACTTTCCCGCCCAGCTCTCCGGCGGCGAGCAGCAGCGCGTCGCCATCGCCCGGGCGATCTCCAAGAACCCCAAGGTTCTCCTCTGCGACGAGCCGACGGGGGCCCTCGACTCCGGGACGGGCATCGTTGTCCTCGAGGCCCTGGACCGGGTCAACCGCGAGCTGGGAACGGCCACGGTCATCATCACCCACAACGTGGACATCGCCGCCATGGCGGACCGCGTCATCAACCTGAGCGACGGGAGGATCTCCCAGGTGACGGTGAACACCGAGAAGAAGGCGCCGCAGGACCTTCACTGGTGAGGCCATGAAGGCACTGAACCGGAAAGTCTTCAGGGACCTGCGGATCATGAGGGGGCAGGCCCTGGCCATCGCGATCGTCATCACGAGCGGCATGGCGGCCTTCGTCATGTTCATCGGCGCCATGGAGTCCCTCACGGCGACGCGGGACCGCTTCTACCGGGACTACGCCTTCGCCGACGTCTTCGTGTCCCTGAAGCGGGCCCCGGAGAGCCTGCGGAGCCGCATTGCCGCGATCCCCGGCGTCACCGTCGCGGAGACCCGCGTGGTGGCCCCGGTCAAGCTGGACATCGAGGGCTTCCCCGAGCCGGTGACGGCCCAGATGATCTCGGTCCCGGAGCACGGCAGCCCGCTGCTCAACCGGCTCTATATCCGGAGCGGCCGGATGCCGGATCCGGCCCGGGACGACGAGACGGTCGTCAGCGAGACCTTCGCCCAGGCCCACGGATTCAAGCCCGGCGACCGGATCGGGGCGATCATCAACGGCCGGAAGAAAAATCTCGTCATCACCGGCGTCGGCCTCTCGCCGGAGTTCGTCCTCATCATGCGGCCCGAGGCCCTCAGCCCCGATTTCAAGCGGTTCGGCATCCTTTGGATGGGCCGCAAGGCCCTGGGCAAGTCCTACAACATGGACGGCGCCTTCAACGACGTCGTCCTGGCCGTGCAGCCCGGGGCCGACACGGGCCGGATCCTCACCGAGCTGGACATGATCCTGGAGAAGTACGGCGGCCTCGGCGCCTATGCCCGGAAGGACCAGATGTCGAACCGCATGCTCTCCGAGGAGTTCCGGATGCTCCGGCGGAGCGCCGAGATCTACCCGACCATCTTCATCCTGGTCGCCGCTTTCCTCCTCAACGTGGTCATCAGCCGGACCGTCAGCATCCAGCGCGAGCAGATCGCCGCCCTGAAGGCCTTCGGCTATGAGAACGCGGACATCGCCATCCATTACGCCAAGCTGGTCATCCTGATCGTGCTGCTCGGGCTGGCCGGCGGCTCGGTGCTCGGCATCTGGCTGGAGCAGAGGATGGGCCAGCTCTACATGGATGTCTACCGGTTCCCCAGCCTGGTCCTCCGGATCAACCTGCTGACGATGCTGGCGGCGACAGGCATCAGTGTGCTTTCGGCCCTGGCGGGGACGCTGCACGCGGTCTGGCGGGCGGCCCGGGAGACGCCGGCGGAGGCCATGAGGCCCGAGCCCCCGGCAAAGTACCGGGTCTCCTATCTCGAGCAGATCGGCATCGGGCGGTGGCTCTCCCAGCCCTCGCGGATTATCCTCCGGAACGTGGAGCGGAAGCCCGTCCGGACGTTCCTGTCGATCCTCGGGATCGCCGTGGCCTGCGCCACCATGCTGACGAGCGGCTTCTTCTCGGACGCCGTCAATTACCTGGTCCAGGTCCAGTTCCGGGTCTCCCAGAAGGAGGACATGACGGTGGCCTTCGTGGAGCCAACATCCCGCCGGGTCGTCTACGACCTGGCCGGCCTGGAAGGCGTCCACCGGGTGGAGGGCTTCCGCCAGGTGCCCGTGCGATTCCGCTTCGGCCACAGGAGCTACAAGACCGTCATCGACGGGGTCGAGCCGGACGGCCGCCTTCACAGCCAGTTGAACGACAAGGGGAAGCCCGTTCCGATCCCCTCCTCGGGACTTCTCCTCGGCGACTACCTGGGGGAGCTCCTCGGCGTGAAGCCCGGCGACACGGTCACGGTGGAGGTCCTGGAGGGGAACCGGGAGGTCCTGCAGATCCCCGTCACCGCCATGAGCAAGCAGTTCATCGGGACGACCGGGACGATGGATCTCTCGGCGCTGAACCGGCTCCTGAAGCAGGGGGACGCCGTTTCCGGGGCCTACCTGACAGCGGACACGAACAAGTGGGAGGAGCTGTACCGCCAGTTCATCCGGATGCCCCGGGTCTCGGGAATCACGCTCCGGACGAACGAGATCCGCAACTTCTACGACGTCCAGGCCAAGGGCATGCTGTTCTTCACCTTCGTGGCGACCCTGATGGCCTGCTCCATCGCCGTGGGCGTCGTCTACAACAGCGCCCGGATCGCGCTGTCCGAGCGGAGCCGGGAGCTGTCGAGCCTCCGCGTGCTCGGCTACACCCGGGGTGAGGTGTCCTACATCCTCCTGGGGGAGCTGGGGCTCCTGGTCCTGACGGCCATCCCGCTCGGATTTCTCATCGGCTACAGCCTCTGCCTGCTCATCGCCTGGGCGCTGGCGAACGACCTGTTCCGGATCCCCATGGTGCTGGATCCGCCCACGTACTCGATGGCGGCGGCCGTTGTCCTGATCTCGGCGGTCGTGTCGGCGCTCATCGTGCGCCGCAAGCTTGATCGGCTGGACCTTGTTGAGGTATTGAAAACGCGCGAGTAGCCGCGGCGCCGCAGGCAAGGGGAGGGGATTCCCCACCCGCCTGGCGCGCCGGGCTCCGCGGAAACCAATCGGAGAAAACCCATGACACCCGTTCTGCGCAGAAGGATCTTCGTCATCACCGTCATCGCCCTCGCCGCCGCCGGTACGATCTACGGCTTTCTGCCGAAGGCCGTGGAGGTGGAGCTGGCCGCGGCCAGGAAGGACACGCTGCAGGTGACGATCGAGGAGGAGGGCCGGACCCGCCTCAAGGACCGCTTCACCGTTTCCTCCCCGGTGCCAGGCTTCCTCCGGCGGATCGACCTGAAGGTGGGCGACGCGATCCAGAAGGGGCAGGCCGTGGCGCAACTGGAGCCCCTGCGGTCCGCCGCCCTGGATCCCCGCAGCCACGGCGAGGCGAAGGCCGCCGTCTCGGCCGCTGAATCCTCGCTCAAGGCCGCCCAGGAGCGGGAGCAGGCCGCCCGGGCGGATGCCGACTATGCCGGGCAGCGCCACGAGCGCATGAAGAATCTGTTCCAGAGGGGCACCATCGCCCGCGACACGCTGGACCAGGCCGAGGCCGACGCCAGGCGGGCCGGCGCGAACCTTTCCTCCGCCACAGCCGCCGTGGGTGTCGCCCGTTCCGACCTGGAGCGGGCCCGGACCGCCGGGCAGGACTACTCGACCGGCCGGCCGGGAGGCCGGGGCGTCGCTTCCGTCATCTCCCCCGTCTCCGGACGGGTCTTCCGGATCTACCGGGAGAGCGAGGGCGCCGTGCAGCAGGGCGAGCCCCTGCTCGACCTGGGAAACCAGGCGGACCTGGAAGTGCGCGTGGAGGTCCTGTCGTCCGACGCGGTGCAGCTCCGCAAGGGGATGCGCGTGGAGTTCAAGCGGTGGGGCGGCGAGCAGCCGCTCCTGGGGACCATCCGGATCGTCGAGCCGGCGGGCTTCACGAAGATCTCCAGCCTGGGCGTGGAGGAGCAGCGGACCCTTGTCCTCGTGGACATCACCTCAGCGCCCGAGCAGTGGAAGGCCCTCGGGGACGGCTTCCGCCTCGATACGACCTTCATCGTCTGGGAGGGGAAGGATGTGCTCCAGGTGCCCGCCAGCGCGCTCTTCCGCTCCGGCCAGGACTGGGCCGTCTTCGTCGCCGACACCGGGAAGGCCGTGAAGCGCATCGTCCAGGTGGGCAAGCGCAGCGGCCTCACCGCGGAGATCCTCTCCGGCCTCAAGGAGGGCGAGAAGGTCATCGCCCGCCCCGACGACACCGTGAAGGAGGGGGGGAAGGTGAAGGGGGCGGGGAGGTGAGGGGATAACGATACAGGAAAGTGGAAAAATCGGTAGGCATTGAAGTTAGGACCTGACGTTGACAAGGAAATGAACGACGCGGATTCCTGCCCGCGCCGCTCGGTGGTCAATATCCGGTCCGAAATTCCATGGAGACGACGGCTACCGGCGCTTCAGGGGGACGCAGATGTCGAAGATCCACTTGCCCTCGGGGTGTTCTTCGGCGTTGTTGTGGTACAGCTCGTAGCAGGGAAGGTCTTCGCATTCACACCCACTGCTGACGATCCAGGCAAAGGCGCTCTCCCAGGCTTCCTGAAAGCCGTCCGGGGCGATCTCGAAACGGCAGACGGCGTAATATCCGCCGCGGATGGTCTGCATGCCGATCTGGCCTTCCGCTGTCGTTCCCCGGGGAACGCTCACACAGGCGTCGATGCGGCACTTCTCCGGCGGGGTCACTTCGGGATTGTCCCAGTAGACCATCATGGTCTCACCGGATTGCAGAAAGCCGCGCGGACCTGCCCACCGCATCAGTTCATTGAACGCCCCCTCGCATGTTTCCTTGCCGTATGGCCCGATCCTTCGCACGTAGGCGACATGGTACTCCGGCATCTGTTTGACTTCTGCGTTCATGGCTCTCATCCTTTCGCTTTTTTCCGGGTCCGCTTCGAACCCGGTGCCGGAACCGTACCCGATCCAAAGCGACAGGGCGTTTTCCTGCTTGCTGACTTTGTTTCCCTGCTTGCTTTTTCGATAGGCCGAGGGCGTCATCCCGAAAGACTGGCGAAACGCTTTGGCGAAGTTCTGGGAGCTCGAGAATCCGCAGTCCATGGCGATCGAGGTGATGCTGTCATGCCGGTCGGAGAGTAGCCGGTTGGCGGCCAGCTCCAGGCGGAGCCTCCGGGTGAACTCCGCGACGGTCTCGCCCACCACGGCCTTGAAGATCCGGTGGAAGTGAAACATCGAGAAATTTGCCGATCCGGCGATCTCTTCCAGGGAAAGATCCCGGTCGAGGTTGTGGCTGATGAAGTTCATGGCGCGGCAGATGCGTCTCCGGTACTCCATGGCCGTGTGCCGCAGGACGGGGTTTTTCATGGGCCGGACTCCACCTCGATCCTGTTCCGGCCGGCGTTTTTGGCCCGGTAGAGGGCCTGGTCGGCGCGGGTAATCATGGCGGCCACGGAATCGCCCGGGACGGATGACGTGACGCCGAAACTGCACGTGATCCCGGGAACGCCGGTGAATCGGCTTGTCTCGATGACCCGGCGCAGCTTCTCCGCCGTGACCGCCGCCGCCTCGATGCCGACGGCCGGTACGACAATCAGGAATTCCTCTCCGCCCCAGCGCCCGACGGTGTCGGTTTTTCTCAGGCTGTCCTTCACCGTTGAGGCAAACTCTTTCAAAACCGCGTCGCCCGCCTGATGGCCATGGGTGTCGTTGATCGATTTGAAGTAATCGATATCCAGGATCAGGATGGAGAACTCCTGCCCGCTTCGTCCTGTCCGGGCCAGCTCCTGCTCGAGAATTTCATCGATCTTCACGCGGTTCGGCAGTTGGGTCAGTTTGTCCGTGACGGCCAGGCGCTCCAGCTCGAGATTCGACTCCTGCAGTTTCTGCTCCGACAGGATCAGCCGCTCCATGGAATCCTGGAGTTTTGCCCTCTCTTCGGCCAGTTCCTGGTTGGTCCGGTCATAGGCGCGGGAAAACTGAAGGATAATCAGGAAGATCGCCACAATCTGCAGCGGAACCTGGATCATGCGGTCGATGAGCTGCGCCCGGGCCGGCTGCTGATGGACCAGGTGGGGGAGGTGGTACTCGACAAGGAGCAGCAGGACAAAAACGGCAATCAGCGCGGCGATCAGAGCCAGCCGTGTCCGTTCCTTGAACAGGTAGGTAACGGCGACCAGGATCAGGAATGTGTAGCCGAGGGCGTTGTTGTTGCTTCCACCCGAATCGAGAAAGGCAAAGGGAAGGAACATCAGGATGACGAAGGCGAAGAACAGGGACCGGGCCTCTTCGACGCGCTGTCCCTTTTTTTCAATGATGTAGGCAAACAGGGCAACCAGGATGAGGGCTCCCCATTTCACGCTGATGGCGAGGGGAAAACGGGAGATGAAATTGCCGGCGATGCTGATCGCCGACAGAATAATGCAGAAATACAGGATGATGACGTAAAGCCTGCTCTCGATGGAGATGGAATTCATGGTCTTTTCCTTTGCCGTTGGCGGCATGACGGGATGGATCGGGCTTTTCCCGATGTCGATCCCGGGTAACCCGGGATGCTCCCTGTCGTCAAGACGGCAAATCGGCTTGCTTGCGGTACAGATCCACAGACGGGATCCGGAAGACGTGCTTCATGAAGAAATGGCGGCGAATCTTCTTGTTTTCTCTATGCTTTTATGGGAAAGGTCCCGACCATGAACGGAAACAGTCGATCGAATATCAGGCCCGGGCTGCGCGTGAAGGTCGTCCGGAAACAGGATCAGTCGAGCGGCAGGCTGACCGAGGGCATTGTCGAAGACATCCTCACCAGATCGCCCAGCCATCCCCACGGCATCAAGGTGCGCCTGCAGAGCGGCGTCGTCGGCCGCGTCAAAGAGATCCTGGATTCATGAGCATCCGGATCTATGTCGATGCGGACGGATTTCCGAATGCGGCCAAGGACCTGCTGCTCAGGGCCGCCGTGCGCCTCCGGGTGCCCGTGGTTTTCGTGGCCAATAAGCCTGTTCGATACGAACCTTCGGCCATGGTCTCAAGCATGCTCGTACCGGAAGGACCCGACGTTGCCGATGACCGCATCGTGGAAATGGCGCAGCCGGGAGACTTGGTGATCACCGCGGATATTCCGCTTGCCGACCGGGTGGTCGCCAAGGGCGCCTTTGCGCTCGACTACCGGGGAAGGCTTTACACGGAGGACAACATCAAGGACAGGCTGGCCACGCGTGACCTGCTGAGCGAGCTGAGGGAAGGCGGCATGATGACGGGCGGCCCGCCGGTGTTCGGCAAGAAAGACTGCCAGGCCTTTGTCAATCAACTGGACCGCTTTCTGACCAGGCGGTTGAAAGAAGTGTGATATCCTCAACGACAAGAGGAGAGGCAGGGTCGATTGCCCCTGCCTTTCTTTGGCCGTATGTCTAAGAACAGGATTTTTCATGAGCAAGCCACTGCTTTGACCCTGTTCGGGCGGCGATGACGGCGGCCGGCATTCTTGTCAGGAATTGTTCGATGGCTCCTTGAAGCTGAAGTAGAACGTCTTTTCCTCGCCGTCGTCATAGAAGGCGATCTCGTCTCCGTTCACCTCGCCGCTGAAATGGCACGGGGCCAGATCGTCATACCCTTTGAACTTGTTTCCGGATATTTCCAGCTCGATGGAATGGCCGTGGCCGAAATCGTACAGATCGAAGCAGTTCGCCTCTCCCGGACCGGCGGTGTAGCACCCCCGGTCGTCGTTGAATACCTTGACGTATCGGGGGCCCAGGGTCGCCTCGAAACGTACGGCCTTGGACTGGAAGTGATCGTAGATGGACAGCGCGTCCAGGCCCGTGATGATGCGTCCGGCGATGTAGGCCACGGTGGTGCGGAGTTTCGGCTGCATGGCACTTGTACCTCCTTGGATGTTGTCTGATGCCGGCCTGCGCGCCATGTCCGTTTCCCGCTTTTTCGGCCGCCCGCTTGAAGGCCGGCAGGACGTCGCTGTACACGCAAGACGGTACAGGTGCGGAAAAAGGGCGCCAGGGCGCAGAGGGGAGTCGCCGGACGTCACCGAGCGCCGACGGCGGGCTGATTCTCTCTCACGGGCAGGCACTTTCGGCACTGCTTCTGCTCGTACATCGCCTTGTCCGCCGAGACGATGAGCTCGTCGATGGTACAGGGATGGGATGGATCGTAGCAGGAGCAGCCGACACTGATGGAAAGAGCGAATTTCCGGTTCTCCTGGCGGTTCTTGGCATCGATCAGGGCCTGCAGTCGGGCGGTGATGATCCGGGCATCCGCCTCGGTCGTATCGACGGCGAGGGCTGCGAACTCGTCTCCTCCGAGGCGGGCGACGATGTCGGAGGTCCGGAACGATTCCCTCAGGACGGCTGACGCCTCGGTGAGAGCCTTGTCGCCCTCTTCGTGGCCGAGGGTGTCGTTGATCCATTTCAGGCCGTCCAGGTCCGCGAAAAGGAGCAGCATCTCGCTCTTGTCCCGTTCCGCGACTTTCAGCTGCTGGGTCGCGAGAGACAGGAAGCCCCTCCTGTTGTGCAGGCCCGTGAGCGGATCCGTGATGGAGAGGGCCAGGATCTCCGACTCCATTTTCTTCTTCTCCGTCAGGTCCCGGGCCACGGCCTGAAAGCCCGCCGGCTGGCCGTCCTTCAGGATCAACTGGGTATTCTGGCCGAGCCAGACCTTGTTGCCCTGCTTGGTTCTCAGGGGATATTCGAGATAGGTGTTGTGCAGCTTCTTGACGAACTGGCGGCCGAAGAACCGGTTGACGGCCTCCCGCTCGTCGGGATGGACGAAGTCCAGGTACTGTTTTCCGATCAATTCCTTCTCTTCATATCCCATAACCGAAAATACGGCCGGATTCAGGAAGGATATGTTTCCATTGCCGTCCGTCCGGATGATGATCTCGCTCGCCTGCTCCACGAGCGACCGGTAACGCTCCTCGCTTTCCCGAAGCGCCTCCTGGGCCTGCTCGCGTTCGGCGATTTCATACAGCAAATCCTTGTTTGACTGGGTGATCCGGTGCTGGTTCAGGAATGTGCTGAATCGGAACCGCTCGAACAGGAATGCCGCCAGGGCGGCAAACACGTACGCGATGACAAGGTTGTTCATGGAATAATGGACTGCCCAGGAGCTGATATCCGGTCCGTGGCTCAGGATGGCGCCAACAAAGATCATGATGGAGAGAGTGTAATACCCGTACAGGACAATCAGCCGCGAGGGCAGGAACGTGGCGATGGCGATGACGAGCATGAAGCCGGAGGTGTAGCTCGGGTCGTCGGCGATCCTGCCCGTAAAATAGGCGCAACTGAAGAGCAGGTAGGCCAGCAGCACGTAGAGGAGGCCGAGACCTCTGCCCCGGGTGCTCTTGAAGAAGGTGGCGGCGAAGACGATCAGGCCGACGGCACTCAGTCCCATCCGGAAATAAAACAATTCGGGGAATTCGGGATGAATTTCAGGATCCAGGAAAAAGGCGAAGTGGA
The DNA here is from genome assembly GCA_035363115.1 of Syntrophales bacterium. Lineage (NCBI taxonomy): Bacteria > Pseudomonadati > Thermodesulfobacteriota > Syntrophia > Syntrophales > Syntrophales bacterium. The sequence continues at coordinate 92,701 of DAOSEM010000006.1, read as the reverse complement.
TCCAGGAGACCATGGCCAGCAGGGCAGCGGGGCGCTGCAATCCCCTTGCCTGCCTGTGCAGGTACTCCATGTATTCTTTGCGGTAGGTGGATCGTTCCGGATTGCCCTTGATGAAGTCTCTTATCTTTTCGAGCAGCCGTGAGATCATGGGTGCCGGTCCGGTCAGCGTTTATTTTGTTCCGATGGAGGAAGGGCGGCTCTTATTAGCATATTGAGAGAAAAATGAACAGCCTGCCGTAAGGTTACAAAATAACGCGGGATTGCTCAGGATCTGCCTTCGGTCTGCCGCATCACCGATTCCCTGAAATCGCCGATGTATTTGTTAAAGCCGGTACCGAAAATCCTCGCGAACACCTTGTCGTGATCGCCGCCGTCCAGGAGCTCTTTCATGTACGCCAGGAATTTTTCCCGGCCGTATGTTGTCACCAGGGAATCGACGATGCAGGCAAACTCGGAATAGATAAAGGCGGTTCTGGATCCGGCGGTGATCCGGACCTGCTCTTCCTTGCCGGTTCCGTAGAATTCGGGCGGCATGAAATCGCCGTTTCGAATATGGCCGTACACCTGCTCCTTCGTGGGATACCAGGATGTGCCCATCTGGCCGGCACTGTAGACGGCGATGCCCTCCAGGAGCCATTTCGGATACCGGAAGGCATTGAGGAGGCCCGCGTTCTGGTAGATCAGGGCGTGGGACAGTTCATGCCTCAGGTAAATCTCCATGGAAATCAGGCCTTCCGAGGCTTCCTTCTGGGCCCATGGAGAAACGACGATGTCGCCGTTGTAAAGGGCGCAGAACCTGGCCTGCGACGGAGAGCGGTGGGCATAGGTCTTCCGGTCGCCGAAGAAGAAGATTCTCGGTTTTTTCCGGAATGAAAGGGTGTGAAACTCCTCCACCCGGCGGATGTGGGAGTCGATCTCCCCGAACCGGTCGAAGAGCGCGCCCCGCTCCACATGGATGACCGCCCGCTCGGTCTCGTGCCGCTCGAAGCCGACGACCACCGGGGAATACGGGAACAGCTTCCCGAACAGGAAGAGATATCCGAGCGCCGCCATGGCGGCGGCGACCATCAGGAACAGGATGGCTTTCTTCTTCATATCAAGCACCTGGGGAGCCGACCGGAACAAACGACAGCCCCTGCGCTTTCCCGCAGGGGCCGTCGTTCGGGTACTCACGGGCCCGGCTTATCTCCGGCCGTCTCTGTCACGGTTCCGATCGTCATCGCGGTCGCGGTTCCGGTCGTCCTTCTGGGGACCCTTTCCTCTGCCGCGGCCTCTGCCTCGATCGTCGTCCATGTCCCTGTCCCGGCGGTCCTGGCCCGGCCTGACCTGCCCCTGCGGCGGGGCGGCCTGCTTCACCGGCGGACCCGGGCGGTCGTCCCTGAACTGCTGCTGCCGGCTGCGCACAGGCGCCTGTGTCCGGGGCTGTTTTCCCTTCACGCCCCAATAGTTCGTCCTTTCCCAGTGCTTCTGGTTCTGCCAGCCGCGCCAGTTTCTCTCCATGTCGCCATGCGGGATGCGGCGCTGGTCCCAGTCGTACCCCTTCCAGCGGCGGTCGCGGAAATCCTTGCGCCACCCCGGAGGGACGCGCTTGTAGAAGGCGGGCGCCCGGTTGTAGTAAACCCAGTCCCTGTCGTAATACCGCGAGCGGTACCAGCGCCCCTCCCAGGGACGCCACCACCAGCCGTTGTAGAAGAAAATGTCCACATCGACGTCCGGAACGGCGTAGACATAGGTCTCGGGAATCACGATGACCTCCGGCGGAGCCGGGAACACGATGGGCGGCGGCAGCGGGATGCCGATGTTGATATTCACATCCACGTCCGCCGTGGCAAGGGACGGCGCTAGGATCAGCCATGCCGCCATGATCAGTATACACCCTGTCTTTTTCATCATTGGACCTCCTTCCTCCGCAAGCCTTCCCTCCCGCTCATGTTCCGCGGGGGCTTATTGTCCGGAACGGGCTTCCCGGTATTTCCGGTTAGCCGCTTCCTTTGCCTGCTGCCACTCTGCCTTCGCTTTTCGCTGGGCCAGCCTCAGATTCACCTTCGCCTCCCGGATCTGATCGAGACCGGCCTGCCTGACTTCCCTGGCCTTGCCGGTGGCGGATTCCTTGACGGATTTCATGTCCTCATTCGCCTGCCGGACGGCCTTCCGATAATCTTCCTTCGCCTTTTGAATCGCGTCGTTGAAGGCGACCCTCGCTTTTCTCATCTCCTCGTTGAACGTGCTCTTCGCGTCGGCGACGGTCTCTTTTGCCGATTTTACGGCCGTCTCCGCCGCCGAGGCGATGGGGAGAAAAAGAGCAGCCGACAGGATAATCATCGACACGGCGAGCCCCAGGATGATTCCGGCCGCCATGCCGTCCCTGGAACGGCTACGTTTTACACCCATGCAACGCATGCAGACACCTCCCTCCGTTGTGTCCTTCATTCCAGCCGCAGTGTCACTTTGGCCACGTAAAACGCCTCCGCCGCAAAAGCCTTGTAGTCCTTCTCCGACGTGTTCAGCTGCACCAGGTAGAGGATGTCCTTCTTTGCCCGCGGACCGGCTCCCGACTCGTCTTTGACCTTGAACCCCGTGATCCGGGACCAGTATGCCTTATCCTTTGGAACCTTGTAGGTGATCAGCATGTCCTTCAGCGTCGTCCTGGAGAGTTTGTATTCCCTGGATTGCAGAACGCTGAAACGGTGCCCTTTCAACAGGTGTTCCGCGGCCTTGTCCACGGCCTGCACATCGGACCAGTCCGCGGGAACGCGCACCGCGGTGATATAGATCGCGGCGAGAATATCGCTCTTGGGATTATTCGGCGTCCGGAAGCGGTGAAAGGCGCCGATCTCGACGAAGGTGCCGTCGTCCGGGAGCTCCGCGGGCTCCTTGATATTGATGGCCTTCCAGTCCTTCGGAAAGACCATCTCGAAACGGAAAAGCGGATTTTTCCTGTCCTTGAAGGCATGCTTTACGTATCTCTTGGCGAGATCCTCCTGTTTCAGATCGGGGAAATCGAAGGGGACCGTTTTGTCCTTTCCCGCCGCCTCCGCGCATGCCGTTGAGAGAACGAAGCAAAAGACCAGGAACCATGTGCATTTCTTCATCGCAACCTCCCTTCGTCAAAGGTCTAAACGACAACCATCCTCTGCGGATCGTCCGGATCGTAGCGGACGCTGATCACGTCGCCCGGCCGGGGGATGGCCACGCGGGAAACCAGGACGTTCGCCTTCACCTGGAAGGAACTGCCGTACGCGGGTTTGACCTTCACGGTCAGGGCGACCATGGGATCCATGTTCATGGTCAGGCCGGTGTCCTCGATGGCGAGGACCTCCGCCCGGGCCGAGGTTCCCTCGGTCAGGATCTTTTCCTGCCGGGGATTCGGTTTCATCATGAAGCGGGCATTCAGGTAGAAGACCAGCAGGGACACCAGCACGACGCCCAGGACGATCAGGGTGTGGGGCAGCGGCGGCTCTCCCAGGGGTACGAAGGCCATGACCAGCACGGCGCCGGCCATGAGGACGATCATGACGACAAACGGCATGAGGAAACGGAGCATGGAGTCCTCCTTTCGGTCAGGGCGGACCGATTCCACTGATCGGGATCGGGTGTTCGAGTGGAGCGATGCTGGATCGACGGGTCATGATTCGATGAATCTCCCAATCGAGTCCGGATGGCGATTCCCGGGGTCTTCATGTCGGGGCGGGGCATGAAGGCCGTCGGACGGTCTGTTCGGCGGCTCCCGGGCCTCGATGCGGTCTGCACGCCAAACGCATGATGGAAGAACTGCCTGACGACGCCACTCTTTTAGCGCATTTCCGGGTTGCCCGCAATGGGCGATGCTCCGCGGGGCTGGAGATGCGGCAGTCCCGCGGCCGGCCCCCTGGAGATGACATCCCGGGCAAACCGTCCCTTTCTCTTCCCCGGCCTCTTGTGCTACGTAAACCGCAAACCGGAGTAAGGAGTCAGACCTCTTTTCTTCGGCTTGTGGCAGGGGTGCCGGGCGCCGGCCAGGCCCTCAAATCTCGGTGGGAGGAGTCTTCATGTCCGTCAACGGTACTCAGGAAGTTTCCGGGAAAACGAATCCGCTGCGCGACGCGGCCACGGTCATCGTCGTGCGCAACGGCAGCAGGGGGCAGTACGAGATTTTCATGATGCGCAGGCACAGCAACCAGTCCTTCATGGGAGGCGCCTACGTGTTCCCCGGCGGCCGGCTCGACGAGGCGGACTGCGATCCGGCATTTTATCCCTTTATCGATGGCCTGGACGAGGGTGAGGCGGGCCGTTTTCTTCAGGAGCCGGACATCCCCGGTAAGACGGCCCTGGGACTTTGTGTGGCGGCGATTCGTGAGACCTTTGAAGAAGCGGGGGTGCTGCTCGCCTGCGGCAGCCGCGGCGAGGCGATTGATTTCAGCGACCCGGAAACGGCGGAGCGTTACCGTGTCCACCGACGGGCGCTCAACGAGAGAAAAACGACCTTCGCCGAGATCGTCCGGCGGGAAGACATCCGCCTCACCATGGATCGTCTGGTCCCCTTTTCCCACTGGATCACGCCGGACATCGAATCGAAACGGTTCGACACCCGCTTTTTCCTGGCCTGGCTGCCGGACTGCCAGGTGCCGGTGCACGACAACCGGGAACTTGTGGAATCGAGATGGCTCATGCCCGGGGAGGCCCTGGAGCTTCACGAGCGAAGAGAGATCGTCCTCATGCCGCCCACCCTCAAGAGCATGGAAGACCTGAATGGCTGGCGGACCGCCGGCGAGCTTATTGCGGCGGCCGGGCGGCGTGAGATTCGCACCATTCTGCCACAGGCCTTCACCGTTGCGGGAGGCTTCGGCGTGAAGTTGCCCCACGACAGCGAGTATACCATTCCGGGCTACAAGCAGCCCCACCGGCCCGGCGAGTCGTCCCGCATCGTCGTTCACGAGGGCATCTGGAAGACCGAGTGCGTCTGAGGGCCTTTCTTGACGACGGGTGGATGCCGGTCCGATCCTTCCGGTCGTGAATGCTATGCTCAGGGAGGGATTTTTCCTTGTTGGAACTGGATATTCCCGGCTTCGGGAAGCGGAAGCTTGTGCACCTGGTTCTCGACTTCAACGGAACCATCGCCCGTGACGGCCGCCTCATCCGCGGCGTCGGTGAAATTCTGGCGGATCTCGCAAGGGACTTCTCCGTCCACGTCCTCACGGCCGACACGTTCGGTGGTGTGCAGCGGGAGCTGGAGGGCGTTCCCTGCAGCGTGGCGATCCTCGAAAAAGAGGACCAGGCGCGGGCGAAGGCGGAATACGTCCGGGGACTTGTGCCCGGGGAAGCCGTCTGCATCGGAAACGGCCGCAACGACGCCCTGATGCTCCGGGAGGCGGCCCTGGGGATTGCCGTGATCCAGGAAGAGGGAGCCGCCGGGGAGACCCTTCTTGCGGCGGATGTCGTGGTGAGGGATATCCTGGACGCCCTCGATCTCCTGCGCCGGCCGCTGAGGCTTACCGCGACGCTCCGGTCCTGATTCGGCCGCGGCGGACAGGACTTCTTCCGTTTTCCCATGCGGTGCAGAGAAACCGGACGCGATGCCGGAGCGGAACCTTCCGCTCGCGCTCCTTTCCCTATGCGGGAACGATGGAGCCGTCCGAAAACGCCACAACCCGGTCGGCCACCCGCTCGACCTGTTCGAGGTAGTGGGAGACCACCAGGACCGTGTAGCGCTTCTTGAGCTCCAGGAGCAGATCCTCGATGACTTCCTTGGCCGTTCGATCCAGCGACGACGTGGGCTCGTCCATCAGCAGCACCTCCGGCTCGAGGACAAGCGACCGGGCGATGCAGAGACGCTGCTGCTGGCCCCCGGAAAGCTTGCGGGCGTCGTCGTTCAGCCGGTGCTTCACCTCATCCCACAGGTAGGCCATCTCCAGTGCCTCCCGTGCCTTCTCACGCATTGCCTCCCGGTCCCGGTTTCCTGCCAGCTTGAGGGGAAACGTGACGTTCCGGAGAATGCTCATGGGCAGGGGATTCGGGGTTTGAAAGACCATGGCCACGCGGCGGCGCAGATCCGTCACGGAGACGTCCCGCCGGTGGATATCGGTCCAGGCGCCACGAAGATGGATTTCCACCCGCCCGGTCAGGCGGGCGTCGGGATAACTCTCCCACAGCCGGTTCAGCGTGATGAGGAAGGTGGATTTGCCGGCACCGGAAGGACCCACGAGGGCGGTGACGGCGTTCTCTTCGAAGCGAACGGTCAGGTCCTTCAGGATGTGCCGGGTTCCATAGTGGAAATCGAGGTGCTCGACGTTTATTTTCATCGGTTCTGTCCCTTCACGGTTCAAGGACGGTAGAAGGCCAGGTAGGTCAGGCGCTTCTTGATCACGAACGCCAGCGCGAAGAGGAGGAGGCACAGGAGGAGCAGAATCAGGGCCGCCCCGTACCCTCGCATCAGCTCGTCGGGGTTGGAGTACTGCGAGGAGATGTAATAGATATAGAATGGAAGCGCTTCGTACGGCGAAAGCAGGGATTTCGGAACGCCCGCCGTGACCACCACCCCCGTCAGCATGATCACCGCCGTGTCCTCGGCGCAGCGGCCGATGGCGAGAATGACGCCGCTTACGATTCCGGAGAGGGACTTGGGAATCAGGACGTAGAAAAGGTTCTGCAGCTTCGTGGCGCCCAGGGAGAGGGCCGTCAGGCGGACGTCGGGCGAAAGGCCTTCCAGGGCCTCCTGCGTGGTCCGGATGATGTAGGGAAGAACGAGAAACGCCAGGGCCAGGCTCGACACGAGCAGGCACGGCTGGATGCTCCTGGAATAATGCTTGTGCAGGAAGAGAGCCAGGGCGAACCCGAAGAGGCCGACCAGGATGGAGGGAATGCCCGCAAGGATGTCGAAGACCAGGTTGAAAAAATTCTTCACACGGGGACGGGCGTACTCCGCCAGGTAGATGCCGGTGGCGATGCCGACGGGAACCGCCGCGGCGACGGAGAGGCACACCAGAAGGAGCGTGCCGGCCACGGCGGGGAAGAGGCCGTCGAAAACGGTCTGCTGAAGGAGAATCGCCTTCAGCGGCGGGGTCTCGCCGAAGATGAGTTTCAGGTTGACCGTCCCGGCTCCCTGGAAGACGACGTACGCCAGCAGGGAAAATACGGCGGCAAACAGGAGCATCCCCGAGAACCAGGAATACCAGACGACCAGCCTCTCCATTGTTCGGGTCATGCTGCGGTCTCCTTTTCTCCCAGGGTCAGATGCCGGACGGCGACGATGATGACCGTGATGAAGAGGTAGAGCACCAGGCCGCAGGCGAAGATGGACCGGAACTCGGGGCTCTCGTAGTCGGCGGCGATGACCAGGGCGATGTGGGCCGTCAGCGTCCGCACGGAGTCGAGCAGGGACCCCGGCACCTGGGCGGCGTTTCCGGCGATCATCAGCGAAATGAGCGTGTCGCCGGCCGCGCGGCCGAAGGCCAGGATGACCCCGATCAGGATCCCCTTCTTCGCGGAGGGGAGAACCACGTAGAGCAGCTTCTGCGCGGGATCCGCCCCGACGGAATCCGCGGCCAGGAGGTAGGCTCCGGGAACCCGGTCGAATCCGTCGCAGAAGAAGAGGATCATCGTCGGCGAGATCAGGATGCCCAGCATCATCGCCCCCGTCAGGAGGCACATTCCCGAGCCGGTCTGGAAGAACTCCCGGACAAGCGGCACCAGCAGGAAGATGCCGACGAAGCCGTAGATGACCGTGGGAATGCCTGTCATGAGCTGGACCATCCGCCGGAAGAAGACATTCGACGATCTCCGGCCGGTCAGGTGGATCAGGCAGGCGCACCCGAGGCTGAGGGGGAAGGCGAACAGCAGGCTCAAGCAGGAGATCCCCACGGTCGTGACGAGCATGGGGTAAATGCCGAAGATGCCTTGCCGCGGAACCCAGGGTTGGGTCAGCAGGCTGATGACACCGCCGCTTTTCAGCAGCGGGAAGGCCATGACCACCATGAAGCCGAGGATGAGCAGGGTGGCTGTGGCGCTGATCAAGGCGGAGAAGGCGAACGCCCTCTCCGCCAGGGTTTCCTTCCAGCCGCTCATGGATACGGGATGAAACCGTGCTTCTGGATCAGTTTCTGGCCTTCCGGCGTGTAGAGGTAATCGATGAACTTTTTCGTCAGGCCCCCGGCCTTGCCCCTGGTGTTGCTGTAAAGACCCCTTGCGATCTTGTACTGGCCCTGCTTGACGGTCTGGATGGTCGGAATCACACCGTCGAGCGACACGGGAGCCACCGTGCGGTCGATGTGGCCGACCGACACGTACCCGATGCCGTATGGATCCTGCGATACCGCCGACTTCATGGCCCCGTTGGAGACCACGACGTTGGAGCTGGGCGCGATTTTTCCCTTGTTCAGCGCCTTCTCCCAGAAGACCTCCCGGGTGCCGCTCGCTTCGTCGCGCGTGTACAGGTTGATCGGGCGGTCCTCGCCTCCCACGGCCTTCCAGCTTGTGATCCTGCCTGCGAAGATGTCCCCAACCTGGGACTTGCTCAGGGCCTTGACCCGATTCTTCGGGTTGACGACCACACCCACGCCGTCGACGGCCCACTGGTGCATCTGGAGCTGGTAGCGGGCAATCTCGTCATCGGTCGGCTTGCGGCCGCTGTTCCCGATGTTGACCAGGCCTTCTCCCACCTGCTTGATGCCCACCCCGGAGCCTCCGGCGGCGATGCTGATCCGGATCTCCGGAAAGGCGCTCATGATCCTCTGGGCTGCCTCTTTCATCACGGGAATGTGGGCCGTTCCCCCGGATATCTTCAGGGTCCCCTTTTCCCCTTTGAAGGCGTCGAGCTCTCCCGAAAGGACGGGCGCGGACAGGAAAAAGACGGAACAGACCACCGCGAAACAGATCGCCATGCTTCTTCTCATGCTTGATTCCTCCTTGATTCGTCGTTTGAGACGTTGTCTCCAGCAGTTGGTGCGTTCCTATATATAGGGATAATTCACAAGTCAAATCAGTATAATGCATAATATAGGGCGGATTATGCCATATGCTGATAGGGCCATCGGCCCGGGGAGCGGCACAGGATTTCCCCCGGCGGCCGCAGGAGATCCCGTGCCGCGGAATGGCAAGCGGCGCGCAGGCCATGCCGCCGTGCAGATCGTAAAAATGAGAATTTGACAGGAAGTATGTAACCATATATACGGTTACAAAAGGCGGGGAGTCATGCTCAAGAAAACGGATAAACGGTACAGTCGCTTCCGGTTCGATGCCGGCAGTGTGTCGCTCCATTTCGTGGCGACGGTCCGGCATCGCGGCTCGCATCCGCGTGACCTCCTGCCGTCTCCCGACTCACTGTCAAAATGGCTTGAACTCGCCGGTCTCGTCGCAACACCCATACGCTGCTCTGCGGATGATCACCGGGAAGCCCGCATTCTTCGGGAGGCCATTTACGACACGATCAGCGCCGTCATCCTGGGCCGGGCGCCGGCCGATGAGGACATCGACCGGATGAATCGGGCGGCCCGGTTTCCGATCCTGATACCCCAGCTTGGCAGGGGGGCGGACGAGGTCTCCTGGGAGGCCCCCGACCTGGAGAAGGCATGCCTGGGAATCATCGCCCGGGATGCGATCGCCCTGCTGGGAGAGGGAACAAGGGAGCGTCTCAAGCTCTGCTCGGGCGAGAGCTGCCGGATGCTCTACCTGGATACATCCCCGGGGAATCGTCGCCGGTGGTGTGCCATGTCGCTCTGCGGCAACCGGATGAAGGTGGCGGAACACAGGAGGCGCCGGCGGGATGGGAGCCGACGGGAAGCCGAAGATGAGCCGTGTGGACAGGATTCCTGATCCGGATCAACCGAAGAGAGGAGGTCTCTACCATGTGCCAGCAGTCGTTATTTACCGGTGTGAAAGCGTGTGTGTTCGATGCCTACGGAACCCTGTTCGATTTCAATTCTGCCGTCGGCAGGCACCGCGGGCGCCTTGGGGGCGCCGCCGATCAGGTGTCCGCCCTCTGGAGAACCAAGCAGCTGGAATATACGTGGCTGCGAAGCCTGATGGGCAGGCACGCGGACTTCTGGCAGGTCACCGGGGATGCACTGGATTATGCCCTGGACGCTGGTGGCATTGCCGATCGGGACCTGAGAAATGCGATCGTCGGCACCTACCTGGAGCTGGACTGCTACCCCGACGTCAAGCCGACCCTGGAGGCGCTGAAGGCCGGCGGCTGGAAGCTCGTCATCCTGTCCAACGGAACGCCGGACATGCTGTCTGCGGCCGTGAAGAGCAGCGGGCTCGACGATCTGGTCGATCCCATTCTCTCCGTCGAGGAGGTCGGAATCTACAAGCCGGATCCGCGAGTCTACGGGCTGGCTGTAGAACGGCTGGGCCTCCCGGCCAGGCAGATCGTCTTCCTTTCCGCAAATTCATGGGACGCTGTGGGGGCGGCGAACGCAGGTCTGCGGACGGCCTGGGTCAACCGGTTCAGCCAGCGCCGGGAGCGTCTCCCTGCACAGCCGGATGTGGAGATCAGCTCCCTGGCCTACCTGCTGCCGCTTCTTGGTTGCGAAGAAAAATAACCGAATGGTTCCAGGTTGGGGCGTAACAGGTTTACATATCTTTGATTTCAGATACCAACCTGTCAAACTGCTCCACATCGACCACCGGTGATGTGACAAAAGAGATCCCCGTCAGCTCCTTCAGCGCGATGGAGGCGGACAGCGCTTTTTCTATATCGGGGAAATCCAGCGTTAGAACAAGGTCGTGTTCTCCCAATACGGCATACATGGAGATGACTTTTCCGCCGTTCTTATTGATGATTCGGATGGCCTTTTTTGTACGTTCCGGTGAAGCCTTCTTGATTGCATCCGTCGAATATTTCCCAAACAACATAAATATCGGCATGTTGCAATCCCTCCTTTCTGTCGGCGTGGAAAGGTCTCCCACAAAAGAGGTCGTCTTCGTCACCGTCTCGTCTTTTTCATCCCTTTTTCTTTTCCCGCTTTGCCTGTTTCTTTTCTTTTGCCGTTTTCAGTGGTTTTTTCTTCTCCGCTTTCTGTGCATCCTGTGACTTTGCCATGTCGGTATCCTCCTTGGACATTTCATATGACGCTGCTGCGCCATGTTTCCTTCTCACGGTCGAACCTGCAGGGTTATGGAGCCGGAATTTGAATGTTTTCGATTATATCGGGGACGCAAACGGTGTGTCAATGGATATGTTGTCCGTCGTCCGGCGCGGCGTGCATCTGTTTAAAATGGAAGCCCTGCATATTCCCGGTCGCCCGGCTATGCGCTGATCTCGATACCGTGTCCCGTGTCGTCGGTGAGGATCTCGAAGGCCGCCCGGTTCAAGGTGGCCAGGGTTTCCGTGGCTGCGGCCCCCTTGCGCGTGACACGGATCTCGCAGGCGGCGATCTTGGTGTTCAGGCAGTGCTTGCCGCCGCCGGGCGGGTTGTAATAGTTCAGGCCGATGAAGGCCTCCCGGGGCGCGGAGAGGGTGCCTTCCAGGCGGACGGCGTCCGTCTCCGAACGGAAGGTCCAGGTGAAGTAATCAAACCTGCCGCGGGCACGGAACATCTGCAAAAATCCGTTGAGGGCGATTTCCTCCCCCCTGTGGCGGAGGACCAGCGGCGTCAGGTACGGCGTCCAGAACGGGCCGATCCGGACACGCGCGGTGGCGATCTCCAGGAAGCTGTCCGGGTGGGTATCGAAGCCCGCCACCTGGCCCCAGGCGTATTGGTCCGTGTGTTTGCTGCCCCAGTTGTGATTCTGGCTGCCGACCCAGTCGGTAACGGCGACCTCTCGCCCGTCCACGGCGAGCACCCCGCTGTAGACGGCCATGGGCATCCCCACCAGGCTTTTCGCCTTTGGGAAGCCGGCCTCGTAGGAGTTCAGCGGCAGCAGGAAGAGAGGATCCATCCGCCCTGAAAACCGGAGATCCCAGGAAATCCGGTGACCGCCGGAGGCCGCATCGCCCTTCAAGCCGGCTTCGTCCAGAACGGCGTCCGCCACCCTGGCCGACAAGACCTCTTCGCTGAAGGCGCACTCACGGAAGGGAACCTCCTTCTTGACTGCCGTGTGGCTGCCCGTCTCACCGTCGAACCAGACGGCCCAGAGCTCGCCGATGGCGTCCCCGGGGCGGTCCTGGGGGCTGAAGATGGTGTAGCGGATCCAGAAGGCCAGGGGGCGCGTCGGGTGGTTCGCCCGCTGGAAGAAGCTCTCGTAGTGTCCTTTCCGTTGGCCCGGCCGGTAGCGGGTCCGGTTGGCGCGGCTCCGGTCCATCTCCATGGTCGATGTCCCCCTTCCGGTGAAAAAGCAAATTGGATTTCAGACGTGTCCGGAAAAACCGGATCCTGTAATTTATAACGGGACGGTCGGAACGCGAAATGCCCTGTATCGACAGCCGGCGGAATCTGTTTGCGGATGATTTTGGCCAATCATGATCTCACCTGCTTTTTTAGAGGGGGAGGGAAGGGGGGAAGCGAAGGGAGACCGTCGTGCCGTGCCCCAGGCGGCTGTCGATGAGCATGGAGCCGCCGTGGGCGGCCACAATGTGCTTGACGATGGAAAGACCCAGGCCTGTGCCGCCCATCTCCCGGGAGCGGGTCCGGTCCACCCGGTAGAACCGCTCGCCGATCCGGCTGATTTCACCCTCGGGGATGCCGATCCCGGTGTCGCTGATCCGGACGATCGTCCATCCGGTGGCGTCGGTCTCCGCGGAAATACGGATCTTTCCCTCCTCCGGCGTGAACTTCACGGCGTTGTCCAGGACGTTGAGGAGGGCTTGAACCAGCCGGTCCCGGTCGGCCCGCAGGGGAGACATCTCCGGCGGGATTTCCCGATTCAGGGTGAGCCGCTTCTGCCGGATCCGCTCTTCCAGCATCGGCAGGATCTGGTCCAGGGCCTCGCCGAGGGGAACCTCCTCGAAGGAAAACCGTGTCTCCCCGAGTTCGATGTTGGACAGCGTCATCAGGTCGTCCAGGAGACGATTCAGCCGCCGGGCCTGCTCCTCGATGATTGCCAGGAATCTTGCGGCCTGCTCCGGGTCTTCCACGTCGCCGCTCCGGAGCGTCTCCACGAATCCCAGGATGGCCGTCAGGGGCGTGCGGATCTCGTGGGCCATGTTGGCGACGAAGTCGATCCGCATCTGCTCCAGCCGCTTCATCCGCGTCACGTCGTGGAAGACGAAGACCGTCTTTTCCTCCCCGGGATCTCCCTGCACCGGGTCGATGCTGACATCCAGGACGAGGGAATGCTGCGTCCCCAGGATCAGCTCCCCTGTCTGCGGCTCGTTTGTCTTCCGGAACTCCTCGAACAGGTTTTGCAGATCGATGTTCCGGAAGGCCTCCATCAGGGTCTTGCCGGTCACGTCCCCGTAGCGTTCCGCGATCATGGAACGGAACGCCCGGTTATAGCCCTCAATCCGTCCGCCTGCATCCAGGAGCATGACCCCTTCGCTCATTCCGGCGAAGGTGGCAATGAGCTTCGCCCGCTCATCGCGCAGCTCCGCGACCTGCCCCCGCAGCTCCTCCACCAGGTGGTTGATGTTTTCCCCCAGGAGCTTCATCTCGTCGGATCCCCGGACAATCAGGTTGCCGGAGAGCTCGCCATGCCGCAGCCGTTCGGTGAAGAGCTCCATCTCCCGGATCGGGGCCGCAAAACGCCAGGAGAAGAAAGCCGCCAGGAAGAGGGACGCCGCCAGGGCCAGCAGGCCCGTGGCGAGCAGGGATTCCTGGAGGTTTTTGAGGGATGTGCGGACCTCCGTGAGGGGCAGGGCGAGGCGGATGAAACCGGTCTCCCCTGCGCCGGCCCTGATCGGGAAAGCCACGTAGAGCATGTCCACGCCCAAGGTCTGGCTGTAGCGGACGGCCCGCCCCTTGCCGCGCAGGCGCGCTTCCTGGATCTCCGGACGGTCCAGGTGGGTCTGCATGATTCCATCGTGCCTCGCCGAGTCCGCCAGGACCTTTCCCGAGGCGTCCACGACGGTGACCCGCGCACCGGTGATGCGGGCCAGGTCGTCCACCTGGAGGACGACCTGGGACAGTGTGCCCAGGTCGATGATGTGCGCGTAGGCCGTCAGTGTCACCTCGTTCCGCTCCAGGGAGGTCTCCCGGATCTGCCGGCTCAGCAGGGCGTAAATCATCCCGAACGTCAACAGGACGATGACGACGTACGATGCAAGCGTGCGGAAGAACAGCCTGTTTTTCATTATCCGTTTCGGTCCGGGCATTGGGGGATCTGGTGGCGGACGCTCTGGCCTGTCACCATGTAGATGACCATGTCGGCGACGCCCTTGGCGTGGTCGGCGATCCGCTCCAAGTTCTTGGAGATCTGCATGATCAGGAGCGCCCGGTGGATCGTCCGGGGGTCCTCCATCATGAAGGTCAGGAGCTCGCGGAAGATCTGGTCGTTCAGGCAGTCCACCGCGCTTTCCTCCTGGCGGACCTCTTCCGCCAGGGGGCAGTCTTCCCGGACGAGTGCGTCCAGGCTTTTCTGGATCATCCTCCGGGTGATCTCGGCCATCCGGGGCAGGTCGATGTAGGGCTTGAGCTGGGGCTCGTCGTTGAGAATGATGGCCTTCTGGGCGATGTTGACGGCCATGTCGCCGATCCGCTCCAGGTGGCCGTTGATCTTGATGGACGTCGTGATGAAGCGCAGGTCCTTGGCGGCGGGCTGGCGGAGGGCGAGGAGGCGGATGCATTTCTCCTCCAGCTCCATGTCCAGGGCGTCGATCCGGTCATCCTCGGCGATGACCCGGCGGGCCAGCAGGGAATCCCTCTCCAGGAGCGCCCCCATGGCCTGCTCGATGGCCTTCTCCGTGAGGGCCCCGATGTAAAGCAGGCCTTCCTTGACCTCCCGGAGCTCCCGCTCGTAATGGGTGCTGGTGTGCCTCTTCTCCTCCATGGCCACGCTCCTCCTCTCAGCCGAACCGGCCGGTGATGTAGTCTTCCGTCTGCTTCACGTCGGGTTTCGTGAAGATCGTTTCCGTCGCGTTGAACTCGATCAGCTTTCCCAGGTAGAAGAACCCCGTGAAGTCCGAGACGCGGGCCGCCTGCTGCATGTTGTGCGTGACGATGATGATGGTATACGTCTTTTTCAGCTCTTCGATCAACTCCTCGATTCTCGCCGTCGAGATGGGGTCGAGGGCCGAGGTCGGCTCGTCCATGAGGAGGATGTCCGGCTTCATTGCCAGGGCCCGGGCGATGCAGAGGCGTTGCTGCTGGCCGCCGGAGAGCATCATGGCCGACTGGCCGAGGATGTCCTTCACTTCGTCCCAGAGCACCGCCTGCCGGAGGCTATGCTCCACCAGGGCCTCCAGATCCCCCTTGCCGCTGACCCCCGCCAGGCGGGGACCATAGGTGATGTTGTTGAAGATCGACTTCGGGAAGGGGTTGGGCTTCTGGAAGACCATGCCGATCCGGCGGCGGACCTCCACGGGATCCACGTCCGGGTCGTAGATGTTCCGGCCCTCGAAGAGGATCCGGCCCTCCACCCGGGACCCGTCGATGAGGTCGTTCATCCGGTTGAGGAGCCGGAGCAGCGTGGACTTCCCGCATCCGGAGGGGCCGATAAGGGCCGTGACCCGGTTCGTTTCGAAGGCCATGCTGACGTCCGTCAGGGCCTTGAAGGACCCGTAGTAGAAGTTGATGTCCTCCGCCCGGATGATGATCCGGTCTGCCTGATTTACCATTTTTTTCTCCTTCGGATGGCCGCCCGGATCAGGATGGCCACGAGGTCGATCCCGAGGACAAGGAGGATGAGGACGAGCACGGTCCCGTACTGGAGGGGCCGCGTCTCCTCGATGTGGGTCCCCGCCGTCGCCAGCACGTAGATGTGGTAGGGAAGCGCCATGACCTCGTCGAAGATCGAGGAGGGCAGCTTGGCGGTAAAGAAGGCCGCCGCCGTGAACATGATGGGCGCCGTCTCGCCGGCCGCCCGGCCGAGGCCGAGGATGGACCCCGTCAGGATACCCGGCAGGGCCGACGGCAGGACGATGCGCCAGATGGTCTGCCACTTCGACACGCCCAGTGCCAGCGACGCCTCCCGGAACGTCTGGGGGACCGACTTCAGGGCCTCCTCCGAGGCGCCGATGATCGTCGGCAGGATCAGGAATCCCAGGGTCAGCGAGCCTGCCAGGATGGAGGACCCGAACTTGAGGGAGACCACGAAGAGGCCGAGGCCGAAGAGGCCGAAGACGACCGACGGCACTCCCGCGAGGCAGTTGATGCCGATGCGGATGATCCGGATGACCGGCCCCTGCTTGGCGTATTCGGTCAGGTACACCGCCGAGACGATCCCCAGCGGAAGCCCCACCAGGATGGCGCCGACGGTGAGGTAGAAGGTCCCGACGATGGCCGGCATGATCCCGCCCTTCGTCATGGCGTCCCGGGGGGGCTGGGTGATGAACTCCCAGCTCAGCGCCCCGATCCCGTGAACGACGATGTAGGCCAGGATGCCGCACAGGGCGAGGGCGAGGACGAAGGCCGACAGGCGGACGAGCCCGAAAAAGACATGCTGCTTGACGTATCGATACCGGAGGGAGGACGTGGTCATAGCGTTCCCGATCCGACCTCCTTGAATTTGTTGGATATGTAATCCGCCACCAGGTTGAAGGCCAGGGTGATGAAGAAGAGCACGATGCCCGTGGCGAACAGGGCCTGGTAGTGGGCGCTCCGGAACGGCGCCTCGCCCATCTCCGCGGCGATGCTGGCGGGCATCGGCCGGACCGAATCGAAGAGGCTCTCCGGGATGGCGGCGGCGCCACCGGCGACCATCAGCACTACCATGGTCTCCCCGATGGCCCGGGACATCCCGAGGATGACCGCCGTTGAGATCCCCGAGAGGGCCGACGGGATGACCACCCGGAGGATGGTCTCATGGGTCGTCGCCCCGAGGGCGTAGGAAGCCTCCTTGTATTCACGGGGGACGGCGTACAGGGCGTCCTCGGAGATGCTCGCGATGGTGGGGACCGCCATCAGGGCGAGGATCATGGAAGCATTGATGATGTTGAGCCCCGTGGGCAGGTCGAAGGTGTCCTGGAGCCAGGGCGCCACCACGACCATGCCGAAGAAGCCCAGGACCACCGAGGGAAGCCCCGCCAGAAGCTCGATGATGGACTTGAAGACGTCCTTGACGAGGCCGGGCGCCACCTCGGCGATGTATACGGCCGTCAGGATCCCCACGGGAATGGCGATGATCGTCGCCAGGACCGTCACGATGACGGAACCGACGATCAGCGGCCAGATCCCGAAGGAGGGCGGATCGTACGTCGGATACCACTCCATTCCGAAGAGGAAGTCCTTCACGGACACCTGCTTGAAGATGGGCAGTCCCTCCCGGAAGAGGGACACGACGATCAGTCCCAGGATCAGGATCGATATGAGGGCGAAGGAAAAGAAGACCGCCCGGATGGCGGCCTCCTTCTGTTTCCGGTTCATCGTTTCTTTCCTGCTCTATTTCTTTTTGCCCTTCCCGGCCGGGGCGGCTCCCTGGATCGGCACGAAACCCTCGCCAGCCACGATCTTCTGGCCCGTCGGGCTCTTGATGAAGGCAATGAACTTTGCCGTCTCACCCGCAGGCTCGCCGTTGGTGTACATGTAGAGCTCCCTGGACATGGGGTACTGCCTTGAGAGGGCCGTCTCCGGGGTTGCCTGGACGCCCGCCACCGCGAGGGCCTTCACCCCCTTCTTCACGTAGCCCATCCCGAGGTAGCCGATGCTGTAACGGTTCTTCGAGACGGCGGTGTAGACGGCGCCGTTGGAGGCCAGCATCTGGGCCCGGGGGGAGACCTTGGCCTTCTTCATGACGAAATGATCCCAGGACTCGAAGGTTCCCGACGAGGAGTCGCGGGAGATGGCGACGATCCGCATGTCCTTGCCGCCCACTTCCTTCCAGTTGGTGATCTTTCCCTGGTAGATCAGGCTTAGCTGCTCGACGGTCAGGCCCTGGACCGGGTTTGACGGGTGAACGACAGGCACGAGGGCGTCGAAGGCGACCACGTGGGCGACGGGCTGGACGCCCTTCTTTGCGGCCAGGGCGATCTCCTCCTTCTTGATCTCCCGGGAGGAGTTCCCGATGTCCGCCGTCTTGTCGACGATGGCCTTGATGCCTTCCCCGGAGCCGCCGCCCGACAGGGAGATCTGTACCCCGGGATGGGCCTTCATGTAGGTTTCCAGAGCCCTCTGAGCGATGGGCAGGACCGTGGTGGATCCCTTGATGACGATGTTCTCCGCGGCGAGTACGGGTGCTGCCGCGACCAGGCAGCACACGATCGCCAGGGCTGCCGCTTTCCGGATGTTCATGATGTCCTCCTTCATGGTTGATGGGGGCAATCTATGGGAACATTGTTACAGGAGGATGACAGCGCGATGAAAGATAGGTGACGTCTGGATCCTATTCCGGGACACCGTCGGCCAGGCGGTATCCGATCCCCCGGACCGTCTGGATCAGCCGCGGCTTTTCCGGATTTTCCTCGATGCGGGCGCGCAGGCGCTTGATGTGGACGTCCACGGTGCGGGGCTCGACGTAGACCTCGTCTCCCCAGACCTGGTCCAGGATCTGTTCCCGGGTGTAGACCCGGCCGGGCCGGCGGGCGAGGAAGGCGAGAAGCCGGAGTTCCTTGGCGCTCAGCTCCACCCGGCGGCCGCCGACAAAAACCTCGCAGGTGGACAGGTTGACTCGGAGCGGGCCGCCTTCGATGATCTCTTCCGGCGTTTTTTCCTGATCCGTCCGCCGGCGGAGGACGGCCCGGACCCGGGCGGCGAGCTCCCGGACGCTGAAGGGTTTCGTCACGTAGTCGTCGGCCCCCATCTCCAGGCCCAGCACCCGGTCCATTTCCTCGCCCTTGGCGGTGACCATGATGATGGGAAGGGATGCCGTGCGGGGGTCTTTTCGAAGGATCCGGCAGAGATCGAGCCCCGGAATGCCCGGCAGCATCAGGTCCAGGAGAAGCAGGTCCGGCCTTCCGCTCCGGGCGAGCTCCAGGGCGGTCTCGCCGTCGTAGGCTTTCAGGACCGGAAACCCCTCCTTCTCCAGGTTGAAGGCGATCAGTTCCACGATGTCTTTTTCATCATCGGCGATGAGGATCCGTGCCGCCATGAAGTGCGCTCTCCCTTTATCGAATGATTCGACCTTGGGTCGGGCTGCATTATACAGAAGAGGAACGATTCTCTCAATCGGGTCCTTCCGGTTCGGGCGGGACGGATCGACCGTCACCGAACACAGCCCTACCGGGGTCCTGGAGAGAATTTTGTTCCTGTCGACCTCTTTATGGACGGTCATATTTCATGGAAATGACATCCCGCTTTCATGGAAATGACACATCCGGATCTTCTTTCACGAAATTGTAACGGCCGCATCATCACCCCGTAACATGGATCTCCTACAAGGGGAGCCGCAGCGGATCGGACAGGACCGGCCCGTACCGCAAATTTCCCCGAGAGAGGTGCTCCATGGTTCAGATCGAAGCGCGCGCCCTGGCCCTGGGTTACGGAAAACGCGTGGTCCTCCCCGACGTCGACCTGCAGATCCGCAAGGGGGAGTTCATCAGCATCATCGGGCCGTCCGGGGCGGGCAAATCAACCCTGCTCATGTCCATCAACGCGGGCGTCTCCATCTTCGGCGGAGAGCTTCACGTCCTGGGCGAGCCGGTCCACCGGGTCGCCGGCGCCTCCCTGAAGCGCCTCCGCGCCCGGATCGGGATCATTTTCCAGGGGTTCAACCTGGTCAAGCGCCTGACGGTGGTGGACAACATCGCCGGTGGCATGCTCGGGCGGATGTATCTCCTGCCCGCAATGATCAAATACTACACCTCGGGACAATACGAAAGGATCTGGGAGTGCATGCGCATCGTCGGCATTGAGGACGCGGCGCTCCAGCGCTGTGACCGGCTTTCGGGCGGGCAGATGCAGCGGGTGGCCATCGCCCGGGCGCTGGCCCAGGAGCCGGAGATCATCCTGGCCGACGAGCCCATCTCCTCCCTCGATCCCCTGAGCGCCGGCAGGGTCATGGACACGCTCCGCGCCATCAACGAGAAATACGGCATCACCGTCGTTTCCAACCTCCACCAGCTCGATTATGCCCGAGCGTGCTGTACGCGGATCCTCGGCCTCAGGGACGGAAGGATCGTTTTCGACGGTCCCCCGGCCCGCCTGACGGAGGACGCTCTTCAGGAAATCTATAGCGGCTCGGAGCGTGACGCATTCGAAGAGCGAAGCGGGAGGGGACTGCCCTTCCGGCCGTTCGTCCCGGAGGCGGCACTGAACGCCTGAATCGGAACCAAAAAAAGAAAGAAGGAGAAACCCATGAAGAGACTGATCCCGTTCCTGACCGCCGTAATTCTTACCGTCTGCCTTTTCAGTGCACCTGCCTTCGCCGCGCCCGCCGACTGGCCGAAGAAGCTCGTCTTCGGCATCATCCCCACGGATTCGACGGCCAACATCACGGAGCGCTTCGACAGCCTCGTGAAGCACCTGGAGAGGAAGCTCGGCCTGCCCATCGAGGTCAAGGTGGCCACCGATTACGCCGGCGTGATCACGGGCATGCAGTTCAAGCACGTGGACTTCGCCTATTTCGGACCCAAGTCCTACGTCGAGGCGTCCAGGCGCGCCGGTGCCGAGGCGTTCGTCATCGAGGTAAGCAAAGACGGGGCGAAGGGGTACCACGGCCTGATCATCACGAAGAAAGGGTCGGGCCTGAAGACCATGGCCGACCTGAAGGGGAAGGTATGGGCCTTCGTGGATCCCAATTCCACGAGCGGAACCCTTGTTCCCATGGTCCACTTCGTCAACGATCTGAAGATCGACCCGGCGGCGTATTTCTCCAAGGTCATCTACTCCGGCAGCCACGAGGCCTCCATGATTTCCGTGAAGGCGGGGAAGATCGACGCCGCCTCGACCAACGATCTCGACATGGCCCGCGGCAACGGCAAGCAGTGGAACGCGGAGAAGGACTTCGAGATCATCTGGAAATCGCCGCTGATCCCCGGCTCGCCCATGGCCTACCGGAAGGACCTGCCGGAATCCCTGAAGAAGGCCCTGGCGAAGGCTTTCCTGGGCTACAGCGACAAGGCTGGCCTCGAGATGCTGAAGGTCAAGGGCTACGCCCCCGTCACGGACAGGACGTACGATCCGATCCGGGCCCTGATGGATGTTCAGAAAAGAATGAAAAAATAACCGGGACCCCTCTCGTACCTGCTGCAGGGGGCGGGCTGTGTCCCGCCCCCTACCCCCCGGATGAATTATGCCCCTGACCGACATCAAGAGAAAGACGAACCCGTTCAGCGCGTTCAACCTGGCCATGATTTTCCTGGGCCTGGCCGTGGTCACCTGGAGCTGGAGCTCCACCCAGATGAGCGTCACCGCCCTGCTCGACGGCTGGAACAACATGATCGTCTACATCCGGGGAAACCCGGAGATCGCCGAGAGCGGATTCTTCCCGCCGAGCCTGAAGAGCGCGGGTCTGAACCGGTATTTTCTTTCCATGCTGGAGACGGTGCAGATGGCCGTCCTGGCCCTTATCCTCTCCGTGCTGATCGCCTTTCCGCTGGCCTTCGGAGCCTCTCGCAACACACTGGAGATCCTGATCCCCGGCAGGCGCATCGCGTCGATCCTGCTCCGGAAGATCCTGTACACAGCGATCCGCTTTTTCGCGAACCTGTCGCGCTCCATCAACGAGCTGGTCTGGGCGCTGATCTTCGTATCCGCCGTCGGGCTCGGACCCATGCCGGGCATCCTGGCGCTGGGGATCCACACCTCGGGGGTGCTCATCAAGCTGTTTTCCGAGGGCATCGAAAACGTGCAGCCGGAGCCGGTCACGGCGCTCATGGCCACGGGGGCCGGCCCTCTCAAGGTGATCCGCTATGCCGTGATCCCGCAGATAACGCCCTACTTCGTCTCCATGACCCTCTACCGGTTCGAGTCGGACGTGCGCTCGGCGACCATCCTTGGCTTCACCGGCGCCGGGGGGATCGGCGTCTACCTTTACGACAAGCTGAGGAGCTACGAAAACCAGGACGTGACCACGATCCTGATCGTCATCGTCATCACCGTGGCGCTCGTGGATCGTCTGAGCGCCGTGATCCGAAGGAGGTACACCTGACCGTGGACGAGGGAATCATCCGGAATCTCATGATCCGGGAGGCCGGGGAAGCCGACCTGCCCCGCGTCCTGCCGCTTTTCGCCGGGCTCGGCCTGGACAACGGGCGCGTGCTCGATGCCGACGCTGCGCGCCGGCTCTTCGAACGGATGCGCAGCTATCCGGACTACCGGCTTTACCTGGCCGTCCTGGAGGGAGAGGTCCTCGGCGCCTTTGCTCTGCTCGTCATGGACAACCTGGGCCACCTCGGGGCGCCGTCAGGTGTCGTGGAGGACGTCGTGGTTCTCGAAGGCTGGAGAGGAAGGGGGATCGGGAGGGAGATGATGCGCTTCGCCATGAACCGCTGCCGGGAGAAGCATTGCTACAAGATGGTGCTCTCGAGCAATCGCCGCCGCGTGGATGCCCACCGGTTCTACCGCTCGCTGGGATTCCGCGAACACGGCTTGAGCTTTGAAGTGGACGTGACATGAAACAGACACCGGCTGCCCCGGGAAAACCTCTTCCGGAGTGCATCATGCAGATGTCCGTGCGGGCCGTCCGGAAGCTCCTCGGCCTGGTTCCGGCCGAGGAAATCTCCATTGTGCGCGGTCCCCGGACGGGCCTGGTGATGATGGCGGCCCTGGATTCCTCCGAGGATGAGTTTTACCTGGGCGAGGTCTTTGTCACGGAGGTCGAAGTGGAATACGCAGGCTGCCGCGGTTATGGAATGGTGATCGGCGACGACGCCGAGCGGGCGATGGCCCGGGCTTCGGTGGATGCCGTCCTGGCATCTTCGAACAATGCCCTCCGGGAGCGGCTGAACCGCTTCCTGAACATGGAGGCCAGGAAACAGGAGACCCGGCGGAAGAGGGAGAGTTCCCTGATCGCCCGGACGCGGGTGGATTTCGAGACGATGAAAAGGACCTGAGATGCGGATCTCAAGCGACGAAATAACGGCGCAGCGGGTCTTCCGGCAGATTCTTCAGGCCATGAGCCGGCCGGGACGGATCTGCACGCTGCCGGTGTCGCCGCCGGCCCTTCGCAAGCCCTGGGGAGTGCTGCTTCTGCTTCTGGAGAGCCTGCTCGATCACGAGGTCAGCATTGCCGTCATCGGGGGCGGGGAGGCTGAGAGACTGCCGGCGCGGATCACGGAACGGACGCAGTGCCGCGTGGCGGACGTCGGCCAGGCGGACTTCGTCATCGTTGCCGACGGCGAAAGCCGGGGAGAGGTCCTCCGGGCGAAGCGGGGGACGCTGCAATACCCCGATGCGTCCGCCACCATTGTCTTCCGTGTTCGTTCGCTGGTCTCCACCGACAGGGCAAGATCCCGGGCGATCCTGAAAGGACCGGGCATTCGGGATGAACTGATGCTGGGAGCCATCCGGGGACTGGCCGCCCGCGAGCTCGACTGGCTGAGGGAAGCGAACGCCGATTTTCCCCTCGGTGTGGACGCCGTTTTTGTCGACGATGCGGGCCGTATCCTGGGCATTCCGCGGTCCACGGACATCCTGATGATGGAGAGTTGATATGGGATACGTTGCGGTTAAAGGCGGCGCCGAGGCCATCGAAAACGCCTGCCGGGCCTTTCTTTTCGAGGGCCTGAAAGGGGACGCGGCGCCCCTGAGCATCGAACAGATCCGGGACCAGCTCTTCCTGCTCGTCGACCGCGTCATGGGAGAAGGGTCCCTCTATGCCCCGGAGCTGGCCGCCATGGCCATCCGGCAGGCCGCGGGGGACACCCTGGAGGCGGCTTTTCTCCTGAGGGCCTACCGGACCACGCAGCCGCGCCTGGGCTATTCGATCGCCCGGCCCTCCAGCCGGATGCGGGTCGTCCGAAGGATCTCGGCGGCCTTCAAGGACGTCCCGGGCGGCCAGATCCTGGGCCCGACGAACGACTACACCCTGAGGCTCCTGAATTTTGAAACGGGCGAGCGGTCGAAGATCCACCGGATGAAGCTCGTCAACGAGATCTTGGGCGGCGCGAAATCGGCGGAGCCCCTGCCGGAGGAGTTTCCGAAGGTGATCGAGATCCTGCGCAGGGAGAACCTGATTGCCGAGGCAAATCGGTCCGCCAGGGACAAAACGCCCTGCGACGTGACGAAAGACTCGCTCCTCTTCCCCGTGCCCCGGAGCGCCGCCCTGCAGGCGATGGCGCGCGGGGAGACGGGGGGCCTGCTCCTGTTGGCCTACTCCAACATGCGCGGCTACGGGAACATTCATCCGACCATCGGGGAGCTTCGCGTGGGGTACATGCCGCTCTGCGTCCGGCATCCCGTCAGCGGAGAGCCGTACACGGCCGGGGAGGTGATGGTGACGGAGGCGGAGATCCTGGCCCGGTTCACGGAGAAGACGGACGGGCCCCGCTTCACTATCGGATACGGCCTCTGCTTCGGCCACAACGAGGTCAAGGCCATCTCCATGGCCATCCTGGACCGGTCTATCCAGGCCGGAGGCGGAGCGTCCCCGTCGGAGGACGGCGAGTTCGTGCTGTCCCACATCGACGGGATCGAATCCATGGGCTTCTGCAATCACTGGAAGCTTCCCCATTACGTGGACTTCCAGTCGGACCTGGACCGTCTTCGGAGAGCGAAGGAAATCCATGAATCTCGGCGAGTGGATCAGCGTTAACAGCAGGAGCGGCCGCCGGGGCCGTCTCGACTACAATTTCGCCTTTCTCGACGATGTGTCGAAACGGGAGGTCCGGCGGAAGATCCTCAAAGCCGTCGCCATCCCAGGCTACCAGGTGCCCTTCGCCTCGAGGGAGCTACCGGTGGCCCGGGGCTGGGGGACCGGCGGCCTCCAGGTGACGCTGTCCATCATCCTCCCGGAGGACGTGCTCAAGGTCATCGACCAGGGCTGCGACGGGAGCGTGAACGCCGTCAACATCAAGCGCTTCGTCAACACCGTGACGGGCGTGAAGACGACGACGGACGCCCGCGAGGCGACCCTCATCCAGACGCGCCACCGCATTCCCGAGGAGCCCATGACGGAAGACCAGATCCTGGTGCTCCAGGTCCCCTATCCCGAGGCGCTGCGCGAGGTGGAGCCGTCGGAAGCGGTGACGCGGCGCATGCATGCCGAGGCGGACTACAGCCGCATGTGGCTCTTCCTGTACGAGGACATCGTGAAGTTCGACGAGATCACTATCGGCTACCGCTATCCCGTCACGGTGAACGGCCACTACGTCATGGACCCGAGCCCGATTCCCCGCTGGGACATCCCCAAGCTCCACATGGCCGAGACGCTGTTTCTCTTCGGGGCGGGCCGCGAAAAGCGGATCTACGCCGTTCCGCCCCATACGCCCGTCGAGCCCCTGGAATTCGAGGACTACCGGTTCCGGGTCGAGGACTTCCGCGGGAAGGCCTGCGAGCGGTGCGGTGCCACGGACACGTACCTCGACGAGATCATCGACGACATCTCGGGAAAACGCCTCTATTTCTGCTCCGATACGGGCTATTGCGACAAGAGGTGCCGGCGATGAAGCCGCTGCTCGAGGTGCGCGGGCTTACGAAGCTGTTCGGGGACGGCTGCGGGCACTGCCTGCCCGGGGGCGTTTCCGCGGACGAGGGGAACCGCTGTTCCCGCTGCGGAGCCGTCGTGGGCTGCTGCAACGTCTCCCTGGAGATCCATCCCGGCGAGGTGCTGGGCATCGTGGGGGAGAGCGGTTCAGGCAAGAGCACCCTGGTCCGGCTCATCCATTTCGAGTACGAGGCGACGGCCGGGGAGATCTATCTGCACAACGGACAGGACGCCGCGGCGGGAAACCTTCTGCGGCAGAGCCCGTTCCACCGGCGTCAGGTCCGGAGCCGCCACATGGGGATCGTCTACCAGAATCCCTATCTGGGCCTCCGGATGCAGGTCAGCTCCGGCGGCAACATCGCCGAAAAGCTCCTGGCCGCGGGCTGGCGGAGCATCTCGAAGATCCGCGGACGCGCCGCGGACCTGCTGGCACGCACGGAAATACCCCTGGAGCGGATGGACGAGCCGCCGGCGAACTTCAGCGGCGGGATGCAACAGCGCGTGCAGATCGCCAAGGCGCTGTCCAACAGCCCTCAGGTGCTGCTGCTGGACGAGGTGACGACGGGCCTTGACTTGTCCGTGCAGGCCCGCGTCCTGGACCTGATCCGCAGCCTTCAGCGGGAGCTCGGCATCGCCATGATCGTGGTGTCCCACGATCTGGGCGTGATCCGCCTCCTGTGCCAGCGCACCCTGGTCATGCGTTACGGGCGGGTCGTCGAATCGGGCCTGACGGACCGGATCTTCGAGGACCCGCAGCACGGATACACGCAGCTGCTGGTCAGCTCACAGCTTTGAAGAAAGGCGGATCCATGAAGCGCCCGGAAAAGGAAGAGGCCCCGGCGGGAGGGAGGGATCCCCGGCCCGCCGCTCCGGCTTTGACGTCCGGTTCAGAAGGCGTCCTGAGAATGCTGGAAGTCGTCAACCTGTCCAAGACGTTTATGCTCCACATTCTCGGCGGGAAGGTCATCGACGGATTCGGCGGCGTGTCTTTCCGGCTGTCGCCGGGGGAGTTTCTCGGCCTGGCCGGCCGAAGCGGGTCGGGAAAGAGCTCCGTTCTCAAGTGCATCTACGGGACCTACCTGCCCACGTCGGGCGACGTGTGGTTCGCCTCCGACCGCCACGGACGGGTCAATCTGGCCGGCGGGTGCGAACAGACCCTGCTCCGGATCCGCAGCCGCGAGATGGGGTACGTTTCCCAGTTTCTCCGGGTCGTCCCGCGGGTCGCCGCCGTAGACGTCGTCGCCGAGCCTCTGCTCAATCTGGGGAAAGACGCCGGAGAGGCCCGGCGCCGGGCCTCGGTTCTGCTGGAGCGGCTGTCCATTCCCGCGGAGCTCCACGACGCCTATCCGGCCACATTCAGCGGGGGGGAGCAGCAGCGGATCAACATTGCCCGGGCCGTCATCTGGGAGCCCAGGCTGCTTCTGCTCGACGAGCCCACGGCGTCGCTGGACCGGCGTTCCCGGACGGTCGTCATCGAACTGCTGAAGGAGCTGAAAGGGAAGGGAACCGCCATGGTCGGCGTCTTCCACGACCGATCCTCCATGAATGCCGTCGCCGATCGGGTCCTCGACCTCGGCAATGGAAAGGGCGGAAAATGAAAGAACCGGTCGATTTCATCATTGAAAACGCCCGCATCGTAACGCCGGAGGGAACCCTGGACGGCGCCTCCGCTTCCATCCGCCAGGGACGACTCTATAAGATCCGCGACGGATTCATCGGCAACGGAGGAGCGCGCATCGACGCAGACGGCAGCTGGCTGCTGCCGGGTCTGATCGACATGCACAGCGACGCGCTGGAAAAGGACATCGAGCCCCGGCCCAACGCCTTCTTCCCCCTGGACATCGTCCTGTACGAGCTCGACAAGAAGCTGGCCGCCTGCGGGGTGACGACGATCTACCATTCCATCTCCTTCGCAGAGGACGAGATCGGGGTCCGGTCCAACCGCATGGCCGCCGGCATCATCTCGACGATCCGGGATCGGGCGGAGCGGCTTCATGTTCGGACCCGGGTCCATGCCCGGTTCGAGATCACCGACGGCGCGGCGATGCCGGAACTGGAGTCGCTGCTGGAGAACGGGAAGATCCAGCTCCTGTCCCTCATGGACCATTCGCCGGGACAGGGGCAGTTTCGCGAAGTGGTGTCTTTCCGGAATTACTATCAGGCCGTCTACGGAAAGACGGACGAGGAGATCCGCGCCATCATCGACCGCAAGCGGAAGGCCCGCAGCCACGTGAAGGCGAACATCGAGCGGATCGTCCAGTCCTGCCGCCGGTTCGGCGTTCCGATGGCCTCCCACGACGACGACTGCCGGGACAAAATCGAGTGGCTCTGTGAACAGGGCATCGGGATTACCGAGTTTCCCGTCAATCTCGATGCCCTCCGCGCCGCCCGCGAGAAGGGCCTCTACGTCTGCCTGGGGGCGCCCAACATCGTCCGGGGCAATTCCCAGGCGCGGAACCTGAGCGCCCGGGACGCGATCATGGAGGGCTGCGGCGACATCCTCTGCTCCGACTACGCGCCCATGAGCATACTGCACGCCGTCTTCATGCTGGACGGACTGGGCATCCTTCCCCTGCACCGGGCCGTGAACATGGCCAGCCTTCTGCCGGCGCGGTCCCTCGGGATCGCCGGCGAGACGGGTTCGCTCGAGGAGGGCAAGGCGGCGGACCTGGTCCTGGTCCGGAACGACGGCGGGATTCACCGCGTCCAAAAGACATACATCGGGGGAAGGGAGATTTTCCGACATGCTTGAAACGGGAAGCAAGATTGACGAGATTCGGGTCGACGGGCAACCGGAGAAGCTCCGCCGCGACCTCGACGAATTTGCCGCTCTGGGGCTGGAGGCGGTGGAGTTGCCCGTTCACGGACTTGACGCCGTCGTTCACGGGCGCCTCCATCGCGGGCGGCTCGAGGAAATGAAGGCAATCCTATGGGATTACGGGTTTGCATACAGCGTTCACACGCCCAATCCGCTCAACCTGATGGACGAAGACAACCGGGATCTCCATGAACGGGTGTTCCGGTCCAGCCTGGAGTTTGCCTCGGAGATCGGCGCCGGTGTGGCGGTCTATCATGCCGGCCGGTACGTGTCCGAGGAGCAGTTCGCCATTCCCGGCTGCCGGATGCTGTCGGAGGAGGAAAGACGGGATCTGCTCGAACGGGAGGCCCGGACCCTCCGGGATCTCGCCGACGAATTTCCCGCCGTCTGCATCTGCATCGAGAACGCGCGGCCCTACCTGTACCATTCCCCGTACTGCTACGCCGAGCAGCCCCGGGTGCTCCTGGATCAGGTCGTCCGCGTCGCCAGGCCGAATGTCCGCATCACCCTGGACGTCGGCCATCTCTTCCTGGCGGCGGCGCACTACGGTTTCGATCCCGTCGAAGAGACGGCGGCGATCCGGGAATTCATCGGCCACGTGCACATCCACGACAATTTCGGCCATCCCGTCTACTACACGGAAAAGCAGCAGACCCATCTCGTCCCCTTCGGACGCGGCGACCTCCATATGCCCGTGGGCTGGGGCGGAATCCCCTTCGAGGCGATCCTGAAGACCTTTGCCGGCTCGTACGACGGCCTCCTGATCTCGGAGCTGCGAAGCCGCTATTTCGAATACACGGGAGAGTCCGTGGACAACCTGAAGGCAATCCTGCAAAACCTGTGCGCATGACCGGACTCCGGAGCGGCGTCGTCGGGCCGCCGGGGGCGAGGCTGGAACTCCCCAAGCCGGTTCGGGTTCCGCGGACGGCCGGCGGCACAGGTTCCGGACACGGCCCGCCGGGCGTTTCCCTCCTCCCGTCCCCTGCCGCCTCCCCTACAGGAGCCGTGCCCCCATCTCCGCCACCTGGGAGCGCTCCCCCTTGACGAGGGTGACATGGCCGGCGATCTCCTCGTCCTTTAAGTGCTCCACGAGATAACTCAGGCCGTTGCTGCTGGAGTCGAGATAGGGGTGGTCGATCTGTTCCGGGTCGCCCGTGAAGACGATCTTCGTGCCTTCGCCCACACGGGTGATCAGCGTTTTGATCATGTGCGGGGTCAGGTTCTGCGCTTCGTCGCAGATGATGAACTGCCTGGGGATGCTCCGCCCCCGGATATAGGCCAGGGCCTCCATCTCGAGGAGGCCGCGGTCCATGATGTGCTCGATGATCCGGTGCGGCTCCTGGTTGTTGCTGAAGATGAACTCCAGGTTGTCGTAGATGGGCTGCATCCAGGGCCTGAGCTTCTCTTCCTTGGAGCCCGGGAGAAATCCCAGGTCGTTGCCGAGCGGAATGACGGGACGGGTGATCAGCAGGCGCGCATAGGCCTTCTGTTCCATGACCTTCTCAAGGCCGACGGCGATGGCCAGGAGCGTCTTTCCCGTTCCGGCGAGTCCCACGAGGGTCGCCACCCGGACCTGGTCGTTGAGCAGCAGCTCCAGGGCGAACCGCTGTTCCTTGTTGCGCGCCTTGATGCCCTGGTTCGTGCTTTCCCCGTGGACCAGCGGCCGCAGCTCTCCGCGGAAAAAGCGCGACAGCGCCGACCGGGAAGGGGAGACGGGGTCTTTCAGCACGAAGAACTGGTTGGGCCGGCCGGGACCGCGGCCGTTCATTTCGAGGTGTCCTTCCCGGAAGAAGGTATCGAGCTCTTCCGACGTCACATCCGCCATGCCCCATCCCGTATAGAGCTCATGGTAGTTGATCTTGTCGCCGTAGAAATCCTGGGCCGGGATGCCCAGGACGTCGGATTTGACGCGCAGGTTGAGGTCCTTCGAGACCAGGAAGACCCGCCCCGGGAAGTCCCGGTTCAGGCTCCAGGCCACGGAAAGAATCCGGTTGTCCGTCTTGCGGGGGTCGAAACCGGGTGGGAATTCTTCGCAGCATTCCTGGTGGTTGAGTTCGATGCGCAGCCGTCCTCCCCGGGGAAGCGGAATGCCTGTGGAAAGGCATCCCGACCCGCGCATTTTGTCAAGCTCCTGGGACACGACGCGGGCGTTGCGCCCGATTTCATCCTGCCTGCGCTTCTGGTTGTCGATCTCCTCGATGACCGCGATGGGGATGACGACCTCATTGTCCTCGAAGGAAAAGAGGGATCCCGGGTTGTGGAGCAGCACGTTCGTGTCGAGAACAAACAATTTTACCATGGAATCATGTTCCTCCTCGGTTGAAGGGATGAAGCGGACAGACCCGCAGGACCGTCCGCGCGGGAAGTCGTCCCGGGATGCCCGGGGTGGATGAGATCCGGAGAAACGGCCGGAAGGTCGGTCGGGGCGGCGCCGGAAGGCGGGTTTCGACGGAAGGATCCGTTTGCAGGATGGACCTCGCGCTCAGAAGGCCGGAATCTCCGGTGCATGGACGATGGAATATTCAAAATGCCTCTGCCCGGGTCCGGGGCCCCGTCCGTAGTAGTGCCATTTCGGGAAGTTGAAGTCCGATGTGACCGACCGGGGGAGCAGCACGACGGCCTTGAGGAATGCTTCGAGGTCGGGCACATTGTAGATGTTCAATTCGTAGCCCCACTTCTCCAGCCTGTCGATGATGTCGTGCTTCTCGGACGCCCTCCAGTTGACGGAGAAACGGTTGATGCCCCAGCCGTGAAGGGTGTCCAGGACGGACAGTGCCCGGGTCGGGGCGCCAATGATGAGGGGAACGAGAAAATCGACGGGGCACTGGATGACGGATCCCGGGAACGCCTCCGAAAGCTTGCGGAAACCTTCTTTCTGCAGCATCTCGACGGTCCCGTTGAACCAAACGCGGTGCGTCGGCATGCCCGTGTTTCTCAGGATCGTGAGGACGCGGTCAAGCAGGTGCCCGTTTTCCTTCAGGTCCAGTTTGAGGGATTTCCCTCCTTCCCGGCATTTTTCGAGGATATTCTCGAGTCGGATGAACGTCTCGTCGGGATCGGACGGCGTTTCCCGGAAGGAGTCGTTGCGCAGGATAACCCGCTCGCCGTCCGGATCGAAACGCACGTCGCATTCGGCCCACTCGATGCCGGAGGCCATGAACTGCCTCAGGTTGGCCTCGTCGTTCACGCCGTGCCAGACGAACTGAACGTGCCTCGGAAGCGATTTTTCCGGTACCAGATCCGTGATGTCGTAAGCCCGGCCCTCCACTGTCCGCAACGGGAGCTGATCGCGCCGGGAGCGGAAGATTGTGCGGGCGTGCAGGAGCAGGATCTCGTCGTTGCCCAATTCTGCGACCGCCTGCAGATTTTCCGGTTCGTTGTCCACAAACGCGATCACGCGGTATCCTTTTCCCTGGAAATGGCGAATGCCCTCCGCCTTTTCCTCCAGGATCCCCTCGTTCCAGCCGCGCCGGTTCATGAATAGGTGTTCGCTCAGGAACCTCACCTTGTATTCCCTGCCGATATTGTTGAGCGAAAGCAGCGTTTCCTGCCTGATCTGCTCGGGGCGGCCGGTGTTGAGACCTACGTGGGTCCGGGGCTGGATCTCGAACCAGCGGATGACGTCCATGACCCCTGCAAAAGGGCGATGGGATCGCAGGATATTGTCCTGTGTCCAGCACCGCTCCGTGTACCAGGCCAGGATGCCCTCCTGCAAAGCACTGTGGATGCCCATCGATTCCAGAAGCTGCTCCACCTGGCTCTCGCTGGCCGTAACATCCTCGACGGCAAGATCCGCAAACCAGTCCGTGCCGTTCACCCGGTCGTAGGACTGGAGGGTGTGGTGAATCATATAGCGGGAGTCGAGGATCGTGCCGTCGATGTCGAAGAGGATCATGACCTCGTCATCAGGGTGGCGGCCGCGCATCCGCTCGTAATGCCGGGACAGTCTCTGCATCCAGGAACTCATTTCGAAATGGTTCTCCTTTTCCTTGTTCTGCACGGGTTCGCACGGATGTCGTCGAGACTCCCAGGGAGTCACGGTCCGTTCGTCCGTTGCGTCCGGCGAGGTAATGACGGGATCCAGTGTATGGAAGAATTGTCTCGTGAGGATGACAGGGGGATGAAAGGTTGGTGACGTGTGCGGCCACGCGGCAACCCATAGATTTCACAGGAAAGACGCCTGGCCTTCATCGACCTGTCACATTTCTTCTGTAGGGTTCCCGCAACCGATGCAGGAGGAGTCATGAGCCGTTTTCAGAACAGCACGGGCGTCAAGGTTTTTCAAATCGACCAGGAACCGAGCGGCATCCCGTCGCAGGCCCGCATGACGGCCATGCTGGGCGTCCGCACCGGTGTGAACGGAACGGACGTCGAGACACTTCCGTTCGCCCGCTACGATGCAACGGCGGGAAGCGAGACGGAGCTCCAGGCCGCCGTGGTCGGCCAGAGAAGCAACGTGGATCTGCCGCTGACCATCGAGGCCTCCAATTATTTCACCAACATGCTCCGCCGGGCCGCCGCCGGGGACACGAAGAAGAGGGTGGTCACGGACCTGGAGAGCTACCTGGATTCCGGGACGGATCAGTTGTGGGAAAACAGCTGGGTCGGCTTCCCCGCCGACTCCCTCGGGCCGTTCGCCTGGAGGGTCTGGCAGCGGGATCTCCTGGCGGACAAGGAGAATCCCTCCCTGGGAAACCGAAGCGACGCGGACCGGTTTGTCTGTGTGCACCGGAACCGGCAGGAACTCCGGGTGCCCGTGAGCTACCTGCTGAAGCTGGCGCTGGCGGAGGCGATGGATTCGGGAAGGGACCTGCCCGGACCGGTCCGTGAGACCGGGCTGGCGCTCCTGGATCATTTCCTGAACGACAACACGTCGCCGGAGACCTTTTCCTTTTCCATCACCGCCCTGCGGCCGGAAGAGGGCATGGGCCGGGCCGTTGCCGCGGAAATGGCCGTCCGGTACCTCTTCACGCAGCTTCTCGTCCAGTTCGCCAACGAGAGGTTCGGCCTGACCTCCGGCGGGCAGAAGGCCATGCTGTTCTATTCGCCGCATCCGCCGATCCGCCAGAAAAGGCTGAACGACTGCATCTCCGACGCCTTCTACCGCGAGCTGTTCATGAGTCCCTGCCTTTCCGGATGGAGCAGGGGAGAGGAAAAGCACCAGTACATGCACCTGTGCCACCGGGTGCTCAGCCGCAGCCAGCTCAACGCGGTGGGAAAGCTTCGCGAGGCGGGCGTCGTGACCAGCAATCTCGTGACGCTCCCCAACACCTCAAACGTAAGCCTCGCCAACAACGGTACCCATGTCAGCATGGGAAGCCGACGGATCGGCGCCGCCATGGCGGATCCATCCTCCGGCTTCCATGCCGCCTGTGAAAAGTACCTGGGGGACCTCGCCGTCAAAATCGTCGAGCACTTTCTTCCTCTGTTCGTAGGAACATACAGCGCCGCTCCCTACCGGATGGATTTTCTTGATTTTCACCCCGAAAAGGCCCTGGGATTCCTTCCCCACGAGCTCGACTACACCCATCTGCGGATGCTCTGGCGGCGTTGGCAGAAGAAGGCCGGCATCCGGGTGTTAGGCCGTCCCGTCACCCCCTTCGGCCCCCTGTGGCTGGACCGTTTCCTGCGCGGGCTCTTCTCCCTGAAGGGAGACTTCATTCCAGACTACCGCCTGATCGATTACCTGGTGGTGATCCTGAGCACCGAGCGGAGCCCCGCCCTGGACGGGCGGCTTCACAATGGCGAGCGCCTGAAGCGCGACCTCCAGGACCTGGGCGTCTTTGACACGAAGATGTCCCTCTACCTTCTGGAAAAGCTCCGTGAGTTCAATGTGATGGGGTTTTCCGGGTTCGAGGCCCGGCATTACAGCCTCTTCGAGAGCTTCGAGGAGGACGCCGCCCGGGCGATCAATCTCCAGAACCTGCTGTATTGTCTCGCCTTTAAATACATCGCCGGGGGAATGGTTACCCACGACCGGATTCCCGATTCGCCCGTCATCGAGAGTGAACGCCGGCAGATCCTATTCGGCGCCGCCATCGGCATTCCGACGTTCTTCGTTCGCCAGGACAGCGCCAACCGGTTTCTCATGGCGATTCTCGCCCGCACGGAGAGGACCCGCCCCAGCCGGCGGTATCCGGGATACATCCGGGTCCACAACCTGGAGTACCGGAGAGCCCTGGTGAACGTCCTCCGGGAGGAAGCGGCGGACCTGATCGAAATGCTGGGATTCGAGGAAACCATCCTTGACCTGGAGCGACGCCTGGAGGACCCGGAGCGGCTGGGGGCGGCGGGAAAGATCACCCGGGCCGTCCTCAAGGGGAAGCAGGCCCCCCATCCGCTGGCCATGCCGGCGGGCGATTTCAATCGGGCCGCGGAGGCCTATTACCGGCAGGACCTGCGGGGCCGCCACATGACGGAGGCCTTCCGGTTCCTGGAGGAGAAGGTCGCGGCGCTGGGCGCGGCCGACCGGCCTCTCAGGCCCGGATCCGGGGAGGCCCTGCGGGCCGTCCTGGGAAACGGGGATCCGCTGGAATATCTGGATCTGGCGCGGCGGAGCGTTCTGGAAGAGAAGGCCCCGGAACCCGTTCTGCTGAAACTCTTATTCTTAATGATGGTTGTGATCCATGAAGACAAACTGCATGACCAGCCCCTGGTGGACCCTTTCGACCCCGAGTCCGTCCCCGTCGCATCAGTATATTGACCGGGACAGCCGCGCCGTTCAGGCGGAGAGACTCTATGGAGACCGGGTCATTCGTTTTCTCTATTCGCCCCTCCGGGAGCATGCTCCCTTCCTGTTCCGCGCCCTGACGGGCCGGCGCATGTCGTCGCTCCTGGGATTCTTCAACTACGAGGGATTCCTGACCGGGAGACTGGCCGATCCGGAGGAATTCATGAAAAGAGCCGGAATCGATCCGCGGGAATGCCTCGATCCGCCCCTCCGGCTCGATACGCCGAAAAAAATCTTCGAGCGGAAGATCCGCTACTGGGAGTGCCGACCGACGCCGAACGATCCCGCCGCCGTCGTTTCACCGGCCGATTCGAGAATGCTGGTGGGATCCCTCGACGAGAACTCCAGTCTCTTCATCAAGGGCAAGTTCTTCGACCTGGAGGAGCTGCTGGGAAAGCGGCGATGGCGGGAGACCTTCGAGGGGGGATCCTTCGCCGTTTTCCGGCTCACCCCGGACAAGTATCACTACAATCATGTCCCGGCGGCGGGAACGGTCCTGGACGTCTATCCGCTCGAAGGGCATTACCACGCCTGCCATCCCGAGGCGGTCGTCTCCGTGGTGCGCCCCTTCTCGAAAAACAAAAGGGTCGTCACCGTCATCGACACGGACGTGCCCGGCGGGACCGGAGCGGGCAAGGTGGCCATGATCGAGGTCGTCGCCCTGATGATCGGGGACATCGTCCAGTGTTACAGCGAGGAGCGATACAACGCTCCCCTGTCCGTCGGTGCGGACCGGTTCCTGAAACGGGGCCGCCCGAAAAGCCTCTTCCGCCCCGGCAGCAGCACCGTGGTGCTTCTTTTCGAGCGGGACCGGGTCCGCTTCGACGATGACATCGTCTGGAACATGAAGCGACCCGGCATTGACAGCATTTATACCCGCGGATTCGGACAGCCCCTCACGGAGACGGAGATCCCGGTCCGCGTCAGGATCGGCACGGCATGCCGTTCGTCGCACACGTTCCATAAGGAGGCGGATGAATGAATGCTTCCCGGATCAAGCAGATCAGGAATCAGTTGCTTGCCAGGCTGGACAGGCTCCAGGGAACCGCCAGCCGCACCGTCTCCGACATGAAGAACAACGGTGTACACAGTGCCGACCCGATCGATCATGCGGCCCTCGAACACGACCGCCAGGTGGAGTTGACCATTCGCGGAAGGGAATGGAACGCGATTCAGGAGATCCAGGAAACCATCCGGCGGATGGACCAGGGGCTTTTCGGCACCTGCGTCATCTGCGGGTCGACCATTACGGAGAGAAGGCTGCTTGCCGAACCGACGACGCGTCTTTGCCGGGAATGCCAGGAACTCGCGGAATTGCACATCGGATCGAACGGGGATTCTTCGCGGATTTTGTCCCGGTCGCGTACGGCATCCGACTCCCGTCGGGTCCCCCGCGGGGAGGGAATGCCGGAGACGGGCAAACCGGGCCCGGGAGGCCCGGGGAGGGCCAAAGATCGCAGTGGCCTGGGGGGGAACGCGGGATGAACGGCAACACGGTCTTTGTCCTCGGCCTGGGAGGTGCGCTCTATTCCCTCCTGTTCTGGGGCTTCCGGAAGCTTCCCGCGGAAACCTGGCAGATCGCCGCCTGCATCCCCGGGAACCGGATGGCCGACGGCCGCTGGAGCGGCCTGAACCTGACCTGGTACGGATTCTTCACGGCGACGGCGTACGTCCTCGCCGTGGCGGTCATGCTGGTCCTGATGGCCTCCGTGGGGGTGACACCACCGCTGACCGTCTGCATGGTCCTGGCCGTCCTGATCGTGTGCGTGCCCGCATCGCGCATGATTGCGACATGGGTCGAAGGCAAGCGGCATACCTTCACCGTGGGCGGCGCTTCCTTTGTCGGGATGCTGGCCGCGCCCTGGGTCGTCCTCATGGCCGGCGCCGGATCGGAGCGCCTGCTGGGCCGGCCGGTCGACGTCATGGCGGTTCTCGCGGCGATGTCGATCTCCTATGCCCTGGGAGAAGGAATCGGCCGGCTGGCCTGCATCAGTTTCGGCTGCTGCTATGGGAGGCCGCTCTCCGACGTTCCTCCCCTTGTCCGGAAGATCCTCGGGCCTTTCCGTTTCACATTCCGGGGGGAGACGAAGAAGATCGCCTATGCACACGGGCTCGAGGGATGCCCCGTGGTCCCCGTCCAGGGAATGACGTCCCTGCTGTACACGACGGCGGGACTCATCGGGATCCTCCTTTTCCTGGACGGGCACGGGACCGCCGCGTTCCTCCTGACCCTGTCGGTCACCCAGGTCTGGCGGGTCCTGTCCGAGTTCCTGCGGGCCGATTACCGGGGCGGACAATCCTTTTCCGCCTACCAGGTCATGGCCCTCGCCGGTGTCTGCTATGGCCTGTGCCTGGCGTTTCTGTTCGCCGCCGAAGCCCCACCCGGCCGGGCGGACATCCTGGCGGGGCTGGAAGCGCTCTGGCAGCCGTCGATGATTCTCTTCCTGCAGGCCCTCTGGACGGTCCTGATGGTTCTCACGGGCCGGAGCAGCGTGACGGCCTCCCATATCTCTATCCATGTGCTGAAGGATCGAATCTGAATCGCATCCCCGGCGGGAACGGATGCGCCGTTCCATGTGCATCCGGCGGTTCCGCCTCCGGATCCGGGATCCGGGAAAGGCAAGACGAGGGAAAATGGAATCCATGACAAGCGTCCGCCGGCATGTCCGGCGCGGGAATACCCTGGAGTCGCCGGACGAGAGCCGGATCGCCGAATTCATCGGCCGCGTCGCCCCCCGTCCCCACTTTCATCCCCTCCTCGACCTCCTGACGGGAAGCGTCCTGGGGTTTGAGGTCCTGTCCCGGGGAAATCCCCCCTTTGCCAGCCCCGGATCCATGTTCGGCGAGGCCGCAAAAAGGGGCTGCACCTGGGAAATGGAGAGGGCCTGCCGGATCGCCGCCCTGGAAAAGATCGCTGCCCTGCCGGAGGATTATCGCTCCGCCGTCTATTTCATCAACGTGAGCCCGGACATCTTCAGCGATCCCCGCTTCCTCGAACGCTTCACCCAGGTCCGGCTGAGCGAGTACGGCCTCGACCAGGGGCAGATCGTCATCGAGATCACCGAAGAGAAGGCCTTTGCGGACGTCGAGCACTTTGCCGGTCTGATCCGGCACTATGTGAACCAGGGCTTCCGGATTTCCCTGGATGACTTCGGCT
The DNA here is from genome assembly GCA_035363115.1 of Syntrophales bacterium. NCBI lineage: Bacteria > Pseudomonadati > Thermodesulfobacteriota > Syntrophia > Syntrophales > Syntrophales bacterium. The sequence goes on along the minus strand of DAOSEM010000006.1, from coordinate 54,466 downwards.
CCGGCTATTCGGGGCTGATCTCCCTGGTCGCCTCGACACCCCATTATCTCAAGCTGGACATGGCCATCGTCCGGGACGTCCACCTCCACGACTACAAGCAGAAGCTTCTGAAATCGATGGCGTCCTTTGCCAGCAGCGTAAACGCCAAGCTCATCGCCGAGGGGGTCGAGTCGTGGGAGGAGCTGGACGTCCTCCTGAAATTCGGCGTCCGCTATGCCCAGGGGTTTCTCTTCGGCCTGCCCGAAGCGGAGCCGTATCTACCCACGGAGGAAATGAAGAGGACCATCGCCTCCCTGGTCAAGCGTTACGACTCCGCGAAAGTGGACCTGGACGAGGTGATCGGCAGCCTCGTCATCCGGCCGATGACGATAGCGAAACGAACGGTCGACTGCCGGGCGATGGACGGCATGTTCAAGAATTCCCTTCACCTGGATCACGTGGTGGTCCTCGACGGGGAGGAAATCGGCGGGCTCGTCACCCGGCAGCACTTCTACATCCAGACGGGAGGGGCCTTCGGCTACCAGCTCTTCCAGAAGAAGCCCGTCGAAACAGTCTGTAAGCGGAACCCCCTGGTGGTGGAGGACCGGATCACCGTGACCACCCTGGCCAAGCTGGCCATGGACCGCTTCCAGGAGGATCTCTACGACCCGGTGCTGGTGGTGGACCGCAACCAGCGATTCGTGGGCAGCGTCACCATGAAGCAGATCATCACGAAGGCCGTCGAGCTGGAAGTCCGCTGCGCCATGGGGGCGAATCCCCTGACGAACCTCCCCGGGAACGAAATGATCCGCAACTGGATCCACGACGCCCTGCTCTTGCCGGCCTACTCCATCCTGTACGCCGATCTGGACAACTTCAAGGGATTCAACGATGTATACGGCTTTCTCATGGGCGACGAAATGCTGCGCCTGACCGCGAAGGTCCTCTCGGAAAGCCTCCCGTCGCTTCCGGCTGGTTCCCGGCTCGGGCACATCGGCGGAGACGATTTCGTCATTGTGTGTCCCGGGATTGTGGATGACGACGCGGTTCGGAGGATGTGCGAGGCCTTCGACCGGGAGAAGATGGCGCTGTTCCGGGAGGAGCATGTCCGGCAGGGATACATGGACATCCGGGACCGGCAGGGGAACTCCTTCCAGGCGCCCCTGTCGACGATCAGCATTGCCATCGTCGACAGCCGGCGCGTCTGGGTGGATCCGCACCCGGCCCTGTTTTCCGTCGTGGCGGCGTCCCTGAAGAAGAAGGTGAAGGAGATGACCCGCGAGGCCGGCCGGAGCGGATTCCTCTTCGAACAGCGGATCTACGGCGGCGCGGACACCCTGCACTATGAGGGATACGGAGGCCGAGAGGCGGGATGATCTTGACCCCGCGCCTCGGACTCCGGGAGCGACTGCGGAGAAGCCCGTCCGGGCTGGTCTTCTGGGCTTCCGTGGCTGCTGTCGTCCTGCTTGTTTCCCGATGGGAGCCTGCATCGGCCGGGCCGCCGCGGGACTCCCGGGAAACGCAGAAGCTGGAAATCCGGATGGTTCCGGATCCGGCCGGGCCGAGGGGGGTCCCCGCGGGCTGGCAGGTCCAGCGTTACCGGGGAGAGCCGGAGCCGGTCCTGGAAGAGCAGGGCGGACGATTCCGGCTGCGCCTGGCGAGCCGGGGCGACATGGCCTGGGGCATCCGGAAGAAAATCAACGTCGACCTCCGGGAATTTCCCTGCCTGCAATGGACCTGGATGGCCACCCGCCTTCCCCGGGGTGGGGATGTCCGGCACCGCGAGACGGACGACCAGGCCCTTCAGTTGTATGTCGTTTTCCCGGGGAGAGGTCTCAACGGGCGGCTTTCCAGGACCGCCCTCGCCTATGTGTGGGAGAACCAGGCGCCGAAGGGCCTCGTGACATCCAGCCCCCAGCCGTCGATGAAGCGGGTCCGGTACATCGTCCTGCGCAACCGGACGGACCCGCTCGGAGCCCGGGTGACGGAAAAGCGGGACGTCCTGAAGGATGCGTCGGCGCTGTACCGTGACCTGGGACTCGGCGAGCCGCCGCCCGCGGAAGGGATTCTTCTGTTCATCAACACCCACAAGACCGGCAGTGAGGCGGAGGGGCACATCGGCGATATCTTCTTTTCCACCCGATGAGGGAGTCCGGTGTGCGCGCATCGTTGTGCATTCTCCCGGCGGCGGCCGTCGTTCTCGTACTTGTCTCCGTGTTCGTTTTCTGCCGGGAACCGTCCCACGACCGACTTCCCGGGCGGATGACCCCTCCGGATACGCAGCAGGCGCAGGACGATCGGGATCGTTCCTCCGGCTGGTTTCTGAAAGAGCGCTTCGTGAAACGAAGGGGCGTCGCCGTCGTCATCCACGGCCTCAACCTGAAGCCGGAGCGCATGGGATACATTATTGCGGCCCTGAATCGCGCCGGCATCGACGTCCTGAACGTTTCGCTCTCCGGACACGGCGACAATTATGAACCCTCCGGCGGCCTGACCGCGGAGGCGGCCCGCCTGGAAACCTTCCGCACCGTTTCATACCCGGTCTGGCAGCGGGAGGTCATGAACGCCTGCCGGAAGGCGGGGATCCGGGCCGACCGGAACAGGGTTCCCCTCTTCCTGGTCGGTTATTCCCTCGGCGGCCTCCTGGGCTGCGATCTCGTCCTGACGAATGCCGGTTCGGACGTCCGGCGGATGGTTCTCTTCGCTCCCGCACTGTCCGTCAAGATCGAGGCCCACCTCCTGAAATTCCTGACCCCCTTTCCAAGCCTGGTCATCGACAGCCTGTCTCCCCGGTGGTACCGGGCAAACGACGGCACTCCCATGGCCGCCTACAGGGCTCTCTTCGAGGCGATCGGGCGCGTGGAAGCTGGCGCCGGCCCCAGGTTGAACGTCCCGACCCTGGTCCTGATCGACCCGGGGGATGAGTTCATCTCCACGGAAAAGATCCGGGAATTCATGACCGTCAGGGGGCTCAGCCGCTGGCGCGTTCTCGCCGTCGCGAAAGACGGGAACGTGGCGGCTGCGACGTCCCATCATCTCGTCATCGACGAGGCGGCCATGGGACGGAATGCCTGGAGAGAAGTCGAGAAGGCCGTCATCGGTCACATCCTCAAAAGGGAAGCGGATTCATGAAACGTTCACAGCAGTGTCTCCTGGAGGTCACAATCCTCTGGTATTCGGTAAGGACAAATCGGGAGGCCCTTTCATGAACCGTCGAAGCGTGTGCGGAATCCTGCTCCTTTTGGCCTTTGCGCTCCTCTCTCCGGGAAGCGTCTCCGGCGCCTCCGTAACGCTCAAGGGTGCGGGCGCAACGTTCCCCCTGCCGTTCTACCTGAAGATTTTCGAGCAGTACCAACTCCAGACGGGGGTTGAAATTCTCTATCAGGGAACCGGTTCCGGCAAGGGCGTCCGGAAGCTCCTGGCCCGGGATGTGGATTTCGCCGGTACCGACATCGCCTCCTCCGGGGAGGAGGGGATATCCGGAGAAAAGTTCGTCCGGATTCCGACCTGCATCGGCGCCGTGGCCGTCGTCTACAACCTTCCGGGGAATCCGCAGCTCCGGTTTACAGCGCAGGTTCTGTCGGGCATCTTTCTCGGTCGTATCACCGCCTGGAACGACCCGGGGATTGCGGCCCTCAACCCGAACGTTCCTCTTCCGAATCTGCCGATCCAGGTGATCCACCGGTCGGATGAGAGCGGGACGACGTACATCCTGAGCGAATACCTGTCGAAAGTCGACACGGCCTGGCGAGCGGCCATGGGCACCGGAAAAATCCTCCGCTGGCCCGTCGGGCGCGGCACCGGCGGCAACGCCGGCGTCGCCGGCCTGGTGAGGGAGGTGTCCGGCTCCATCGGTTACGTCGAGCTGATCTACGCGATGGCCAACAGCATGACCATCGGGCACCTGGCGAACCGGTCCGGCCGGTTTGTCGCACCGACCATGGCAAGCATCTCCCTGGCCGCCGAGGCGGCGAAAAGCTCCAACGGCAGCCGGTCGCTGACGGACACCCCGTCCCGGGAGGGCTATCCCGTCGTCGGATATACCTGGCTCATGGTCTTCCGGGACCAGTCCCACCCGGCCGGGAAGAAACGGAAAGACGCCGAGGAGCTGGTAAACCTGCTTTACTGGGTGACCCATGAAGGGCAGAAGTATGCGGAGGAGCTTCAATATGTCCCCCTGCCCGGGGCGGCCGTGATCCAGGCCGAGGCGGACCTCCGGAAAATCACCTGGAAGGGAATCCCCCTGCTGAAGCGTAGACGGTAAAGGCGGGCGGGTGGAGCAACCCCGATCCTTCTCTTCGATCTCATCCTGAAATCTCCCCCGAGGAATGTCTTGTGAAGCTCAGAAACATCCCCATCGGAATGCGTCTCGGGCTGGGTCTCGGCCTGATCGGCATCATCCTGATCCTGCTCATCCTCCTAAGCGCGTGGGTCATCAACCGGGACCATGAGACCATGGATTCGTTCGTGCAGAAAAACCACCGGCAGATCTGGTGCGCCAGCGTTGTCAGCGATTCCATCCATTCCGTCCGGGAGGTTCTGACAACCTACCTGCAGGTCCGCGACGGAGGGAGATGGACCCTGCTGGGCGTCCAGTTTCTGACGGCCCGGGCCACCGCCGGCAATGCCCTGGAGGAGATCGAGCGGATCGAGACGTCGGACCGGGGGCGGGAGATTCTCTCCAGGCTCAGGAGAGAGCTGGCACTCCTGGATCGGGGTGGCGAGCGGGTCATGAAGATGCAGCGCATGGGGATGAATCGGGACGCCCAGACGGAGTTCGTGCTGCGCATCCATCCGCTTCTCATTTCCCTCCATCAGCATTGCCGGGAGCTGATCACCCATCAGGAACAGCAGACGCTCCTGGAGCGCAGGGCTGTGGCGGACCGGCACGCCGACATCCGGGCTTCCTTCATCCTATTTGCCGTCGTCGCCGTCGTCATCGCCGTCTGGACGGGTGTCCACATGACCCGGAGCATCACCGTGCCGATTCGGAACGGGGTTTCCATCGCCGACCGCCTGGCGGAGGGAGATCTATCCATGGAGATCCGGGTGGATCGGAGGGATGAGGCGGGCAAGCTCCTGGAGGCCATGAAGAACATGGTGGCCCGTCTCCGGGAGGCCAGGGACCTGGAGCAGCAGCTCCGCCAGTCGCAGAAGCTGGAGACCCTCGGCCGCCTGGCAGGAGGAATCGCTCATGATTTCAACAATGTTCTTGGGGCTATCCTGGGGGATGCCGAACTCATGAGGGTGAGCCGTCCCCTGGATGCGACCGTGACGAGGCACAGCCGCTCCATCGAAAACGCCGTCAGGAGGGCCTCCGGCTTCGTAAAACCTCTGCTTGCCTTCAGCCGGCAGCAGACCCTGAACCTGGAGACCGTGGACATTCATTCCGTCCTGGCGGAGTTTCACCAGATGGCGCAGCGAATGATCGGAACGAACATCGAGCTCTCCATGTGCCTTCATCCGTCTCCGCTCTGGATCCGTATCGACGTTTCCCAGTTCAACCAGGTCCTTCTCAACCTGCTGGTGAACGCCCGGGACGCCATGCCCGAAGGGGGAGCGATCAACGTCGAGACGTTTCCCCTCACCATGGACGGCTCGATCCTGGCGCCCTTTCCGGATGCCGAGGCGGTGGATTATATCGTACTGTCGATATCCGATACGGGCGCCGGAATTCCCGTCGAGATCCGGGAGAAGATCTTCGAGCCGTTCTTCACGACCAAAAAGGGTGGAACGGGCCTCGGGCTTTCCATCGTATACGGAATTGTCAAGCAGCATCGCGGATTCCTCGATGCCCGCAGCAATCCGGGCGGGGGGACGATCTTCCGGGTGTTCCTGCCGGCGATGCCGGCCGGGGCCGGGACAGCGCCTGCTTCCGGACAGCGTGCAGCGGCGGAGACAGGGAGCGAATCCATTCTCCTGGTCGAGGACAACGAGGATGTCCGGAGGACCACGGAGGAGATCCTTGTTCTGCTGGGATACTCGGTGACCGTTGCCGCCGACGGGGTGGAGGGGGTGGAGGTCTTTCGCAGGGAGCAGGAAAGAATCGATCTCGTCCTGATGGACGTCATGATGCCCCGGATGGGCGGCCTGGAGGCGTACGCCAGGATGAAGGAAATCCGGCCCGGACTGTCCGTCCTCTTCATGACCGGCTGTGGAGCCGGAGACCTTCCTCCGGACATCCGGGAGGGCGGCCCGCCGGCCCTGATCCAGAAGCCTTTCTGCATGGATGAGCTTGCCGCCAGGCTGAGGAATGTGCTCGACAGGCAGCCGGAGGGCGAGCGGGCCGGGTTATTCGAAGATCGCCGTCAGCAAGAGGTACAGGCCGGCGGATAGAACGCCCGAGATCGGGATGGTCAGGATCCAGGCCCAGATGATGTTTCCGGCGACTCCCCAGCGGACGGCGGACAGCCTTTTCGTGGCCCCCACGCCCATGATCGCCCCGGTGATCGTGTGGGTCGTGCTCACGGGAATCCCCGCCAGGGAGGCGCCGATGATGGACACGGCCGCGGCCGTCTCGGCGCAGAATCCGCCCATGGGCTGGAGTTTCGTGATTTTGGTCCCCATCGTCTTGACGATCCGCCACCCCCCCGACATGGTTCCCAGGGCGATGACCGTGTAACAGGCGATGATCACCCAGAGGGGAATGCGAAAGGTCGGGCCGAGATAGCCGCCGCTGAACAGGACCAGGGCGATGATGCCGATGGTCTTCTGGGCGTCGTTCATGCCGTGGCTGACGCTGTAAATCGCCGCGGAGAGGAGCTGCAGCCTCCTGAACAGCATGTTGGATGTAGTCACGCTGCCGAAGCGGGTGAGGTTGAGGACGATGATCATCAGGACGAGTCCCAGGATCAGGCCGATCACCGGGGAGAAGACGATGAAGCTCGCCGTCTTTGCGATTCCCTTCCAGACCAGAACGTCGAAGCCCCCCCTGGCGAGTCCGGAGCCGATGAGGCCTCCGATCAGCGCGTGGGAAGAGCTGCTCGGGAGGCCGAACCACCAGGTCAACAGATTCCAGATGATGGCGCCTCCCAGGGCCGCTATGATCAGCGTGTTGTTGACGATGGACGTGTTGATGATGCCGGTTCCTATGGTTTTCGCCACGTGCGCGTCGAACAGGAAGACGGCCACAAAGTTGAAGAAGGCGGCCCAGACAACCGCCTGGTGGGGCTTGAGGACCTGCGTCGAGACAATGGTGGCGATCGAATTGGCGGAGTCGTGGAACCCGTTGATGTAGTCGAAAATCAACGCAACGATGACGATGGAGATGACGACCGCCAGGGAGACATCGATCATGGCTGTTCATTCTCTCGATCTGCGTTTTCGTCTTCGTTTTCGGGCGGCAGGTCGCGGGTGATCGACATGGCGTTGTAGATCCCGAAGCCGACGGCCGCCAGGACGAGGAAAATCAGGAAGACGGAAAAGCTCCGGTACGCTTCCATCTGCGTTTTCGCCATCGTTTCCGCGGCGTTCAGCCGGTCCTTCGCCTGGACCTTGATGAGATCGACAATGGCGTCGATCCGGTCCGTCGGTTCGCGGTCGATTCCCCGAACCATCTTGTCGACGAGAACGGCGCTCTTGAGGTCGGACTGGTTGTAATTTGCCAGGGCGTCCCGGTACTGGTGTCCCAACTGCTGGTGAACCCGGATCGCCTCCGAGATCTCCGGAACCGGAAGTCCCAGGGCCGGCGCCATGGTCAGCAGCGACTGCAGGTGCTCGCGGGCAAGCTTCTCTTCCGCCTCGAAGGCCCGCACGTGCGATTCATAGAGCCGCGGGTCGTTGCCCCGGAGGAGGATGTCCTTCCATTCCTGCACCTGCTTCTTGAAATGGACCTCCGCCTGGCGTCCCGCGTCCACGGCCCGGATCAGCGCCTGTCCCTCCTGTGAGGTCTGATGGAGGCGCTTGTTGGTCTCCATGATGGCGATGAGGCCGTAGAGCCCGGTGACGACGGTCAGGACCGTGAAGATCCCGACCGTGATGATGACCCGGCGGCGTATGGAAATGTCCTGAAATGAAGTGTTCGGACCGTTCATGACCATCACCTCGGTTTCCGCGGTCGTGAGGTGCTTCCACCTCCGCCGCTTGAAAAAATTGGGGGGGCCCTGCGTTCTTGTCCGGCGTGCCGACTCTAAGCGCGGATTGTTACAGAATCATGACAAATGGGTTACAAATCGATGAAGTCATGCCTTCCGGCGTCCGATTCGCCTGCATCCGGACCGCCTCGCACAGGTTGACAGGATGAGTCGAATTTCTATATGACAGAAATACAAAAAAATACAAAGGGTCGACAAGAGGAGGAACGGGTGAGGCGTATCCTGTCGGTGGTTCTGGCTTTCTTCGTCATTCTGGCAATTCCGGGCCTGTCATGTGCGCAGGGCATCGCAGACACGCGGCCGGAGCCGGCGCAGCCGGCACAGCAGGAGCAGCAGCTGGAAGAGATCCCCCCCTTCATCGACGTCGTGATCCTCCGGCCCGTCGGCCTGGTCGCCTGCGTGGCGGGACTGGCGGCGACCATCATTGCCCTGCCTTTCGCCCTGCCGAGCGGAAGCATGGACAAGGTCACCAAGGCCCTGATCGGGGATCCGTTCTATTTCACCTTCAAGAGGCCCATCGGCCAGGGAACGCGTCCGGCCGTCCTGGACTGAAGTAGAGGCACGGGTGCCGGGGCCGTGGGAGGCGGCTTCATCCCCGTTCGATGCCCCTCTTTTCCCTTGCTCAATTTTCCCCCCCGGCTTATAAAGCGTGACAATGCTCACCGCCACAACGTCCTGAACCGAAACCGGAAAGAGGAAACCGCATGCACCTGCAGGCCCTGTTCGACTGGTTTTCCATCGAGAACAAGGGCCTGTATTACAAGCTTTACATCGTCTTCGGACTGTTCTTCCTCGTCCCCGTCTTCGGATTCCTCTATTTTGCCGTCAAATACGACATCCTCCAGGATGAGTTCATCCCCATCTATTTTATCGCACTCCTGATCCTGTTCTTTTTCGGTTTCCTCCTGCTCCGCAAGCTGGCGGACGATATCATCGCCCTGTCCCGGCACGCGAACCGGGCCCTCGAGGAGAACCTGAAAGGGAAGGCGCCGGTGTCCACCCACACCGACGAGATGAAGGGGATCATCTCCTCGTTTCAGACCCTGGAGCAGGAGCTCCGATACAGCTTTCAGAAACTCGACAAGAAGAGCCAGGACATCACGACGCTGAAGGAGCTGGCGGACCTCTGCTACATCACCTTCAACCCGGACGACCTGCTCCACATCACCCTCGAGCGGGCCCTCAAGCTCGTGGACGCCGACATCGGCTCCGTCCTCATTCTGGAGCGTCCCCGGCGGGACATCTTCCAGGTGGTTGCCTCCATCGGCCTCGGCGGCATGGTCAAGAAGGGCGATCGCATCTCCTACGCCGGGAGCATCGCCAAGTACGCCGTCATCAACAAGACGCCCCTCGTGGTGGAGGACATCGAAAACGACACGCGATTCGGACGGATGTCCCGGAACCAGTACGCGACGAAGTCGTTCATCTGCATGCCCCTGAAGACCATCCATGACGTGATCGGGGTCGTCACGATTTCCCGGAGCCGCACGGACCTGGCCTTCCGCCTGGAGGACGCGGAGCTTCTCAGTCCCCTCCTCAGCAACGCCGCCTTCACCTACGACAACCTCCGGCTCATCCAGCGGAGTGAGAGCCAGGACGTTCATCTCGCTTCGCTGCAGAACGTGATCAAGTCCATCAATTCGAGCCTCAAGCCGGCGGAGCTGGTGCAGTCGATCCTGCAGGAGATCCGCGGGGCCGTGCCCTACGGCGTGGCCGTCCTCCTATACCAGGACCGGTCGAATTCCGGGGGCCTTCATGTGAGCGAAGTCCTCGCGTTCGAACCCACGGGCATTGTCGCCGGGCCGCTCTCCGGAGTGGAGGGGTCCATCCTTGAGCGGACCCTCCGCATGAAAAACCTGGTGACCGTCCGCGGGGGGGACGCTTCGGAGCATCCCCTGGACAGGCTGCTGTTCGGAGCCGACCCGGAGGCGGCCTCGATCCTGATCCCCCTTGAAGCGGAGGGAGGCTCCACCGGCGCCCTCGTGCTGCAGGGCGTTCCGCCGGATGCCTTCACCCAGTTCAAGGAATACCTGGAAGCGATCGGCGAGGGCCTGTCCCTGGCCCTGGAGAAGGAGCGGCTCATCTCGGCCACCCTGAAGCGGAACCAGGAGCTCGCGGCCATCCGCCAGATCGGCAGCGCCCTCTCCACGGCGACCTTCGACATGGAAAAAGTCCTGAATTATACGATGGACATGATTCGGGTGGCCATCAACGTGGAGGCCGGAACCCTGTTTCTCGTCGAGGGAGACGACCTCCGGTTCCAGGCGGCCTTCAACACCGATCTCCAGACCGTTCCGGATATCCGCATCAAGCTGGGGCAGGGGATCGCCGGGTACTGCGCGTCCCGGGGGGAAGCGATCCTCGTCGAGGACGTCCAGAACAACCCGCATTTCTATGACGAGATCGACGGGCGGACGAACTTCAGGACCCGCTCGATCCTCTGCGTGCCCATGATCTCCCAGAGCCGCGTCATCGGTGTTATCGAGGTGATCAACAAGATCGGGGCGGCCTTCGACGAGAGCGACAAGCACCTCCTCCAGTCCATCGCCTCCTCGGTGAGCATCGCCATCGAGAATGCCCACCTGTACCGTGAGACCCGAAGCATGGCGGACAAGGAGCGGAGCATCCGCAGCGTCTTCCAGAAGTTCGTGCCCAAGGCGGTGGTGGACGAGATCATCCTGGGCGCCGAGTCGGGGCGGTCCCACGTCGAGGAATTCAAGACCGTGACGCTGCTCAACATCGACATCCGCAATTTCTCGCTCCTCTCCCGGGACATGGGACCTCAGAGGACGGTTGCCCTGCTGAACGAGTTCTTCGCCGTCATGGGGGAGATCGTGTTCCGCCAGGGCGGGATCGTGGACAAGTACCTGGGGGACGGTTTCCTGGCTGTCTTCGGGGCGCCCGTCTCGAGCGCCGCTGACGCGGAAAACGCGATCCGGTCGGCCCTGGAGATGATGTCGCGGCTCGAAGGCCTGAACACGGAGTTCCAGCGCCGCTTTTCGGCCACCCTGGTCGTGGGCATCGCCATTCATACGGGAGAGGTCGTCGTCGGCAACATCGGCTTCGAGAAGAAAATGGACTACACCGTCATCGGCGACGCGGTAAACGTCCTTTTCCGGATCCAGGATCTCTGCCACATCCACCCCGACTCCATCCTCCTGAGCGGCAGGACCCGCCGCTCGGCCCAGTCCAACTACCAGGTCGAGGAGGTGACACCGGCCGAGCCGACGGACGCCATCGGGAGCAACCGGGTGTTCCGTCTCCTGGGACCGCAGGAGAACGCCTGAGGCCTGCTGAAGATGTACCGGGGACTTGCCTTCTCTCTCCTGTCCGCCGTCTGCTTCGCTTCGCTGGCCATCCTGGCGAAGCTGGGCTACCGGGCGGGGCTCTCCGACATGGCGCTCCTCCAGTGCCGCTTTCTCTTCGGCGCGGCCCTCCTCTTTCTTTTCCTCCTCCTCGTGGACCCGTCGCTCCTGAAAATCCGCCCCGCCGTCCTGGGGAAGGCGGCCTTCCTCGGCCTTGCCCTCCACGTCCTCCAGAGCACGTTTTTCTTCAAGGCCCTCAACTACATCCCGGCGTCCACGACGTCGCTCATCCTCTACATCTATCCGGTCACGGTGACGGTCCTCTCGGCGGCCTTTCTCCGCCTGAAGGTGGGGCGGACGCTCGTTCTGTCGCTCCTGATTCTCTCGGCCGGCTCGTGCCTGGTCTTCTACGACGCCTTCCTCCGGGAGATGAATCTCCTGGGGCTTCTGTTCGCCTTCGGCACGACCCTGACCTTCTCCGTCTACCTGATCCTGGTGCAGGTCTTCATGAAAGGGGAAAGGCCCCTCACCGTGGCCTTCTACGTGATCGTGTTCACCGGGCTGGCCTTCCTCTTTCTCCACAATCCGCTTGAAATCCTGAGGATGAACGGAACGCAGCTCCTGATCGCCGTTTCGCTCGGGCTGTTCCCCACGGCGGTGGCCATCGTGTTCCAGTACCGGGCCATCGAGGAGATCGGCAGCACCTACACGTCCGTCTTCTCGACCCTGGAGCCGGCGGCCACGGTCGCCCTGGCCGCGGCGGTCCTGGGCGAGACCGTCGACACCCTGCAGTGGGCGGGCATGGCGCTGATCGTGGCGGGGATCGCCGCCCCCAACCTGGAGGCGATCTGGAGGGAAAGACGCCTGAATCGGGGCTAGGCCGGGCCGGGAGTCAGGGGAGGATCCGCATCCCCGAGGACGGGAAGGGCGCGAGCAGGGCCTGCAGGGTGGAAGGGGAGGTTTGTGCGGGGGCCAGCCAGAGGGCGGCGCCCTCCCGGTCCAGGATCACGGGCATCCGGTCGTGAACGGGCCGGATCAGGTCGTTGGCCTCGGTGGTGAGAATCGTGCAGGTGGCGGCGGAGGGATCTCCCGGGGCGGTTTTCCGGTACTCGTAGAGCCCGGCGAGGGCCATGGGCCGATCCGAGCGCAGGCCGTAGAGGACCGGGCGCGCCGGTTTTCCCGTTCGGTCCCACTCGAAAAATCCGTCGGCAGGGATCAGGCAGCGACGGTGGCGGAAGGCGTCACGGAAGCTCGGCTTGACGGCGGCTGTCTCCGAGCGGGCGTTGAAGAGCCTCCGGCCGATGGAGGGATCCCTGGCCCAGGAGGGCACCAAGCCCCAGTGGAACAGGGCCGGCCGTAGAACCGGATCGCGCAGGATCGCCACGATCTCCTGCCCGGGGAAGTGCTCCCCCGCGGGCAGGGAAAGACCCTGCGGGGCCTCGAAGCCGAAATCCCCGGCAAGGGTGGCCAGGTCTGTCAGGAGGACGAATCGTCCGCACATGGTTCCGTGGATCAGACAAGCCGGCCTGCGGCCTCGTCGGGGGTTGCGGCCGCCACCTCCAGCGACCGGGTGGCTGTTCCCGCCCGGATGTTCACCTCCACCGGACGGTCCTTCGGGGCATCGCTGTACAGCACGCACAGGGAGGCAGCCAGGCGAAGCCCCTCCTCGCTCCAGCCGGGGGACAGGGCCGTCAGGGGGCCCGGATACCCGGCCATGCGGATCAGGGTGTACCGGTCTCCGGCGGCCCGCTCGATGGCCAGATTGTCCCGGTGGTTTCTCCCCACCACGGCCCGGGTCCGCTCGTCGATCCGGAAGTGTCGGCCCTGCTTGAGCATTTCCACGTCCCGGGGCGTGCATCCGGGGTTGTGCGCGAAGAGGTCCCGGAGGCGCCGGGAGAACGAGACGTCCGTGAGCAGGCAGCCGCCGGCGGGGGTCTCGTAGCGGGTGATGCCCATGTCGGCTGCCATCTGCATCTGGATCTTTCTTCCCCGACCCTGGATCGCCAAAAGCCGCTCCCGGTCGACCTTACCCTCCCGTTCCGGCGCTGTTTCCGGCAGGAGCAGGGCGCTCAGGGGGCGGACCACCCGGTCGAGGTACCCCGAGTTCTTCGCCACCACGTAGAGCGACTGCTTTCCCTGCGACATGGGACGCTGTCCGAGGACCTCACCGGTCAGGATGAATGCCGCGCCCGTTTCCTCCATGATCCCGCCGGCCTTGCGCAGCATCAGGGCGTGGCAGTCGATGCAGGGGTTCATGTTCCTGCCATATCCGTACCGGGGGGCCTTGACCATCTCGAGGTGTTCGTCGGCGAAGTCCACGACGCGGAGGGAAAGATCGATCTGCCGGGCCGCCTCCCGGGCCTTCCTGGCGCTGAAGAACGGAGTTTCGAAGCTGACGCCCAGTACGTCGATGCCCTGGAGACGAACGACCTGAACGGCCAGGACGCTGTCCAGGCCGCCCGAAAAGAGGGCGACGGCACGGACGGCACCGGGCTGCGGAAGGGAAGGGGAGGTTGCCATGGGATATGCCGAAACAGGCGGTCCTTTCGGTACGGATCCGCGGATCCGTTGGATTCGTGAAATATTCTGAAGAATTGACGTCGTATACCGGAAGCGGGAGCGGAAGTCAAACATCCGCTTCCCCGGGCGGTGATGCCGGCGGATGCAGGAATAACGGGATTGACAAAGGGGGAGGCCCGTCTTATGGTGGCCCCATCACGCCAAGTCCGGCGGATGCGCCGGCAGGGGGACCGATGCGGAAGCGAATCCTGTCGATCGTCATGGTTCTGGTGGCCGTTCCGTTGCTGATGGGTCTGGGATCCCAGGGGGGGGCGCCGGGCAAGATCCCGAAGCCGGACAAGCAGTATTCCGCCGTCTTCGTGGACCACATGGACGTCGTGACGGAGTGCAGCGAAGTCACCATCGAGGGGATCACGTTTCTGGAGGGGAAGCGGGGCGGGGGAATCGTCACCATTCCGTTCCAGAACATCACCTCCGTCCTGTTCCGGTTGAGCGGGAACAACCTGATCGCCACGGTTCGGCTGGGCGACGGAAAGACGATGGAGCTGACGGCGGACAAGAAGCACCGGGCCTACGGGATGACCAGTTACGGGACGTTCCAGATCCAGCTCGTCGACCTGAAGAAGCTGACCCTCCGCAAATCGTAGCCCTCCGGGCCGGAACCCGCCCATGCTGATGCTCACCCACACCTGGGTTCTCCGGGAACTCTGCCGCCGTATCGGGAAGGATCCCCGGGAGCCGGACGCCTACATCTACAACGTCGCCCCGGACCTCCTGACGATCCATCCGGACATCACCTCCGCCATGACCCACAGGATCCCGCGGCTGGATCCCCTTCCGCCGGAAGACGCCAGGGGGGCCTATGCCCAGTTCCACCTCCTGGTGGACGACATGGCCCACTACGGCCGGGTCGGACAGGATTCGCCCGGGGAATTCGATCCCGGAGCCGACGGCTATTCCTACCGGCAGGGACGGTTCCTCGTCCCGCGCCTGGAGGAGCTCCACCGGCGGATCGGCCGGGAAATTTCCCGGTCCGATGCCGTTTACCAGTCGCACATGATGATCGAGATGGCCTTCGACCTGAACCTGTATCTCCGGGGAAACGGGGGACTCCTGGACCTGTTCCTGGCGGCCCTGGGCTACACCGCCCGAAACGGCCTGGAAGGCTTTTCCGGGACGATGGGAAGGCTGATCGGGGTTGAACCGAACACGGTCGCCGAGGCGGTGGTGCGGGGACGGGATACCTACGACCGGCTGCGCATGGAGGGATTCCTGAGACTTGAAGGACGGACGGCCGGATTTATCGGTAAATTTCGCCTGGATCAGGAAGATCGGGATACCTGGGAGGGAGTCAGGGTGCTGATGGAACTCGCCCTGGATGCGACCGGGGACAGCGGCGGGTTTCTGGAGCCCGTCCTGGATGCCGTCCAGGATACGGGCTTCCGGCTTCCCCTGTAGAGACGGCGTCAGGCCGCCTTCTGAACGACCCCGGAGCGAAGGCAGCGGGTGCAGACCTTCATGTGCTTCACGGCGCCGGTAGCCTTCTCCACGGCGCGGATCTTCTTGAGGTTCGGATACCAGATCCGCTTGGACTTGTTGTTGGCGTGGCTCACGTTGTTTCCGACGACGGGCCTCTTGCCGCACACATCACATACCCTGGCCATTTCGATAATGCCTCCTGAAAGAATGGAAACGCGCTTCTAAACTATCTGTGCCGAAATAGCAAGGAAAAAACCGGCGGCCCTGGAAAATGGCCGGATGCTTCGTTGCGCTTCGCCCTCGTCGGTGCGGCGTACGAGGAGTACGCCTCCCTCCTCGGTCATTGCGCGCCTCGCCTGCGGCCATTTTGCAGGGCCGCCCGTGTGGTTCTGCCGGCGGCGCGGGAAGATGTCGGGATGCTTCGCCCAGCTTCGCAGAGAAAAAGGATCCGGCCCGTCTTTCAGGCCGGGACGTTCTTCATGGACAGCGGCTGGCCCGTCGATTCGAGGACGCGCATCCACAGGTTTCCCGCCGGTTCCACCCGTTTGCCCGACGTGACGGCCTTCAGGGGCAGGTGGACGAATTCGTCTTTCATGAGCCCCACGAGCATGCCCGTCTTGCCCGCCATGCCGGCATGGGCGGCGTACTGGCCCAGGGCGCCGCAGTAGATGCTGTCGCTGGCGCTGGCGGGAACACTCCGCAGGGTGTAGCTGGGGTCGATGTATTTCAGGTTGATGTCCTGCCCCAGGCCCTGGAAGTACCGCTCGATCCGCTCCTTCAGGAACAGGCCGATGTCCAGGAGGCGGATGTTTCCCGATGCGTCCGTTGCCCGTTCTTCCCCGCTGTGGGGCACCAGGTCCTGACCGGCGCCCTCGGCCACGAGGATGACACAGTGCTGGCGTTCCCGGAGCCGCTGTTCGAGAGCCCTCAAAAAGCCCCTTTCCCCATCGAGGTCGAAAGGCACCTCCGGGATCAGGACGAAGTTGGCCTCGTTCTGGGCCAATGCGGCCCCGACGGCGATGTGGCCGGAGAGGCGCCCCATGAGTTTTACCAGGCCGATGCCGAGGGGCGCTCCCTTGGCCTCCGCGTGGGCGCACTGAATGACCCGGACCGCCTCCGAAATGGCCGTATCGTAGCCGAAGGTCTTCTGGATCAGGTTAAGGTCGTTGTCGATGGTCTTGGGGATGCCGATGACCCCGATGTTCAGATGCCTGCTCAGGATCTCGCAGGTGATCTGCTCCGCGGCCCGCATGGTCCCGTCGCCGCCGATGCAGAACAGGATATCCACGTTCATGCGCTTGAGGGCGTTGACCATTTCGCACACATCCTGAAGACCCCGGGAAGACGACAGGAAGCTCCCTCCCAGGGTGTGGATGTCCTTGACCACATCCGGGGTCAGGTCCAGCATGGCATGTCCGTATTTCGGGATCAGGCCCTGGAATCCGTAGCGGATTCCCTGAATATTGCGGACGCCGTAGCGGTGATGGAGCTCCATCACAACGGCGCGGATGACGTCGTTGATGCCGGGGCAGAGTCCCCCGCAGGTTACAATGGCAACCTTCGTTTTCGACGGATCGAAAAAGATCTTCTCCCGGGGGCCGGCAACTTCCATGGACAGGGGCGATCCGTCCGGGGCCTTCCATTCGGCGAAGTGCAGCGGATCGATATTGAAGAGGATCCGCCGGTCATCCGGGGTGTAGTAGTTCGCGATGACCGGGGAGGGAATCGTGCGCTCACCGAGGTTTGTGATGCTGAAATCGTAGCCTGTCTCGTTCATGGAATCCTTTCCTTCTGGAAATCTCGGATGCCGTTTCTCGGCAGCGGTATTCAGAAATTCGTGACGGGAGGATTGTGAAGGGCCTCGTCGCCGCCGGCCGGATTGTCGACGACGATGACCCGCCGCCCTTCGATCCGGAGCCTTCCCTCGGCATACAACTGGACGGCCTGCGGGTAGATCCGGTGCTCCTGTCTGAGGATCCGCGCGGCCAGGGTGTCTTCCGTGTCGTCGTCGAGGACGGGGACGACCGCCTGGATGATGATGGGGCCGGTGTCGACGCCCTCGTCGGCGAAGTGGACCGTGCAGCCGGAAAACCTGACCCCGTGGAGAACCGCCTGCCGCTGGACGTGCAGTCCCGGAAAGGCCGGGAGCAGCGCCGGGTGGATGTTCATGATCCGCAGGGGGAATTCCCGGAGGAACCACGAGGACAGGATGCGCATGAACCCCGCCATGACCACCAGCTCCACCCCGCTGGCCTTGAGGATCTCCGCCATTTTCCGGTCGAAGGATTCCCGGTCGGGATAGTCGGCGTGCCGGATGACCGCCGTCCGGATACCGTGCTTTTCACAGCGTTTCAGGGCAAAGGCGTCCGGGTTGTTGCTGATGACGATCCGGATCCGGGCGTCCAGCGTTCCCTCCTCGATGCGGTCGATCAGGGACTGCAGGTTGGAGCCGCTTCCGGATACCAGGACGCCGATGGGCACTTGATTCATCTGGATTCACCGTTCGTTCGCTCGAAGACGCCGGGAGGCCCGGAACAGCGGACGGGCTTGCCGGCGGAGGGAGCGGAGAGTCGCCTCAGGGGGAGACCATTTCCAGCGGAGGCTGATCGTCCTCCCGCCGGTCGATGTGGCCGATGGGCCACGCCGTCTCGCCGAGCTGGTGCAGCCGGTTGAGGATCTCCGGCGCGTCCTGCTCCGGCACGACGAGAATCATGCCGATGCCCATGTTGAAGACCCGGAACATCTCCCCCTCCTCGACCCGGCCCAGCTCCTGGAGAACCCTGAAAATCGGGGGAATGATCCAGGAATCCCGCCGGACGACGGCCCGGATGGAGCCGCGGACAATGCGGGGGATGTTGTCGTAGAAGCCGCCGCCGGTCACGTGGACGAGACCGTGGACCGGAAAGTTCTTCAGGACGTTCAGGACCGACTTGACATAGATCCGGGTCGGCTTCAGGAGCTCTTCGCCCACGGTTCCCTCGAGGCCGGCCACCCGGTCCTGGACCGACAGACCCTGCCGGTCGAAGAAGACCCTGCGGGCCAGGGAGTAACCGTTGCTGTGGAGTCCCGTCGAGGCGATCCCTATGAGGACGTCGCCCACCCTGACTTCGGAGCCGTCGATCAGCCGGTCCTCCTCGACGGCGCCGACGCAGAACCCCGCCAAGTCGTATTCGCCGTCGCCGTAAAACCCGGGCATCTCGGCGGTCTCGCCGCCGATGAGGGCGCATCCCGCGTCCTGGCATCCATGGGCGATTCCCTCGACGACCTTCACGCTCGTCTCCACGTCGATCCGGCCGGTGGCCAGGTAATCGAGGAAAAACAGGGGCTCCGCACCCTGTACGAGGACATCGTTGACGGACATGGCCACGAGGTCGATGCCGATGGTATCGTGCCGGTTCATCCAGTGCGCGATGCGGAGCTTGGTCCCGACCCCGTCGGTGGAGGACACGAGAATGGGCTTGCGCCAGCGGGTCAGGTCCATCCGGAAGAGGGCCCCGAATCCCCCGATGCCGCTCATGACCTCCTTCCGGAAGGTGTTCCGGACGACTGGCTTGATCCGGTCTACAAAAAGATTGGCCTTGTCGATGTCGACACCGGCCTCACGATACGTTGCTGAATTGGACATGCGCACCCCCTGGAAATGCCGTCCTGTGTAGCGTGAAACCGCTGAAAAGTCAATCAGCCCGGATTCTCCCTTGAGGTGCGGTTCCCCTTTTGATATCCACGGGAATCATGGAATCCGTGGAAGAAATCCTCCAGCGCATGGAAAGCCCGCTCCGGTTCGCCTCCCGGGAGGGATACCGGCACGTGTCCGCGCTGCGCGACCTGGAGCCGCTCATGGCGGGCCATGTGGCGGCGCTGAAGGGAAAGGACTGGGAGTCCGTCTCCCCCGGACAGCCGCCGCCCTCGGGCCTCCTGGACGAGTTCGGGGAGATCTTCCGCGGGTATGACGCGCTGCCGGACGAAGAGAAGAAGGGGCGCATCGTCCGGGCCGTGCGGCTCCTCGACGAAATCCGGCGCTGGATCCCCCGCCGCACGGCCGCAGCCCCCGATGCGACGCCCGCCCTGCCCGGGACGGAGGATGTCCGGCTGTCCCTCTACCAGTTGTCCACCCCCGCCCGCTATGTCCGGGGCGTCGGCCCCCGAATCTCATCCCTCCTCGAAAAGAAGGGTCTCGTCACGGTGGAGGACCTGCTCTACTTCCTGCCGCGGCGCTACGAGGACCGGCGGGAAATCCGCAAAATCGCCGCGGCGATCTTCGGCCGCCGGGAAACCGTGGTGGGGAGGGTCACCGCCGCCGGGTTCCGCCAGTACGGACGCCGGCGCGTCTTCGAGGCCGCCGTGGAGGACGGGACGGGGACGCTCCTGTGCAAGTGGTTCCGGGGCGGATCGGCCTACCTCAAGCGGGTTTTCCGGGAGGGGGGAACGGTCATCCTCACGGGCGAGGTCCGCGGCTTCCTGGGGGGCAAGGAGATGATCCACCCCGACTACGAGGTCATCGACGAAGAGGAGGGGACCGACAGCCTCCATTTCCGGCGGATCGTCCCCGTCTATTCCGAGACGGAGGGGCTCTACCAGAAGGTCCTGCGGCGGATCCTGGCTGAGGTCCTGGAGGAGTATGCGGGCCACCTGATCAGCCCGATCCCGCCTTTCATCCTGCAGAGCCGCCGCCTTCCGGCGATGGTTGAGGCCGTCCGGGAGGTTCACTTTCCGGGGCCGGAGTCCGACCCGGACGACCTGAACCGGTTTGCCTCCCCGGCCCACCGGCGACTGATCTACGACGAATTCTTCTTCCTGCAGCTTGGAATGGCCCTGCGCCGGCGCGGCCAGGCCATCGAGGAGGGCATCGCCTTCCGGACCGGCGGTCCGCTGGTGAAGCGGTTCCTGAACGGGCTTCCGTTCCGTCTCACCATGGCGCAGAAGAGGGTCCTGGGCGAGATCGCCGGCGACATGGAGCGGCCGCACCGGATGAACCGCCTGCTCCAGGGAGACGTCTGCTCCGGCAAGACCGTGGTTGCCTTTGCGGCCATCGTGGCGGCCTGTGAAAACGGTTTCCAGGGCGCCTTCATGGCCCCGACGGAGATCCTCGCCCGGCAGCACTTCCGCAACATCGAGCGGTGGGCCGGGGACCTCGGCCTCCGGGCGGGGTTCCTCTCAGGCGGACGGAAAGGAAACGACCGGAAGGAAACCCTGGAGGCGGTCGCCCGGGGGGAGGTGCAGGTTGTGGTCGGGACCCATGCCCTGATCCAGGAGGGCGTGGAGTACCGGCGGCTGGGCATGGTGGTGATCGACGAGCAGCACCGGTTTGGCGTCCTCCAGCGGGCCACCCTCCGGGACAAGGGGGGCAACCCGGACGTCCTGGTGATGACGGCCACCCCGATCCCCCGGACCCTGGCCATGACGGTCTATGGCGATCTCGACGTATCGGTGCTGGACGAGATGCCGCCGGGGAAGAAGCCCGTGGATACCCGCGTCGTGTATGAGCATCACCGC
The DNA here is from genome assembly GCA_035363115.1 of Syntrophales bacterium. Lineage (NCBI taxonomy): Bacteria > Pseudomonadati > Thermodesulfobacteriota > Syntrophia > Syntrophales > Syntrophales bacterium. The sequence goes on along the minus strand of DAOSEM010000006.1, from coordinate 33,597 downwards.
GCCCGGGTCTACGATGCGATCCGGCGGGAGATCCGGAAGGGGAACCAGGCCTTCATCGTCTATCCCCTCGTGGAGGAGTCGGAGGCCCTGGACCTCAAGGACGCCACCCGCATGGCCGGGCACCTGCAGGCGGAGATCTTCCCGGAATACAGGGTGGGCCTGGTCACGGGGCGGATGAAGGGAACCGAAAAGGACGCCGTCATGGCGGATTTCGCCGCCGGGAGCATCCACATTCTCGTCTCCACGACGGTCATCGAGGTGGGGATCGACATCCCGGAGGCCTCGGTGATGGTGATCGAGCATGCCGAGCGCTTCGGCCTCTCCCAGCTCCACCAGCTCCGCGGACGGGTGGGACGGGGGGAGGCGGAGTCGCTCTGCATCCTTCTGGCGGGGCACGCCGGCTCCCCCGACGCCCGCCGCCGGCTCCGGGTGATGGAGGAGACCCAGGACGGATTCCGGATCGCCGAGGAGGACCTTGCGATCCGGGGGCCCGGCGAGTTCCTGGGGACGCGGCAGTCGGGCCTCCCGGACTTCCGGGTGGCCGACATCGTCCGGGACGGGAGGATCCTGGCGGAGGCGCGAGCCGACGCCTTTGCGCTGGCCGAACGGGATCCGGCGCTGGTGAGGCCGGAGCACGCCCTCCTGAAGGAGGTGCTCCTGAAGCGCTGGCACGGCCGGCTAGAACTGGCCCGGGTCGGGTGACAAACGAAAGGAAAGGAGGGGGACCGGTTTCCGCCGGTTTCCCCGCGGGAGAGATATGCGAACCATGGAAGCGGACCTTTTGATTTTTGACCTCGACGGCACACTCGTGTCTTCCGGGGGAGACATTGCGGCATCGGTGAACGCAACCCTGCGGCGCCTGAGCCTGCCTGAGCGGCCCGTTGAGGAGATCCTCCGGTTCGTCGGCGACGGGGTGCGCGTGCTGATCGAGCGCAGCCTGGGCGGGTTGGACGGCGGACGCTTCGACGAGGCCCTCGAGTATTTCGGCACCCATTACCGGGAGCACATGCTGGACACGACCCGCCCGTACCCCGGCATCGAGGAGGCGCTCCGCCACTTCGCGGGCAAGCGCAAGGTGATCCTGACGAACAAGCGCCATTCCTTCGCGCTGCCCATCGCCGAGGCCCTGGGCCTGACGGGGCATTTCGACGAGGTGATCGGCGCCGACAGCACCCCCTTCATCAAGCCGGACCCCCGCCTGCTGGACCTGGTGACCCGGCGGTTCGGCGTTTCCCCCGGCCGGACCGCCGTGATCGGAGACGGCGTCAACGACGTGCTCCTGGCTCAAAACGGCGGTGCCTTGAGCTGTGCGTACCTGAAGGGGCTCACGCCCCGGGAGAAACTCCTGGCCCTCCGTCCCGACCGCACGTACGAGGATCCGGCGGAGCTCGTGACGCTGATCCGCTGAGACCCGCGGCGCCGGCCCCGATCCGCCGCAACAAGGACAAGGCATGGACCCGTTCCTGCGCAGGATTTCCCGGACCATCGACCGCTTCTCCATGATCGGGGAAGGGGAGCGGGTCCTTGCGGCCGTCTCCGGCGGGGCCGATTCGGCGGCCCTCCTGGAGGTGCTCTGCCGCCTGGCCTCCGGCCGGAAGTGGGTCCTGTCGGCGGCCCACTTGAATCACGGTCTCCGCGGCGAGGAGGCGAACCGGGACGAGGCTTTCGTCCAGTCCCTGGCGGACCGGCTGCGCGTGCCCCTGGCCTGCCGCCGCCTGGAGCAGGGGGCCCTGCGGGACCGGGACGGGAAGTCCCTCGAGGAGGCGGCCCGGGACGCCCGCTATGATTTTCTCCGGGAAGCCGCCGAAAACGCGGGCGCCGGCCGCATCGCCCTGGGCCACAACCGCGGGGACCAGGCGGAGACGGTGCTCATGAACATGGTCCGGGGAACCGGCCTCGATGGCCTGAAGGGAATGCTGCCTGTCCGGGACTGCCTCTTCGTGCGGCCGCTTCTTTATGCATCCCGGCGGGAGATCGCGGAGTTCCTGAAGAGAGAAGGGCTGTCCTTCCGGGAGGACGCGACGAACCGGGACCAGCGGTTTTTCCGGAACCGGCTCCGGCAGGACCTCCTGCCACACCTCTCGTCCCAGTACAATATCCGGGTGGAGGAGGGGCTGGCCCGGCTGGCGGACATCGCCCGCCGGGAGAACGATTTCCTGGAGGAGACGGTCCGGGAGGTCCTGGGGCGGCTTGTCCCGGCCCGGACGGGTTCCCGGATCGAGGTGCCCTTGGACGGCCTGGCGGGCCTGCACGAAGCGGTCCGGTTCCGGGTGGTGAAGGCGCTCCTGGACGCCCTGGCCCCCGGCCGGAGGGTCGGGTACGGTCACGCGGAGTCGGTCCTGGCCCTGGCGGCGGGAGACCGGCCCCAGGGGGCTCTCCACCTTCCCGGCGGTGTCACGGCCGTCCGGGAATACGGCCGGCTGATCCTCCTGACCCGGGTTCCGGAAACCGCCGGATACGAATATCCCGTGGACGTGCCGGGACGGACCGCCATTCCCGAGGCGGGATGCCGCCTCGAAGTGTCCCAGGTCGAGCCTCCATGGGGGATGGGAACCGGCCGGGTCGCGCTGTTCGATGCGGACAGGCTTGCCTTTCCGCTGACAGTCCGGTCCGCCCGTCCGGGGGATCGCATCCGCCCCCTGGGGCTCGGTGGAACGAAAAAGCTGCAGGACATTTTCACCGACCGGAAGACTCCTCGGTCCCGGCGATCCATCCTGCCGGTTCTTGAAGATCGAGGAGGGATCCTCTGGGTGGCGGGCGTCTGCCGCGGTGACCGGGCCCTCGTGACGGTGGACACGCTCCGCGTCCTCCGGGTGGAAATCGAGGAGACACCCCGGGAGGAGGCGCCGTCGCAAAGTGTTTGAAATGGCGAAACGGTTATTGTAAGGAAGGGGCAAATTCAGGGATGCGTCCTTGTGGCGCATCCACACTTTTCCCAAGGCCGGAAACGGCAAGAGAGGAACGAACCCTTTGAATCCCCTGCAGAAAAACATTGCCCTCTGGCTCATCATCAGCCTCGTCTTCGTGCTGCTGTACCACATGTTCAGCCAGCCCAAGAGCGGACAGGAGACGCTGATCTACAGCCGCTTCATCGCCCAGGTGGAAGCCGGCAACGTCTCCGAGGTGACCGTCCAGGGGGATAACATCACCGGCAAGTACAAGGACGGCAAGACGACCTTCAAGACGTTCGCACCGAAAGACGAGAGCCTGATCCCCCGGCTCCAGGCAAAAGGGATCCAGATCGCCGCCAAGCCGGTGGAGGACTCTCCCTGGTACATGACGATCCTGATCTCCTGGTTTCCCATGATCCTCCTCATCGGCGTGTGGATCTTCTTCATGCGCCAGATGCAGAGCGGCGGCGGCAAGGCCATGGCCTTCGGCAAAAGCCGGGCGCGCCTCGTGACGGACAAGACGAAGAAGGTCACCTTCGCCGATGTGGCCGGCATCGACGAGGCGAAGGAGGAGCTCACCGAGGTGATCTCTTTCCTGAAGGATCCCAAGAAGTTCACCCGCCTGGGCGGCCGGATCCCCAAGGGCCTGCTCCTGGTGGGCTCCCCCGGGACGGGAAAGACCCTGCTGGCCAGGGCCATCGCCGGAGAGGCGGACGTGCCCTTCCTGAGCATCAGCGGCTCCGACTTCGTGGAGATGTTCGTCGGCGTCGGGGCCTCCCGGGTGCGGGACCTCTTCGACCAGGGAAAGAAGCACGCCCCCTGCATCATCTTCATCGACGAGATCGACGCCGTCGGGCGGCACCGCGGGGCGGGCCTCGGCGGAGGCCACGACGAGCGGGAGCAGACCCTCAACCAGCTCCTGGTCGAGATGGACGGATTCGAGTCCAACGAGGGGGTCATCCTGGTCTCCGCCACGAACCGGCCCGACGTCCTGGACCCGGCCCTGCTCCGGCCGGGGCGGTTCGACCGGCAGGTCGTGGTGCCCCTGCCCGACATCAAGGGGCGGGAGATGATCCTGCAGGTGCACACCCGCAAGACCCCCATGGGCGACGACGTCGACTTCGCCATCCTGGCGCGGGGAACCCCCGGCTTCTCCGGGGCGGACATCGAGAACCTGGTCAACGAGGCGGTGCTCCGGGCCGCCCGGCTGGACAAGGAGAAGGTTTCCATGGCCGACTTCGAGTTCGCCAAGGACAAGGTCCTGATGGGGACGGAGCGCAAGTCCATGGTCATCAGCGACTCGGAGAAGCGCATCACCGCCTACCACGAGTCGGGGCACGCCCTGGTGGCGAGGCTCCTGCCGGGAACGGACCCGATCCACAAGGTGACCATCATCCCGCGCGGGCGGGCGCTCGGACTCACGCAGCAGCTGCCCATCGACGAGAAGCACACCTATCCGCGGGGCTACCTGCTCAACAGCATCGCCATCCTGCTGGGGGGGCGCGCGGCGGAGGAGCTTGTTCTCAAGGAGTTCACCACCGGTTCGGGGAACGACATCGAGCGGGCCACCAACCTGGCCCGGAAGATGGTCTGCGAGTGGGGCATGAGCGACGTCATGGGGCCGTTGAGCTACGGCAAGAAGGAGGAGCAGATCTTCCTGGGCCGGGAGTTCGCCACCCACAAGGACTACAGCGAGGAAACCGCCCGGCGCATCGACGGGGAAGTGAACCGGATCGTCATGGACGGCTACGACCAGACGCGAAAGCTGCTCCAGGACCACTTGGACATCCTGCACCGCCTCGCCGCGGAGCTGCTGGAGAAGGAAGTCCTCAACGCGGTCGAGATCGACGGCATCCTGACGGAATACGGCGTTTCCATTCCCGAATCCGGTCAGTTGGCATCCTGATCCCGTTCCGGCCGGACGCACGAAGTGAGGCGGCGGGCCTTTGCGCCCGAGCCGGAGCGGTGGCGCCGCTCCATTTCCGTTGTCCCAAGGAATTCCCGGAAGAAACCAGCCTGTGAGACCTGCAGGCCGTTTCCGGACGGCCCGCGGCGGGTGAAACGTATGCGGAATCCCAGAATGCTCCACTGTCCGACCCCCGCGGACGCCCGGGAGATCCTCCGGCGCACCGGCTGTGACCCTTGGGGGATCGATGCGATGGCGCCCAAAATGGCCGGGCTGGCCGTTCTCCTGGAAAAGGTGTCCTGCCGGGACGCCAACATCCTCAAGCAGGAGATGCTTTCCGCGGGCGGCGACGCGGCGGTGGCCCGGGGAACCGTTGCCTGCAGCCTGCCTTTCACCGATGTGGTCCTCATGGGCACGGTCAAGCAGCTCCGGCGGTTCGCGGAAAAAATGGCCTTCCAGCCCTTCGGCCTGAAGACGCTGGCGGAAGCAATCCCGTCGCTCCTGGGGCGGCACTTCCGGGACCGACACGTACTCAGGGCGGGAAAGTGGGAGATGGCCCTGGGGGAGCGGACCCTTGTCATGGGCATCCTGAACGTCACCCCCGACTCCTTCTCCGACGGCGGCCTCTGCCTGGCTCCGGATCAGGCCGTGGCCCGGGCACTGCAGATGGTGGAAGAGGGGGCGGATTGGATCGATGTCGGCGGGGAATCGACCCGGCCGGGATCGGATCCCGTTTCCCTGGACGAGGAGCTCCGGCGGGTGATTCCCGTCGTCGAGACCCTGGCGCGGCAGCTCCCCGTCCCCCTGTCGGTGGACACCACGAAGGCGCAGGTGGCCCGGCGGGCCGTCGAGGCCGGCGCGGCGATGGTCAACGACGTCAGCGCCATGACCTTCGACCATGATATGGCCGGGGTTGTGGCGGAGACCGGTGCTGCCGTGTCGCTCATGCACATCCGCGGTGTGCCCCGCATCATGCAGTCCGAATACGTTCCCTATGGCTCGGTGCCGGGGGACATGATCGCCTTCCTTGAGGAGCGAATGGAGGCGGCCTCCGCGGCGGGTGTCCCGGAAGAGCGGATCCTGGTGGATCCGGGGTTCGGCTTCGGCAAGAGCGACCGCGACAACTGGCGGATGCTCCGCCACCTGGAAGAATTCCGGTCCCTCGGCAGGCCGATCCTGGTGGGGGTGTCCCGGAAGGCCTCCATCGGCCGGGCAACCGGGGGTGACCCCCCGGCGGAGCGGCTCCCGGGAACCGCCGCCGCCGTCACGGCGGCCATCCTGAACGGGGCCGCCATGATCCGGGTTCATGACGTGAAGGCCATGAAGAAGGTCGCCGCCGTCGCCGATGCGGTCCGCCGGGGAGGTGAAGCGGAGGCGCCGGAGGGGGCTACGTGATTGCCGGTACGGGCATCGACCTGGTGGAGGTCCGGCGCATCGACCGGCTCCTCCAGAAATGGGGGGACCGCTTCACCGGCCGGTTCTTCGCCCCCGGGGAGGCCGCCTATTGTGGAGCCAAGGCCCGCCCGGCCATCCATTACGCGGCCCGTTTCGCCGCCAAGGAGTCCTTCCTGAAGAGCCTGGGCATCGGCCTGGGGATGGGCGTGCACCTGCGGGAGATCGAAGTTTCCCGGGACCGGCGCGGCAAGCCGGTCCTCGTGCTGCACGGGAAGGCCGCCTCCATGCTGAGAGAGCGGGGCATTACAGCGGTCCACCTGAGCCTGACCCACACGGCGGATCACGCGGCGGCCGTGGTGATCCTGGAGACGGAAGCGACAAGGCCGACGGAGAAGAAGAGCCATGTCCGGGAATGAAACGCTGATCCTGGAAACGAAGAGCGCCGGCATGACCCGGGCCCTGGGACGGGTGCTCGGCGGGATCCTGAAGGCCGGCGACGTGGTGGCCCTGGCGGGGGAACTGGGGACGGGCAAGACCTGCCTGACCCAGGGAATCGCCGAGGGGCTGGACGTATCCGCGGATTACCGCATCACCAGCCCCACCTTCACGCTGGTGAACGAATACCCGGGGCGCCTGCCCCTGTACCACGTCGATGTTTATCGCCTGGCCGGGCGGGCGGACCTGTACGACCTCGGTTTCGACGAGTTTTCCGAGGGGCGGGGGGTGGTCGTCATCGAGTGGGCCGAGAAGATCCGCGAGGCCGTCCCGGAGGGAGCGCTCTGGATTTTCCTCTCCTATGTAGACGACGAGACGCGGCGGATCGAGATCGACGCACAAGAGGAAATCCCTTGCAAAAATGAACTTGTTGAAATATGTAACCGCACCCCCTGAGGGGGCATCAAACGGAATGCCGGAGGGCGTTTTAGGGTATGGGGCTGATCGTTCATAAATATGGCGGCACATCGGTGGCCGACCTGGAAAAGATCGAAAACGTGGCCCGGAAGGTGATCCGGACGAAAGAGGCGGGGAATGAGATCGTCGTGGTGCTGTCGGCCATGGCCGGTGAAACGGACCGATTGATCGCCCTGGCCCAGAAGGCGTCGGACGACCCGGATCCGCGGGAGTTTGACTCCCTGATCTCCACGGGCGAACAGGTGACCGTGACACTCCTGGCGATGGTCCTGAACCGCCTGGGGTATCGCGCCAAGTCCTTCCTGGGATCGCAGGTGAAGGTCCACACGGACCAGGCCTTCAAGAAGGCCCGGATCGTCGAGATCGACCAGAAGGTCCTGAAGGATGAACTCCGGCAGGGGACGATCTGCGTCGTCGCCGGCTTCCAGGGCGTCGACGACGAGGGGAACATCACGACCCTCGGGCGGGGCGGCTCGGACACCAGTGCCGTGGCCCTGGCGGCGGCCCTCCGCGCTGACGCCTGCGACATTTACACGGACGTGGACGGCGTCTACACGACGGATCCGAACATCTGTCCCCACGCCAGGCGGCTCAGCAAGATCTCCTACGACGAGATGCTGGAAATGGCCAGGGCGGGCGCCAAGGTCCTGCAGCCCCGGTCCGTGGAGATGGCAAAGAAATTCAACGTTCCCGTGTACGTGAAATCAACATTCACCGACGAGGGGGGAACCCTGGTGACGAAGGAGGACAAGGACATGGAAAAGGAAGTGGTCTCCGGGGTCACGTACGACCGGGATCAGGCCAAGATCACCGTGGTCCGCGTGCCCGACCGGCCGGGCGTTGCGGCCAAGCTGTTCACGCCCCTGGCGGACAAGAATATCGTCGTGGACATGATCATCCAGAACGCCAGCGTCGAAGGCTTCACGGACCTGAGCTTCACCGTTTCCCGCAAGGAGGTGAAGGCGGCCCGGGAAATCGTCGAGAAGGCGGCCCGCGACGTCGGCTCGGAGCGCGTGGAAGTGGACGAGAGCGTCTCGAAGATCTCCATCGTCGGCGTCGGCATGATCAGCCATTCCGGCGTTGCCGCGAAGATGTTCGCCACCCTGGCCCGGGAAGGCATCAACATCGAGATGATCAGCACCTCGGAGATCAAGATCTCCTGTGTGGTGCACTCGAAATACACCGAGTTGGCCGTGATGGCGTTGCATGAGGCTTTCCAATTAGAGCAGCGCTCCTAGGGCTGGCGACCCTTGAAAACGGCCGGATGCATCGTTGTGCTTCGGCTCTCGTCGCTGCGACGTACGTGAAAAGTACGTCTCCCTCCTCGGGCCTCGCACGCCTCGCCTGCGGCCGTTTTGAAGGGTCGCCGGCGATCGGGATCTTTATGGTGCGGCGTACGAAGGAGTACGCCTCCCTCCTCGCGATTTGCGCTCCTTGCCTGCGGGCATTTTGCGGAGCCACCCGGGGTGGAAAAGCGGCGGCAAAGCGACCGATTCTTTGCCCCGATCCGGCTTCGATCCGTCTAAGCCGGGCCGGTGATAAACTGTTGAATCACCTCCCGGTGCCGGTTCTCACAGGCACCAGGAGGCTGTCATTCCCCTCCCGACAGCACAGCCGTTCCCGGAACCCATGTGCATCCCGCGGATGCTCCGGAGATGGTGCGAGATCCCCTTTACGGACGGCCAGCGCGACGGTACGACGGCACTCTTCCTGATCGCCGTGGCGGTCATCCTCGTTTTCCATTTCACCCCTCCTGCACAGGGCCTGCGAACGGCGTCCGACACGGATGAGCGGTCCGGCCCCATCGCCGTCGTTCTCGAAGGCGGATCGATGGTGGACGGCGTGTACTTCCTGAAGCCGGGAACCACCCACAGGACTTTAGGGGAGCGGATCGGCGTTCCGGCGGAGGCATGGCGGTGCGGTTCATGTCCAGACAGAGTTCTGGCAACCGGCACGTTCGTCCTTTGGAAAGGCCCGGGATCCGGCGAGACGCCGCGGTTCGGTCCCCTGGATGCAGCTCGCCGTCTCGCCCTGGGACTGCCCATCGACATAAACCGCTCGAAAGACTGGGAGTTGGCTATGGCTCCGGGCATCGGTCCGAAGATGGCGGAGAAGATCGTCCGGTTCCGGGAGAAACGGGGCCGGATCCGTCGCCTGGAGGAGTTGACGGGCATCCGGGGAATCAAGAAAAAGCGGCTGGAGGCGCTTCGGCCTTACCTGGCGGTCCTGCCGGACGGGTGCTGGTCTTGCGAAGACGGTTTCCTCCCGGATCGAAAGGGATCCCGTTGAAGGAAGCCATCGGGACGGGATCCGCCATGAGAAATCCTCCATCCGAGGTGATGGATTCCTCCGGCACACTCTTTGCGAATTATCCCCGTGCAATGGCGAGGCGGATTTTCATAAACCGCCTCAATATCGATATGTTAAGCATGAATGATGCTTTACCTGGTGGATTGGTGTGCGATCCTTTCTTGACAGGGAGTCAATCCGTTGACGACGGCCCTGTCACCCTCTCCGTTCTGCAGGTTTTACCAATCCGGAATATGCAGTTTTGAATAACGAATATGCTTGAAGGAGGCTGTTATGGGGTACATGTCCGAAGCAATCGGCTTTGGCGGATTCATCGTTGGCCTGCTGGTCATCGTGCTGGGCGGGTTGAGGATCATCTACGGGAAGAACCGGCCCACCAAGATGTACGGGGTTGTCGTGCCGGTGATCGTGATCGTGGCGCTGATGTTTTACGTGTTCGGCCGTCTGGCCGTTTTGTCGTCGTGGGTGAGTGCGCTGACGGCCGTCTTTCTGGCGGGGGTTTTCGTGCTGGCCTGCTTCATCCTGATTGCCAGGAAGAAGGCGATTCCGATCATCGGCTCCATGTACGGCATCGTGACGGGGGTTGACGACATCGTGGCGGGGACGGAGCAGATGGCCTCCACGAGTGCGTCCCTGGCGGAAGGGGCCAGTGCGCAGGCCGCGGCCATCGAGGAGACCTCGGCGTCCCTCGAGGAGATGACGTCCATGACCGCCCAGAACGCCGAGAATGCGGGACGGGCGAGCACGATGATGTCAAAGGAAGCCAGGGAGAGCTTCGGCATCGTGGAGAAAAAGATGCAACAGACGCACGACGTCGTGATGGCCAGCGTCCGGGCGGGCGAGGAGACGGCCAAGATCATCAAGACCATCAACGAGATCGCCTTCCAGACGAACCTCCTGGCCCTGAATGCGGCCGTCGAGGCGGCCCGGGCCGGTGAGGCCGGGGCCGGCTTTGCCGTTGTGGCGGAGGAGGTCCGCAGCCTGGCCATGCGTTCGGCCGCGGCAGCCCGGAACACGGAGGAACTGATCGCCGATTCGACGGGGAAGACCCGCCAGGCCTCGGCCCTGTTCGACGAGATGAGCCGGGAGCTCTCCCGGAACCGGGACATCTCCATGAAGGTGACGGACCTGATCGGCCAGGTCGCGGAGGCTTCCAAGGAACAGGCCCAGGGGATCGATCAGATCAGCCGCGCCGTGGTGGAAATGGACAAGGTCGTCCAGCAGAATGCCGCCAGCGCCGAGGAATTCTCGGCCGTCACGCAGCGGATCCGGGATGAGCTGGTCGGCATCAGCGGGAGTGTCGACAGGGTCAAGCCCATCATTGGGGAAGAGATCATCATGGCTATGGGAGAAAGGAAGGGAGCTGTGCGACAGGCGTCATTCGCCCATTCCTCGAGCTACCCGGCACACGCAGGGTCCGGTCCAGAGCGCCTTCCGGCGAAACTCTGAAAACCCGGGCGTGACGGAGGTCCGGAAAGGCTCGTCTGCCGAACGGCCGCACCTGGAGCGCGGAGACTGTCATCCGGCAGTGGGCGACCGGCGGGCTGCCCATTAATCAATAGTCGGGAATAAAAGAGAAAAGGGGACCGGCTTCATGCCGATCCCCTTTTCTGCGTTTTTCGACCCCGGCGGGAACCTCCATCGGGTTCCGTCGTTTTACCGCTATTTCTTGTAGCCGTTCAGGTAGGACAGGACGCGCTGGACGTAGTCCTGGGTCTCCCGGTAGGGGGGAATGCCGCCGTAGCGCATGACCGCCTTTTCGCCGGCGTTGTAAGCCGCCAGTGCCAGCCGGAGGTCGCCGTTGAAGAGCCGGATCAGGTAGCGGAGATATCGGACCCCGCCGTCGATGTTCTTCTCCGGGTGGAAGGAATCATCCACCTGGAGGGACGACGCCGTGGCCGGCATGAGCTGCATCAGACCACGGGCCCCTTTCGGGGAGACCGCCTGGTGGTTGAAATTCGACTCCGCCTTGATGACCGCCTTGATGAGCGCCGGGTCCATTCCGTGCTTCTGGGCCGACTTGGTGATGATCGGATCGAACTTGTTGATGTCCCGGGCGATCTTGCGGTTGAAGATGACCCGCGGCTCCCTCATGATCAGGGTGTACTTCTTGGTCGCATCGGTGGGGACGTTCGTCAGATGGATGACCCCTGTCTCGTCCTCGTACTTGTATATGTCCGCCGCGACGTATCCCGGCACGGCAGTCAGGATCAGGAGCAGGGCCAGAGCCAGGACGGCGCCCCGCAGCATGTGCGTAATTACCGGCATATCCACCTCTCAAGACGGGTATCCTATGGGACCGCGGAAGGGAATGCAAGCATTTTCAATGGGAATATCGGGATGATATCCCTCTTGACTTATAAATCGTTCATGAGTATAAGGTCACGCTCCATAATCAGCGGGTCCAGATCTCTCCGCGTTTCTCCAAATGTCGTAGTATCTATCCGTTGCAAGGGAACAAAAAAGGGGAAAGGGGCTTTCCTTCGGAAAGGCGGAATATGAAAGTGACTGTGCGGCAGATCAGGCGAGTGATGATTGCGAACCGGGGAGAGATCGCCCTCCGGATCCTGAGGACGGCCAAGGAACTGTCTCTGGATGTCGTGGTTGTTTTTGAAGGTCCCGACAGCGATGCCTACTACATCCGGCTGGCCGAAGATGCCGTCATGATCGGTGACGGGCCCCGGAAGGACTACCTGGACATCGACAAGATCATCTGGGCGGCCAAGAAGAGCGGTGCCGATGCGATCCATCCCGGGTACGGCTTCCTGGCGGAGAATCCCGATTTCTCGGCCGCCTGCGACAAGGCCGGCATCCTCTTTATCGGCCCCCCCCCGGGGGTCATCAGCAACCTGGGGAACAAGGTGGTGGCCCGCCAGATCGCCCAGAAGGCGGGGATTCCGTGCGTTCCCGGGACGAAGGATCTGCTCCGCGGAGAGGCGGGTGTCCGGGAGGCCGTCGATTTCGGGCGGATGTACGGATATCCCCTGATGCTCAAGGCATCCGCCGGCGGCGGCGGCCGGGGCATCCGGAAGGTGGTCGACGAGGCCGACCTCCTCAAGCAGATTCCCCAGGCCCGGGCTGAGACGCTGGCGGCCTTCAACGACGAGAACATCTATGTGGAGAAGTGCATCGAGGCGCCGCGCCACGTGGAGGTGCAGATCCTGGCGGATAAGCACGGCAACGTGATCCACCTGGGAACGAGGGACTGCTCGATCCAGCGGCGCCACCAGAAGCTCCTGGAGATCGCCCCGGCGGACCTGCCGCCGGATGTCCTGGAGGCGATGTGCGACTGCGCCATCCGGTTTGCCCGGGAGTCCGGATACGTCAACGCCGGCACGGTGGAGTTTCTCGTCGACTCGAAAACGAGCGAATTCTGGTTCATGGAGATGAATACCCGGCTCCAGGTGGAGCACACCGTGACGGAGGAGCTCTCCGGGGTGGACATCGTCCGTGAGCAGATCCGCATCGCCGAGGGCCATGTCCTGAGCATTCCCCAGGAGCTGGGGCTGCTCAGGGGCAAGGCTATCCAGGTTCGGATCAACGCGGAAGACCCGAAGAACAATTTCATGCCCGAGGGGGGCAAGAGGCTGGAGGTCTACCAGTCCTCCGGAGGCCCTGGCGTCCGGCTGGACGGCGTGGTCTACCAGGGATTCAAGATCCCCACGGAGTACGACTCGATGATGGTCAAGATGACCGTCCGGGGGCTGAACTGGGAGCAGGCCATCCAGCGACTGAAGCGGGCCCTCCAGGGTTTTCTCATCGTTGGACCCAAGACGACGATTCCCTTCTACCTGGCCATCTGTGACGAGCCGGATTTCCAGGCGGGCCGGTTCGATACGAGTTATCTCGAGACGCATCCCGGGGTTTTCGATTACCCCGAGCCGGAGCGCGAAGTGGCGAAACTGGCGGAGCTGATCGCGGAGATCCACGCCCGCAAGATCAACCCTTATGCATACTGAGTCTCCCCGCGCCGGTGTCGGAAACCGGAAGGGCCGGCCGGAGAAGGGAGACAGGGAGGACCCATGCTGAAGAATATTTCCCAGAACCTGCTCGACGAACGGATCACCCCGAGGGATCTGCGGGAGCACGGGGTCCGGTTCTTGCTGGACAAGATCCGGCAGGCCGACGGGTACTATCTGACCAATACGGAGAGGGATCAGTCACAGTCCGATTTCAAGAACCGGATCATGCCCCATACCCAGCTTCTCGTGGCCCGTCCGCGCAACGACGCGGGCTACTTCTCCCTGGAAATCACCGGCGGGGCCTCGGTCCACGTGGACATGCTGCGCAAGCAGATCAACCCCCTGGAGAAGCTCCAGGTGCTGAGCGAGCGCATGCCCGACACCATGTTCCAGACGCTCTGCCGGGGAATCAACCTCTTCGGCTACCGTCCCTACCCGGAAAACGTGGTCCGCCTGACGGTGCGCACCTTCGCCCGGTATGTCCACGTGTGGCGGGTGTTCGACTTCCTCAACTATATTCCCAACATGCGGGCGGTCTTCGAGGAGGTGATGGCGTCGGGATGCATCCTGGAGCCGTCCATCTGCTTCTCCACGGGGCCCGAGCACACCGATGAATACTACGTGGGAAAGGTGGGGGAGATCCTTGATGTCACGGGTCCGGACATCCTCCTGTGCATCAAGAACCACGGGGGGCTCGGAACATCAAAGCGCATCGGGGACCTGGTGCGGGCGATCCTCGACAAGTACCCGGATCTCATCATCCACTACCACGGCCACAACACCGACGGCAACGACATCGGCCGGATCGTCGAGGCGGTACGCAACGGGGCGAAGATCGCCGACGCGGCGGACCATGCCTTCACCGGGTTCTATGGACCCCCGCCGCTGCTCACAGTCATCGAGACCCTGGAAGAGTACGGACAGCGGGCCATGGGCATCGACAAGCAGTCCGTTCTGGACACCTCCAGCATGCTGCGTCCGGAGCGGGAGTACTACAAGGACCTCGAGTCCCAGTTTCTGGGATTCGATCCCTCCGTCCAGGTTCACAAGCTCCCCGGCGGGGCCACGGGATCGAGCTTCGAGCAGGCTGTGAAGGGCGGGTTCCTCCACCGGATGCCGGAGATCCTCCAGCATGAGCTTCCCCGTGTCCAGACGGAGCTGGGGAACTGGTGGAGCGTCACCCCGGGCTCGCAGATCCTCTGGACCACGGCGGTGAACAACGTCCTGAAGGGCGTCCGTTACAAGGACGCCAACGACGACCTGAAGAGCCTGATGCTGGGGAGGTACGGCGACCTGCCGTTCTACTGGCCCTCCGACGAGATCTACCGGGCCGTCTTCGGGCCGGACTGGAAAGAGATCCGGGAATGCGACACCTGCTACCAGCGCATCGAGGACGTTGACCTCGACGTGGAGAAGAAGGTCCTGGAAAAGCGCCTGGGCCGCCACGCCACGGAAGACGAACTGGTGCTCTACCTGCAGCACCCGAACGACGCCGTCAATTTCCTCAAGTTCGAGACAAAATTCGGAAAGACCTGGGTCCTGTCGCCCAAGATCTGGTTCAACCGGGGAGGATTCTCCCAGGGCGAGAAGTTCGATTTCCCCGATGCCTTCGGCCGGCTCCACACCATCGAGATCGGACCGCAGCGGAAGACCAAGGGGGGCGACATGGTGACCTACATGGTCATCGACCATCACACCGAGCCCGTCCTCACCGTACTGGAGGAAGAGGCGACGGGGCAGGCGAAGAAGAAGATGGCCCTGTCGGCCAAGGAGATCGGTGAACTGGCCAAGAAGGGCGACATCCGCTCCCATATTACCGGAACGGTCAACGAGATTCCCGTGACGGAAGGCGCCCAAGTGGAGCCGGGGCAGGTCCTGATCATTCTGGAGGCCATGAAGATGCTCAACAACGTGGCTTCCGACCTGAAGGGACAGGTCGTGGAGATCCGGGTGTCACCCGGCGACAAGGTCGAGGTGGGGGATCCCCTCATGACGGTCCGGAAGGAATAGGGCTGCACCGGCTCCGATCACCGTCTGCCGGACCGTAACAGGTTGATAGAAAAGGAGAAACGAACGGATTCGGGATTTCCGTCTTGACTTTCCCGGCATGCGTGGTACTGTTTCGTGCCTTTTTTCAATCCCGGTATCCAACGGTTCCAGTCTCATTCCGCTCGCGCCCCGGTGATCCGTCCACATCCGACCCGATAGAGGCGTGTTCATGTGCCCCCGGGCGGCACCGTGAGGAAACGCATAACAGCAGGGAGTCAGGATGGCGAAACGCGGCTTTACGCTCTTGATCATTCCCCGAAAGGACGGTCCCGTCCATACCTTCGGGATTCCCGGATCCCTCCTGAAGAGGCTGGCCGCGGTTCTGGCCGTCGTCATTCTCGCGTCGCTCTATTTCGCCTATGATTACATTTCCGTCCGCCGGGATGCCGCCGAGTTGGCGCGCCTGCGGGCAGTCACGGGCAACCAGGAGAAGCAGATCGTCGAGCTCGCCGGACGCCTGGAGCGGTACAGTGCCAGGATGAACGAGTTGAGCGAGTTCGACCGGAAGATCCGCATTGCCGCCAACATCGAGGGCAGCCGCGACAAGCAGGTGATTCTGGGCATCGGGGGCGCCGTGCCGGAGGAGGGGCCGGTCCCGTCGCGCCTGGATGGAGACCGGCAGGCCATCCTGACGCAGGTCGTGCAGGGCGTCGACCGGCTGGAGCAGGAGGCGGCCGCCCGGGAGAAGAGTTTTGTCCAGATCCTGCATTTCCTGAACCGCCAGCGTTCGGTCGTCGCGGCGACACCGTCTCTCTGGCCGGTACGGGGACTGGTGACCTCCGAGTTCGGTACCCGCTCGTCCCCCTTCGGCGGAGGCCGGGAATATCATGAGGGTATCGACGTTGCCACGCAGCACGGAACGCCGGTCCGCGCGCCAGCGGACGGGGTCGTTCTGGAGGCGTCCATGCAGAGCGGCTATGGGAATGTGGTCAAGCTTGATCACGGCCGGGGGCTCTCCACGCTCTACGGGCATTTGTCCCGGATCGCCGTCCGGAAAGGGACGATCGTACGGCGGGGCGAGGTCATCGGGTACGTCGGGAACACCGGCCGAAGCACCGGCTCCCATCTTCACTACTCTGTTTATTTCAGCGGAGTCGCCGTGAATCCGAGGAATTATCTGCGCCGATAGGGAGGATCTCCTTCCTTTTTTTCCCACGGCGCCTACCGTCCGACACCGGTGCGACACCGGTTTTTTTATTGGATATGCGATATGATGTTTGAATCCATTTTGAAGAAAATCGTGGGCAGCAAGAACGACCGCGACCTGAAGCGCCTTTCCTTTATCCTCGATGAAGTCAACGATCTGGAACCGGCGATGCTGGCCCTGAGCGACGCCGAACTCCAGGCGAAGACCCCGTATTTCAAGGAGAAGCTGGAAAACGGAGCCACCCTGGACGACATCCTCCCGGAGGCCTTTGCGGTCGTGCGGGAGGTGTCCCGGCGGACCCTCCTGATGCGCCCCTTCGACGTGCAGGTCATCGGCGGCATCGTCCTCCACGAGGGAAAGATCGCCGAGATGAAGACGGGCGAGGGGAAGACCCTGGCGGCGACCATGCCGATGTACCTGAACGCCCTGACGGGCCGGGGCGCCCACCTGGTTACGGTGAACGACTACCTGGCCCGCCGCGACGCTTCGTGGATGGGGCCCATTTACAACTTTCTCGGCCTGACCGTGGGCGTCATCGTCCACGGCATGGACGACGCGGAGCGCAGGAAGGCCTACCTGTCGGACATCACGTACGGAACGAACAACGAATTCGGCTTCGACTACCTTCGGGACAACATGAAGTTCACCCTGGACGATTACGTCCAGAGGGACTTCCACTACGCCATCGTCGACGAGGTGGACAGCATCCTCATTGACGAGGCCCGGACGCCCCTCATCATCTCCGGGCCGTCCGACGAATCGACGGACAAGTACTACCGGATCAACCAGATCATCCCGCGCCTTCGCAAGGACACGGACTACACGATCGAGGAGAAGAGCAAGACCGTGGTGTTGACGGAGGAGGGCGTCGCCCGGGTGGAAAGCCTCCTGAAGGTCCAGAATCTCTATGAACCCGGGAACATCGAGATCGTCCATCACGTCAACCAGGCCCTCAAGGCCCACACCCTGTTCAAGCGGGACGTGGATTACATGGTGAAGGACGGCGAGGTCATCATCGTCGACGAATTCACCGGCCGGCTGATGCCGGGGAGGCGCTACAGCGACGGCCTGCACCAGGCCCTGGAGGCGAAGGAGAAGGTCAAGATCGAGCGGGAGAACCAGACCCTCGCGTCCATCACCTTCCAGAACTACTTCCGCATGTACGACAAGCTGGCGGGCATGACCGGCACCGCCGACACGGAGGCGGAGGAGTTCAAGAAGATCTACGGCCTCGAGGTGGTGGTCGTCCCGACGAACATGCCCATGATCCGGGAAGACCATACGGACGTCGTCTACAAGACGGAGGAGGAAAAGTTCAAGGCCGTCATCGAGGAGATCAAGGAGATGCACCGGAACAGCCGACCCGTCCTGGTGGGCACCATCTCCATCGAGAAGTCGGAGTACCTGAGCAAGATTCTCTCCCGGACGGGGGTCAAGCACCACGTCCTCAACGCCAAGCAGCACGACCGGGAGGCGGAGATTGTCGCCCAGGCGGGCCAGCGGGGCATGGTGACCATCTCGACCAACATGGCGGGTCGCGGAACCGACATCAAGCTGGGCGAGGGAGTAGCGGAACTGGGGGGCCTCCACATCCTGGGAACGGAGCGCCACGAGAGCCGGCGGATCGACAACCAGCTCCGCGGCCGCTCTGGACGCCAGGGGGACATGGGTTCCTCCCGATTCTACCTGTCCCTCGAGGACGATCTGATGCGCATCTTCGGGGGCGAGAAAATCTCCTCGATCATGGACAGGATCGGCCTTGAGGAGAACCAGCCCATTGAGCACCGGATGATCTCCAAGGCCATCGAGAACTCCCAGAAGCGCGTGGAAGGGCAGAACTTCGAGATCCGCAAGCACCTCCTGGAATACGACGATGTCATGAACCGCCAGCGGCAGGTCATTTATGAGCAGCGCCGCAAGGTCCTACGGGGAGGCGAAGGCCTCTGGTCGGACCTGGAAGAAATGCTGGGGGACGTCCTGGACGACCTGATTCCGGACTTCATCGACGAGAAGGGGAATCCGGTGGACGGGGATCTGAAAGGGCTGGAGGACATGGTGTTCAAGCAGTTCTCCCTGAAGATGAACTTCTCCGACCGGGAAGACCTGAGGCCCGCCGTGATCCAGGAGGAGATCCACGAAGCCGTGATGGGGCTCCTCCGGGGCAAGGAGGCGGAGTTCGGGAAGGAGCTGATGGAATACCTCCTTCGTGTCATCATGCTCAATGCCATCGACACGCAGTGGAAGGACCACCTGCTGGCCATGGATCATCTCAAGGAGGGGATCGGGCTTCGGGGATACGGACAGAAGGATCCCGTTCGGGAGTACCAGAAGGAAGGGTACGACATGTTCATGGAGATGATCGAGCGGATCAAGATGGACAGCCTGGAGAAGCTCTGCATGATCCGGATCCAGCGGGAGGACGAGGTCGAGCGGATCCAGCGGCGGCAGGAGCAGGAGTACGTCATGAGCCGGGGAGGCGACGGGGCGGCGGCCGCCCCGGTCAAGCGGACCGGGGAGAAGGTCGGCCGGAACGATCCCTGCCCCTGCGGGAGCGGGAAGAAATACAAACGATGCTGCGGTGCAAATTGAAAAGCGGCGACGTGACATGCAGCCGGTGAAGAATGACATGAAAAGGGATGTGAACTGGACCGTACCGGGTTTCCGGGCGGCGGGGATCGCCTCGGGGATCAAGGAGGACGGGCGCAAGGACCTGGCCCTGATCGTTTCAGAGGAGCCGGCCTCCGCGGCGGGCATGTTCACCACCAACGCCTTCAAGGCGGCCCCGGTGATTGTGGACATGGAGCGCATCCGGTCCGGCCGGGCCCAGGCGATCCTGACCAACAGCGGCAACGCCAACGCCGCCATGGGGCCCGAGGGCATCGAAGACGCCCGGGCGTCCTCCCGGGCGGTCTCGGGGGCGCTGGGCATTCCGGATGACATGATTCTAGTGGCCTCCACGGGAGTCATCGGCCGGCGCCTGCCTGTCGGGAAGATCCTGGCCGGCGTCGGGTCGCTGGCCGGGAGACTGCGTCCTGACGGGATGGAAGAGGCCCAGGAGGCGATCCTCACGACGGACCGGTTTCCCAAGATGGCTCTCCGCGCGGAGAGCATCGACGGCCGGCCCGTGACGGTCCTAGGGATGGCCAAAGGCGCCGGTATGATTCAGCCGGACATGGCGACCATGCTGGCCTACGTTCTCACGGATGCGGCCGTCGAGCCCCGCCTCCTGGGAGAGCTGCTCCGGGAAGGGGTGGCCGGGAGCTTCAACGCCATTTCCGTGGATGGATGCATGAGCACCAACGACACCGTCCTCGTCCTGGCCAACGGCCGGGCGGGGAACCGCCCTTTCCGGAAAGGGGACCGTGACGGCCGTACCTTCCGGGGGATGCTGGCGGCGGTCCTGGAGGAGATGGCCCTGGCCATGGTCCGGGACGGGGAAGGGGCGACCAAGGTCGTCACGCTGGAAGTGTCCGGCGGGAGGACGAAGGCGGAGGCCCGGAGGGTGGCCTATGCCGTGGGGAACTCAAACCTGTTCAAGACGGCCTGTTTCGGGGGAGACCCCAACTGGGGGCGCGTGATCGGGGCAGTGGGCGCCGCCGGTGTGCCGGTGAATCCCGATGCTGTCAATGTGTCTTTTGGTGGGGTGACGGTCTTTGCGGGTGGCCGGGGCATTCCCGCGGCGACGGCGGAGCTGGCCCGCGTCATGGCCTCGGACCGGATCCATGTCCGGATCGATCTCGCCGGAGGCAGGGGGGCATTCGTCCTCCACACCTCCGACCTGACCTTCGACTATGTCAGGATCAACGCCCATTACACGACCTGAGCGGGGACCACTTTTTTCCCTGGGCGCGGGGGCTGTCACGGGGGCATGCCGCCCCGGCGGAGGAATTGAGAGAAGGCAGGGTTTTCCCTTGCCAAGGGGAACCCATTATGCTAATGGCCGGCAGATTTCGCACATCCCCGGACCGGCAGGGGGTTGCTTTTCCTTGGAAAAGTTCCCTGGCGGGGTGATGGGGGTGGAGGAAAAAACAAAAGGAGAAAGACTATGGCAGCACTGATTTCCATGAAGCTCCTGCTCGAGGCGGGAGTCCACTTCGGTCACCAGACCAACAAATGGAACCCGAAGATGAAAACCTACATCTTCGGCGCCCGAAACGGCATCTACATCATCGATCTCCAGCAGACCGTCGAGATGTTCCACAAGGCTTACGACTTTGTCGTGAACACCGTGGCGAACGGCGGAACCATCCTGTTTGTGGGAACGAAGAAACAGTCCCAGGAAGCGATCCGCGAGGAGGCCGGGCGCTGCGGCATGCCTTACGTCAACCAGCGCTGGCTCGGCGGTATGCTGACCAACTTCACGACCATCAAGAAAAGCATCGACCGCCTCAACATGCTGGACAAGATGTTCCAGGATGAAAGCGTGCGGGCCTTCCCGAAGAAGGAGATCATGAAGCTCCAGAAGGAGCGCGACAAGCTCCTCAAGGTTCTCGGAGGAATCCGGACACTCAAGGGGCATCCGGGCGGCCTGTTCATCGTGGACCCGAAACGGGAAGACATCACCGTGCAGGAGGCGCGAAAACTGGGAATTCCGATCACGGCCATCGTGGACACCAACTGCAACCCCGACCTGATCGACTATGTGATCCCCGGCAATGACGACGCCATCCGGGCCATCAAGCTCTTTTCCTCCCGCATCGCCGATGCGGTCATGGAGGGGAAGAAGCGTTACGAGGAAAAGATCCAGGCGGAGAGCGACAAGGACGCCCGCGCACAGGAGGCTCCCGTCGAGGAGGCCGAGCCGGACGTTCCGGAGAGCGTGGAGAAGAAGGAGAGTCCCGAGGGACAGGCCGGATCAACGGAAGCAACTGCTTGATTTCAACGATACAAGGATGGAGGTTTGAACATTGGAAATTACATCCGCAATGGTAAAAGAGTTGAGGGATAAAACAGGCGCCGGTATGATGGACTGCAAGGAAGCCCTGCAGTCCTCCAGCGGCGATTTTGAAAAGGCCATCGACTTCCTGCGCAAGAAGGGCATGTCGGCGGCTACGAAGCGCTCCTCCAAGGCCGCCAAGGACGGTGCCGTCGGCTCCTACATCCACATGGGCGGAAAGATCGGCGTCCTCGTGGAGATCAACTGCGAGACCGACTTTGTGGCGAAGACGGACAACTTCACCGGTTTCGTCAAGGACATCGCCATGCATGTGGCGGCATCGAACCCCCTGTACCTGAAGAGCGAAGAGATCCCCGCGGCCGACCTCGAGCGGGAAAAGGCCATTTATCGGGATCAGCTTGCCCAGGAGAAGAAGCCCGAGAAGATCTGGGACAAGATCATCGAGGGGAAACTCAGGAAGTATTACGAGGATGTGTGTCTCCTGGACCAGAAATTCATCAAGAATCCCGACATCACGGTGAAGACGCTTCTGAACGAAATGATCGCCAAGACGGGAGAGAACATCATCATCCGTCGCTTCGCCCGGTTCCAGCTGGGAGAAGAGTTGAAGGGCTGATTTGGAAAAGCCGGTATTTCGCAGGGTACTCCTGAAGCTCAGCGGGGAAGCCCTTGCCGGGGGCCGGGGCTTCGGCTTCGATTTCGAGGTGATCGAGGGAATCGCCCGGGAAATCAAGTCGGTCGTGGCCCTGGGAGTCCAGGTCGGTCTGGTCATCGGCGGCGGCAACATCTGGCGGGGCGGCATCGCCGCCGCCCGCGGCATGGACCGGACGTCGGCGGACTACACGGGGATGCTGGCGACGGTCATCAACGGACTGACCATGCAGAGCGCCCTGGAGGCCCAGGGCGTTCCGGCCCGTGTTCTCTCCGCCCTGGACGTGAAAGGGGTGGCCGAGCCTTATATCCAGAGGCGCGCCATCCGTTATCTGGATGAAGGCAGCGTCCTTCTCCTGGCCGGAGGGACGGGAAATCCTTTTTTCACCACCGACACGGCGGCGGCTCTCCGGGCCATCGAGATCAAGGCCGAGGTACTGCTCAAGGCCACAAAGGTGGACGGCGTCTACGACCGGGACCCCGTCGGCCAGCCGGATGCGATCTTCTTCGATCGCATCGGCTATGCGGATGTCCTGGTGAAGGATCTGAAAGTCATGGACGGCACAGCCGTTTCCCTCTGCCGGGACAACGGCATGCCGGTGATCGTCTTCAACCTCCAGAAAAGTGGAAACATCAAGCGGGTACTCTGCGGGGAACCGGTAGGGACCCGGTTAGGAGCGTAAAATCATGAAAGAAAAGGTATTTGCCACGCTGAAGGAAGATATGGACCGGTCCACCAGCGCCTTGGAGAAGTCATTCAGCAAGGTGCGGACGGGACGTGCCTCCCTGGCGCTCCTGGACGGGATCAAGGTCGATTACTACGGGGTGCCAACGCCGCTCAACCAGGTGGCCAATCTCTCGATCCCGGAGAGCCGGATGATCCTGATTTCCCCTTGGGACACCAGCGTCATCGGGGCCATCGAGAAGGCGATCCAGAAGGCGGACATCGGCCTCACGCCCACGAACGACGGAAAACTGGTGCGGCTGGCCATTCCGGTCCTCACGGAGGAGCGCCGGAAGGAACTGGTGAAGGTTGTCAAGAAGATGACCGAGGAATGCAAGGTCAAGCTCCGGAACGCGCGCCGCGATGCCAATGAGGAGTTCAAGACGCTGAAGAAGGACAACAAGATCTCCGAGGACGAGATGTTCACCCAGCAGGAGGATGTGAAAAAGCGCATGGACAAGGCCATCGAGAAGGTGGATGCCCTCCTGGCGGCGAAGGAAAAGGAGATCATGGAGATCTGACGGGGTGTGCTTCGAGCGCATCACTCCGGGACAGGCTTCCGGCGGTCAGGGATCAAACGGATTACAGGCCCGACAGGGCCGGCACGATAAAGGGAGCGGAGGCTCCCTTTTTTTTCGGGCTGTCGAAAAAGGGTCTGACGGCGGCGTTTCCCTCATCCCACTCAGCGAGACATGGGCAGGGATTGCAGATCCCTCACCCCTGCACCCTGCAGCTCTGGATTTCGGGGACCTTGCGTCCAGACCGTATCGCCGTCCCGGAGCAGTGAAGGAATCCCGGCAGGGGTGGGAGATTGCAATCACCCCGGGGATGTGCTACGGCCAGAAAAAAAGGAAAACGAGTCCAACTGTGAGCGATTTCAACGGGATTGATAGAGAAAATCTTCCCCGGCACATTGCCGTGATCATGGACGGCAACGGCCGCTGGGCAAAGAAGCACGCCCTGGGGAGAATCGCCGGCCATCGGAAGGGGGCCGAAGCGGTTCGGACCACCGTGCGGACTTGCCGGGAGATCGGCATTCAATACCTGACGCTGTACGCCTTCTCGGTGGAGAACTGGATGCGCCCTGCACGGGAGGTTTCGGCACTGATGGACCTCCTGATCGACTATCTCCAGTCGGAGGCCCGGGAACTCCGGGAGCGGGGGATCCGCCTGCAGACCATCGGAAATACCGCGGCGCTCCGGGAGCCGGTACAGCGATTCCTCCGGGAGACCATGGAGGAAACGAAGGAGGGCCGGGACATGGTCCTGATCCTGGCGCTGAGCTACGGCGGCCGGGACGAGATCCTGCAGGCCGCCCGTGCCCTGGCGGCGAAATGCTCGGCCGGGCTCCTGCCCCCCGAAGGCATCTCGAAGGAGGTGTTCGAAGAGCACCTCCAGACCGCCGGAGTGCCTGATCCGGACCTGCTGATCCGGACCAGCGGCGAGTTCCGGATCAGCAATTTTCTCCTCTGGCAGATGGCCTACACGGAATTCTTTTTTACCGACGTCCTGTGGCCCGATTTCGACCGCGCCGAGCTCCTGAGGGCCATTGCCGCCTATCGGCAGCGGGAGAGGAGGTTTGGGTTGACGTCCGAGCAACTCTAATAATGGGCGTTTTTCAACAGACCGGAGGTGTCATGGCAAGCTCACACTTACAGCGCTGGCTCACGGCGATCGTCGCCGTGCCGATCCTGTTCGCCCTGGTCCTGTTCGGTGGGGAGATCCTCTTTTTCCTCCTGATCCTGGCCGTTGTCCTCCTCGGCATGGAGGAATACACGCGCATGTCCTTCGGGGAGGGGCACCCCTGGGAGCGGTGGGAGGGCCTTCTCTTCGCCGCGGCGATCTGTCTCGCCGCCCGGACGGGCGATCCTCGGATCCTCATGGCCGTGACCGTCTTTTCGGTCCTGATCGTATTCATGACCTACCTGCCCCGGATCCGGGAGGACCATTTCGACATCCTGCCGGTACAGAAACTGGCCTTCGGCATCCTCTATATTCCCCTGATGATGTCCCACATCATCCTGATCCGGCAGGCCCCGGACGGCGTCCTGTGGATCTTCTTCGTCCTTGTCCTGGCGTTTTCGGGAGACGTGGCGGCATTTTACGTAGGCCGGACCTTCGGGCGCAGCAAGCTGCTTCCCCTGGTGAGCCCCGGAAAGACCGTCGAGGGGACCCTGGGCCTGTTCGCCGGGAGCGTCGTGTGCTGCCTGATCTACCGGTATTTTCTCCTCCCGGACCTCCCGGTGGTCCACACGGTAGCGCTGGCCCTGGCGGGGAGCGTAATCGGGCAGCTCGGCGATCTCTGCGAATCGGCCCTGAAGAGGGCCTCGGGAACGAAGGATTCGGGAACGCTCCTCCCCGGCCATGGAGGCTTCCTGGACCGCCTGGACTGCCTGATCTTTATCGGGCCTTTTGTCTACTACTACAAACTCTTCCTGCTTCCATGAGAAAACTCTCGATTCTCGGATCCACCGGCTCCATCGGAACCAGCGCCCTGGATGTGGTGCGGCGCAACCGCGCCCGCTTTGAGGTCGTTGCCCTGGCCGCGGGGCGAAACCTGGACCTCCTGAAAGAGCAGATCGTTGAGTTCGACCCGGAGGTGGTCTCCGTGATGGACGAGGAGCATGCCCGGCGGTTGCGGGAGATGACCGGCCCTGTCCGGGCGGACATCCTTTCCGGCACGGAGGGCTGTTGCCGGTGCGCCTCGCTGAAAGGCGCGGACATGGTCCTGTCGGCCATGGTGGGGGCTGCGGGGCTTCTGCCGACCCTGGCGGCCATCGAGGCGGGAAAGGCCATCGCCCTGGCCAACAAGGAGACCCTCGTTACAGCGGGATCCCTCGTCATGGAGCGGGTCCGGGCGAAGGGGGTCATGCTGATTCCGGTGGACAGTGAGCACAGCGCCATCTTTCAATGCCTAGAGGGACAGCAGAGAGGGGCCGTGCGGCGTATCGTCCTGACAGCGTCGGGGGGGCCTTTTCTCCGCCATACCCGGGAGCAGATGGAGGCAGTCACGACCGCGGAGGCCCTGAAGCACCCGAACTGGACCATGGGCCGGAAGATCACCATCGACTCGGCTTCCATGATGAACAAGGGGCTGGAGGTCATCGAGGCGCGGTGGCTCTTCGACGTGGACTACGACCGGATCGACGTGGTCATTCATCCCCGGAGCATCGTTCATTCCATGGTGGAGTTCCGGGACGGCTCCATCCTGGCCCACCTCGGGGTGCCGGACATGCGGATCCCCATCGCCTATGCCCTGACCTGGCCGGAGCGGATCCCGCAGCCCGGCTCGCTTCTGGACCTGACCCGGGCGGGAGCCCTGGAGTTCCTGGAACCCGACAGGGAGCGCTTCCCGAGCCTGGATATGGCCTATGCCGCCGGGCGTGCTGGAGGGACTGCCCCGGCCGTCATGAACGGGGCGAACGAGATCGCCGTGGAGGCCTTCCTTAAGGGAAGAATTCGCTTTACAGACATGGCTGCGACGATTAAAGAGGTTCTCTCCCGTCATGACAGGGAGGATATCCGGTCCGTCGAGGACGTCCTGCGGGCGGACCGCTGGGCGCGGGAAGCGGCCCAAACCATCATCGAGAGGCAAGGCGCTTGATCGGCATCAGCATCGTATCGGTCATCATCCTCCTGGGCGTTCTCATCTTCGCCCACGAGCTGGGGCACTTCCTGGCGGCCAAGTGGTCCGGCGTCGGGGTCCTGAAGTTTTCCCTGGGCTTCGGCAGGAAGATCTACAGCCGGAAAATCGGGGAGACGGAGTACCTTCTTTCCCTCATCCCCCTGGGGGGATACGTGAAACTCCTGGGGGAATCGGAGGCGGAGCTCCTGCCGGTGGACGAGCGCCACCGCTCCTTTTCGAACAAATCCGTCTGGGTCCGGATGGGCATCGTCCTGGCCGGCCCCGTCTTCAATTTCATCCTCGCCGTTCTGATCTTCGCCGGTGTTTACATGGCCGGTGTCCCGACCCTGACCGGCACGATCGGGACGATCCAGGAGGGCTCGGCGGCCATGGAGGCGGGGATGCACCCGGCGGACACCGTGGTGGCCATCGACGGGAAGAAGATACGCAAGTGGGAGCACCTGGCGGAGATCATCAACGCCAGCGGGGGCAAAACGCTGCAGATCACCGTGGATCGGGCGGGCGCGAAGCACGAGCTGTTCGTTACGCCCCGGTCCATGAAGGGAAAGAACCTCTTCGGGGAGGAGATCGATACCTGGAAGATCGGCATCAGTCCGGATCCAAAATTCGTGACGGAGCGGCTGAATCCGGCCGAGGCGCTCTGGGTCAGCCTGCAGAAGACCTGGATGCTGAGCAAGCTCACGCTGGTGAGCATTGTCAAGATCTTCGAGGGGGTGCTTTCGCCCAAGACGCTGGGAGGCCCGATCTTCATCGCCCAGCTTGCGGGCACTCAGGTGCAGGAAGGCCTGGTTCCCTTCTTCCTGCTCATGGCCCTCCTCAGCATCAATCTGGGGGTCCTCAACCTGCTGCCGATCCCGGTCCTCGATGGCGGGCACCTGCTGTTCTACGTCATCGAGGCGGTCATGCGGCGGCCGGTCAGCGTCAAAATCCGCGAGTTCGCCCAGCAGGTGGGCTTCGCGTTCCTCATTCTCCTGATGCTCTTCGTCTTCGGACTCGACATCGACCGGCTCCTGGCGGACAACCCGATTTACGAAGGCTTCGTGCGTTTCTTCACCGGAAAATAATGCATATCCTGGCCCTGGATACGGCAACCAAAACGGTCTCTGCGGCCCTCCTGGAGGATGAGCGGATCCTTGCGGAGGGGTATGCGGACCTGGACCGTCATCACGCCACCTCCGTCCTTCCTTTCGTACAATCCATCCTCGACCTGGCGGGCGTTGACGTCGGGAAGATCGACCTCCTGGCCGGGACGGGCGGGCCCGGTTCGTTCACGGGGCTCCGCATCGGCGCCGGGACCCTCAAGGGGCTGGCCCTGGCCACGGGGAAACCGATCGTACCGGTCTCAACCCTGGAGACTCTGGCCGTGAATGCCGCCGGATGCGGGATTCCCGTCTGTCCGCTCCTCGACGCCCGGAAGGGACAGGTCTACGGAGGCCTCTACCGCTTTGCCGGGAACGGGGTTCCCTGCTCCGTCATTCCGGACGCTACCATAAACCTGTCGGATCTCCTTGAAAAGATTCACGAGTCGGTTCTCTTCCTGGGAGAGGGGGCCGTCGTCTACGGGGAAACGATTCGGGAGGGACTCGGGGAAAAGGCGTGCTTCGCCCCGCCCCCGTTAAACGGCATCCGGGCCTCCGCAGTGGGCTGGCTGGCGCTTCATCATTACCGGGAAGGGCGGTCTGCCGACCCCCTCACGTTCATCCCCGCCTACCTGCGGAAATCCGAGGCCGAGACAAGTGGGTAAGGCCCCGCCGGGCGGGAACTCCGTTGACATCCGGACCGTTCTCGGATATTAGGCAAATCATAGTCCGGGGTCGGCCGACGCCCGCCGGGAGAATAAATTCATGAGCCGAAACAGCATCATCGTACCGGAAGGCATCCCTTTCATCGCCATCCCAGCCTTCTTCGCGCTGACCTCCTGGTTTGCCGGCTATCCCGTCTCCGCGACGATCCTGGCGCTCATCACCCTTTTCGTGCTCTGGTTTTTCCGGAATCCCGAGAGAAAAACACCGGATGCGGCGGGCCTTGTCATTTCCCCCGCCGACGGGAAAGTCATCTTCATCGGCGAGGCGGAAGAGGCGGATATCCTGCAGGGAAGGGCCAGGAAGATCTCCATTTTCATGAATGTCTTCAACGTCCACGTGAACCGCGCACCCTGCTCTGGGACGGTGGAGCAGATCCGCTACTACAAGGGAAAGTTTCTCGTGGCGAGCCTGGACAAGGCGTCGTCCGACAACGAGCGCAACGCCGTCCTGATCCGGACGGAAGACGGAAAGAAGATCCTGACGATTCAGATCGCCGGGCTGGTGGCCAGGAGGATCGTCTGCTGGCTGAACGAGGGCATGACCGTAACCCGGGGCGAGCGATTCGGGCTCATCCGATTCGGTTCGCGCCTGGATGTCTTCCTGCCCCTGGAGTCCACGATCTCCGTTAAGGTCGGAGACGTGACCCGGGCCGGGGAGACCCCCCTGGGGGTGCTTCCGTGAGCGAGAAAACCGGTCGCATGCGCGACGGCATGAAGAAGGGAATCTACGTTCTTCCGAACCTCTTTACGACGGCCAGCATGCTGTGCGGCTTCTACTCGGTGGTGGTCTCGACCCACGGCCATTTCGAGACGGCCGCCTGGGCGATCATGGCAGCCCTCGTCCTGGACGGCCTGGACGGCCGGATCGCCCGGATGACAAACACGACCAGCAAGTTCGGGGCCGAGTACGATTCCCTGGCGGACCTGGTGGCCTTCGGGGTTGCACCGTCCATCCTGGCCTATACCTGGTCGCTTCACGCCTTCGGCAAGTGGGGATGGCTGGCGGCCTTCCTGTTCGTCACCTGCGGGGCCTTGCGGCTCGCCCGGTTCAATATCCAGATCGGCATCATCGAGAGCAAGGTGTTCAACGGGCTGCCGATTCCGGGGGCGGCATCCGTGATCGCCACAGGGGTTCTCCTCTACCATTACATGGGCTTCCAGGGGTTGTTCCCCAATACGGGGGTACTGGTCGGCGTCATCTGCCTGTCGCTGTTCATGGTGAGCAGCATCAAGTACTACAGCTTCAAGGATCTGAATTTCTTCGCCCGGAAGCCGTTCATATCCTTCGTGCTCATTGTATTCATCCTGGTCATCATCGTTGCGGAGCCCCAGATCATGGTGTTCACGTTCTTTGCCGGGTATAGCCTCTCCGGTCCGGCCTGGCTGCTCTACAAGCTGATCCGGAGGGCGATTTACGGCGCAGAGGGAAAGAATTCGGCCGGTCATGCCGATACGCATCCTATGACCAAGAAGTAACCGCCATCAGGAAGGGTAGGCGCAAAGGAATGCGGCGACATGCCCCGCTCCGGAGCTCTGCCCTTTTACTTTGTTCGGAAAGGGTTTGTCATGAATTCATGGAGTGTCGCAGTGGTCGGCGCCACCGGTGCCGTGGGCAATGAAATGATCCGGATCCTGGAGCAGCGTGACTTTCCCGTCGGGAAGCTCAAGCTGCTGGCATCCGAGCGATCCCTGGGCAAGTCCCTGGAGTTCCGGGGGAAGTCTTACCCCGTGGAGGTCCTGAAAGAAGATTCCTTCGGCGGCGTCCAGATCGGGCTTTTCTCCGCCGGTGGGAGCATCAGCGAGAAGTTCGCCCCGATCGCGGCCCAGGCGGGCTGTGTCGTGGTGGACAATACGAACGCCTTCCGCATGGTGCCGGAGATCCCCCTGGTCGTTCCGGAGGTCAATCCGGAGGCCATCGCCCGGTACAAGAACCGGGGAATCATCGCGAATCCGAACTGCTCCACCATCCAGATGGTGGTTGCCCTCAAGCCGATTCACGATGCCGCCCGGATCAGGCGGATCATCGTCTCCACCTACCAGGCCGTCTCCGGAACCGGCAAGAAGGCCATCGACGAGCTGGAACATCAGACCCGGGCGCTCCTGGCCTGCCAGGAGCCGGCGGTGAAGGTCTATCCCCACCAAATTGCCTTCAACTGCCTGCCCCAGATCGATGTCTTCATGGAGAACGGGTACACCAAGGAAGAGATGAAGATGGTCAACGAGACGAAGAAGATCATGGACCCCTCCATCGCGGTGACGGCGACGACCGTCCGGGTGCCCGTGTTCTACTGCCATTCGGAATCGGTGAACATCGAGACGGAGCGGAAGATCACCGCTGCGGAGGTCAGGGAGATTCTTGCCAAAGCGCCGGGTGTGAAGGTGGTGGACGATCCGGCGAGCCGGCAGTATCCCCTGGCAATCCATGCCGCCGGAAAGGACGAGACCTTTGTGGGGAGGATCCGGGAAGACGAGTCGATCGCCAACGGGATCAACCTGTGGGTGGTTTCGGACAACCTTCGAAAGGGAGCGGCCCTGAATGCCGTCCAGATCGCCGAGATCCTGATCCGGAAGTACCTGTGAACCATCGGGAGTTGTCGGCGGTGGACCGGAAGGCCCGGTGATGCGGGAGGCGGGCGAATGAGGGTGATCGCCGGAACGGCCCGGGGGAAACGGCTCTTCGCCCCGAAGGGAAACCGTGCCCGGCCCACGTCCGACCGAATCCGGGAGGCCCTGTTCAACATCCTCCGGGATGTCCGGGAATTCGCCTTCCTGGATCTCTACGCCGGCTCCGGGGCGGTCGGCATCGAGGCTCTGAGCCGGGGCGCCGCCCGTGTGGTCTTCGTGGAGCAGGACCCGAGGATGGCCGGGTTCCTGAGGAGAAACATCCGGGAGTGCGGTTTCGACGGATCCTCGGAGGTCCTGGAAACCGATGCCTTCACGGGCATCCGGCGGCTCTCCCACCGGGGGGAGCGCTTCCATCTGGTATTTGCCGATCCGCCCTACGCCGGGAAACGGACCGGCGGGATCCTGAAGGAGACGGCCGAGTGGCCGCTCCTGGTCCCGGAGGGACGACTGGTGATCCAGCATTCATCCAGGGAGGAAAGGGCGGCCGGGACGGCGGAAGGCTGGCGCATGGCGGACACGAGACAATACGGCGACACGATTTTATCTTTTTACGAAAAGAATGCGCGCGGAGAAGAATACGCATGAAAAAGATCGCTGTTTATCCTGGTTCTTTTGATCCCATCACAAACGGCCATATCGACATCATCGAGCGGGGGCTCCGGATCTTTGACGAACTGGTGGTTCTCGTGGCGTACAACCCAAACAAGGCATCCCTCTTCACGGTCCAGGAGCGGATGGAGTTGATTCACCAGGTTCTCAAGGAATCGGTGCACGACTGGGAGCGGGTCCGGGTGGACAGCTTCGCGGGGCTGCTGGTGGATTACGCCCGCAATACGGGAGCCGGCATCATCCTGAGAGGCCTCCGGGCCGTGTCCGACTTCGAGTACGAGTTCCAGATGGCCCTCATCAACCGTCGCCTCAACCGGGACGTGGAGACGGTATTCCTCATGACGGGCTACAAGTGGTTCTACACCAGTTCCAACCTCATCAAGGAGGCGGCAAGCCTCGGCGGCTCCGTCCGGGGCCTGGTACCCGATCTCATCCACAGAAAGCTGCAGGAAAAATTCGACAAGAAATAGGAATGGAAATCATGAAGCTGTCACCTCGAGCAACCCTCATCAAGCCGTCTCCGACCCTGGCCGTGACGGCAAAGGCGGCGGCCCTCAAGGCGGCCGGCAGGGACATCATCGGCTTCGGGGCCGGAGAGCCGGACTTCGATACGCCGGAGCACATCAAAAAGGCCGCCGAGGAGGCCATCCGGGCGGGCTTCACGAAATACACCCCCGTCGGGGGGATCGATGACCTGAAAGACGCCGTCATCGCCAAGCTGAACCGCGACAACGGCCTCGCGTACAGCCGGCCCGAGGTCATGGTCTCCTGCGGGGCCAAGCACAGCCTGTACAACCTGGCCCAGGTCCTCTTCGGCGAGGGGGACGAGGTGATCGTCCCGGCGCCCTACTGGGTGTCCTATCCGGACCTGGTTGTTCTGGCAGGGGGGACGCCGGTGATCCTGGCGACGGAGGAGAAGGACGGGTTCAAGGTTCGCCCGGAGGCACTCCGGAAGGCCGCTACGGGACGGACGAAGGCCCTCATTCTGAACAGCCCTTCCAACCCGACGGGGTCTGCCTATACGGAGGCGGAGCTGAAGGCCCTTGCGGAAGTCGTCCTGGAAACGGGGATCCTGGTGATCACCGATGACATCTACGAGAAGATCCTCTACGACGGCCGGAAGTTCGCCAACATCGTCAGCGTCGACGGCCGGCTGAAGGACCAGGCCGTCGTCGTGAACGGCGTGTCCAAGGCCTATGCCATGACGGGCTGGCGGATCGGCTATGCCGCCGGTCCCCGGGAGGCCATCAAGGCGGCGACGGACCTCCAGAGCCAGAACACCTCGAATCCGACCTCCATCGCCCAGAAGGCCTCCGTGGCGGCCCTGAACGGCGACGAGTCCGTCGTAAAGGCCATGGTCGTGGAATTCCAGAAGCGGCGCGACGTCATCACGGCGGGTTTGAATGCGGCGCCGGGCGTATCCTGCCGCCTGCCCGAGGGCGCCTTCTACGTCTTTCCGAACGTGGAGGGGCTGTTCGGGCGCAAGTGGCGCGACAGGGTTCTCAGCGGTTCTGCGGACGTGACGGAATTCCTGCTGGAGGAGGCGAACGTGGCGGTTGTTCCCGGCGGCGCCTTCGGCGACGACCGGTTCATCCGTCTCTCCTATGCCACCTCCATGAAAAACATCGAAGAGGGGCTGCGCCGGATCGCCAAGGCCGTCGCGAACCTGGGCTGAACAAACACGGAGGACAGGCGTTCGCCTGTCCTCCGCTACCTTTCCCCTCTTTTTTCTCCCTTCCAGACGCAGGCATTCGCTCTATACATCGTATATTTTGGCTCTGCTGTCTCCCGGTGCTTTCCCTTGATTCAAGCATCATAGCACGGGGGCTGCCACGGGGGCTCCCGCCGTCGCGAAAACGTTTCCGCTCTTCGCCTTCTGAAACGGAAGAGCCTGGGGTCCGGAAACGTTTTCCAATTGCTCCTCTGGGAACCCCCGGTCGCGCCCCCGCGAACGTCGGCCGGCACAAACAGGGACATTTCGCCTGTCTTTACTTGCGAACGTCGGTCGGGTAGAGGGGCTTCCCGGAGCGCGAATAGCGGCTTTTTCGGGGTACCCTGCCGTCGCAGCG